>JBBIRT010000059.1:0-20035 GCA_037441725.1 Deltaproteobacteria bacterium | reverse complement strand
GGGAATCAGGCAGGGATGTCGGAGAAAATTTTATAGCGGAAACCTCAGCTTGCCCCATACCTACAAAATTCTTTAGGCACTGGTAGGCTATGATTAGTTGGATGAAATGAATTTTACCAACCCTTTTTCAAAGTGCTCCGCTTTATAAAATTTTCGGAGATATCCCTTCTAATAGGGTTCCCCACTTCAGTGATGCATTACTAAACCTCATAGTGCATCACTGAAGTGGAATCACGATACCTTGACATTCCATGGTCCAATCAGGTACGTTCCATAATAAGCTCTTAGGATTCAAAGAGGAGGAATTATGGATTTTCTTAAATTGATTCAAGAAAGAAAAAGCATCAGAGGGTTTAAACCTGATCCTATTCCGAGGGAGAAGATTGAGGAGATCTTAAGGCTCACTATTCTTGCCCCCTCTGCAATCAACCTCCAACCCTGGGAATTTATTGTTGTCACAGGAGAAGAAAGGGAAAGACTGAGTAGAAGGTTGATCAAGGCATATCGAGAAAGACAGATCGGTTGCAACCCTGGAAACGTCAAGCCCTTGCCAAAAACATATGGAAAGAGAGGGGCCAAGACCCTCCAATTGATGACCCCTTATTTTGAAGAGATGAAAGTCAGTTCTGATCAATTTACAAATGAAGGAAGCTGTAATTTTTATGGAGCTCCAGTTGCTATTCTTATCTGTCTGGATGACTCCTTTCCAAAAACTCGAATGGTTGATGTCGGGATTGCCCTTGGATATCTTGTTTTGATTGCCCATGAATTTGGGTTGGGAACGTGTCCGATCGGTTTAATTCTTGCCTATGAAGACGAGGTCAAAGATCTCCTGAATATCCCAGAAAATAAGAATTTAGTCATCGGGTTAGCTTTAGGATATCCAGATTGGAGCATCCCGATCAATCACTTCAAGTCCCCAAGGGATGACCTCGAAAGATTTGTTAAATGGGTTATTCCCTCCTCTGAATAGAGTATTTAACCTAAATCAGGAATGATCTGGAGCCCATCATTGAACCGATTGGTAAAGTTAGCTGTGCAGATCAGCAGGGTTAACTCCACAATCTGTTCTTCGGTATAATATTTCTTCAATTCTTCCAGGTTATTCTCCCTTACAGCAGATGGGGCTTCTGTAACAAGCTGAACAAAATGGAGGAGGGTCTTATCTTTCTGGTCAAAGGCTTCGCTACGATGGTAGAAAAGGATATCTTTCATCTGTTCATGAGTTACTCCTGCCTGCTTCGCCGAAGCAATGTGGGCGCGTGTTCAATACTCACAACTATTAAACATGGAGGTGGCTAAATATACCAGCTCCTTATCTCGATTCGTAAGTGTCCCTTCACCAAGGATCAACTGGAAAAAGGATGCAAAACTTATGGCAGCCTTAGCTCGATGGGCCATCACACCAAAGATATTTGGCATGAATCCAAACTTCTCTGCCATAGCATCATAGAGTCCATGAATTGAAGCATCTGCATTCTGTTTCGATAGTGGATTGATAATGGCCATGATCCTTACCCCCTTTAAATAAAGTTTTTTATCAAAATCTATTTCATTCAAGCGATGTCACCCATCTCTCTTTACCTTTCCTCTTATAGGGATCTCCCCATCTCGACGTCCTTCTTCCTCCTATCTCTGGACATCTCCCAAATACCGCATTGAATTCTATACTTACAATAGGCTTTCGGATCCAGGCATTCGCAGCAATAATCGATATTGAAACATTCACAGCATTCCTGACAAAATCCAGTTCCATATTTTTGGCAAATGGCCTTAGCCTCTCTTTCTGGATGTCTTCCACATCTCATCTCTTTTTTTTCTCGCCTCCTCTGATCTTGATCCGTTTTGAAACAGGTCGGGGCCTGAGTAATACGTAGGTAGCCCCTGCTCCTCCATCGCAGATCCTTGCACTCGCATAAGCCGCAACCCACTTCCGCCAAGGACCCCGGGTCAGCCATTCGACCACCTTTCTCTTTAGAACAGGTTCGGAAGGAGAAGAAAGACCACGGCCATGAACAATAAGAATGCCTGTCTTACCCGTGGTCACTGCCCATTTTAAGAACTTCTCTAAAACCTCTTTGGCATCTTCCACCAGAAGACCATGGAGATCCACAAAGGCCTGAATAGAATATTCCCCCTGATGGAGACGTCTTGCCACAGAAGGATGAACATGATATCCTGTCCCTTCAATATATTCAGGGGTGTCTTCCACATTAAAACCCTTCCCATATTTAACAAGAGCAGTAAGCCTTTCCAAGGCCTCTGCATCCTCTTTCTCTCTTGAACTCTTAGGAAATTCGAGTTGAAAGGTTCTTTCGACATACTTATCTCTTGAAATTGGAGTCACACCTTCCATGGCCTGCTTAAAAAGTCTCTCCTCCATCTCAGGATTCTCTCCCACCTGATGACCTATAAAATCAGTATTAAACTTCTGAGGAGGAAAAGATTGTTTCTCAAGTAAAGCCCTCAGCTCCTGAAAGGATTTAAAGGTGAAAGAAGGTTTCCTGGGTTTCATGAAATGACCTATCCCTGATTAAAGAAATACATTAGTTTTAATCTTACCCAATGGTCTGCAAAATATCAAATGGATCGAAGAATGGGTTTAGAATTCTATTGCCAATTTAATTCTCACATTTCTTGACTCAGGGTAAAACCTTTTTTTATAATTCTTGAAAAGAAAACAGAGGCTCAGGCTTCATCATCCATTTAAAGAAAGGAAAATGAAATGGTCGTTCTTTATGAAAAAGAAGGTAGAATCGTTACAATCACCCTTAATCGTCCAGAGAGACTTAACCGTCTTGATGCTGAAATTTTCCAGGCCTTTAGCAGTGCCTTAATTGATTTTAGAGATGATCCAGAACTTCAAGTGGCTATTATTACAGGGGCAGGAGAAGCTTTTTCTACTGGTGCTGATCATGAAAAGCTACTCCGCCCATGGGCAGACAAATTGTTTCAAGTCCCACCCACTATTTTAAGAGGTCTCGAAATTTGGAAGCCTCTGATTGCTGCCATCAACGGCCCTGCCAGAGGGGGTGGACTCGAGATTGCATTGGCCTGTGACATCAGGATAGCATCCGAAAATGCTTATTTACAAATGCCTGAAGTAGGACGGGGACTATTACCCGGTTTGGGTGGAACCCAAAGGCTCCCGAGATTAGTCTCCCCGGCCAAAGCAGCAGAAATGATCTTTTTAGGAATCCCCATAAGTGCAGAAGAAGCCTATAGGGTTGGATTGGTCAACAAGGTCGTCCCATTGAATCAACTCTTGCCTACAGCGAAAGAGTGGGCGATGAGAATCTGTGAAAACTCTCCCCATGGAATCCGTAGGGCAAAAGAGGCCATGATTCGAGGCCAATCCATGAGCCTTGAAGATGGATTGAAACTGGAACTCTCTTTTTTCGAGGAAATGCTCCAGAGTGAAGATTATAAAGAAGGACTTCGTGCACTGGCAGAAGGGAAAAAACCTGAATACAAAGGACAGTAATCGATGGACTCCACAATCGAATTAGAAGGGATGCACTATGAAGGTCCCTGTATTCGTCCTCCACCTGAGGCATCCAGTATTTTGCTTCAGGTGACTTTGGGGTGCTCCCACAACCGATGCTCTTTTTGTGGAACCTATAAGGAAAAACCTTTCCGGATTAAGCAGGAGGATATCATTTTAAAAGATATCCTTTTTGCATCAAAATATATGAAGGAAATGGATCGGGTTTTCCTGATGGATGGAGATGCCTTAATTATTCCCCAACACAGGCTGATGTGGATCCTTCAGAAGATTAAAGAAAATCTTCCCTGGGTCAGACGCGTAGGAACCTATGCGAACGTAAAAAGCATCAGGATGAAGTCTCCTGAAGAATTGGCTGTGTTGAGGGAAAATGGATTGGGAAGGGTCTACCTGGGTGTGGAGACAGGAGACGACGAAATCCGAAAGAAAATCTGTAAAGGATCAACAGCCCGAGAGTGCCTTGAGATGGGCCAAAGGGTTAAAAAGGCAGGGATAGAACTTACAGTCACTGTCCTTTTAGGAATTGGAGGAAAAGAAAGATCTCTTATTCATGCTAGGTCAACCGGGAGATTGCTTAGCGCTATGGATCCCCAATATGTCAGTATCCTCACCTTAATCCTGATTCCGGGGACCCCTCTCTATGAAGAGCATCAAAAGGGGGATTTTGAAATGCCTGATGAAAGAGGGCTCTTGATCGAGATGAAGGAGTTGATTGAATATACTCATTTGAGTGGAGGGTTCTTTTCTTCCAATCACGCCTCAAACTATTTACCTATGAGGGCATGGTTTCCGAGGGATAAACAGAAGGTTCTCGATTTAATGGAGGCCGCCCTTAGAGGTGAAATCAGGCTTAGGTCTGAGTGGATGCGATCGTTCTGAACTTTTTAAAATTGAAATGGGAAACCAATCTCTCTTTTGTAAAAAAGAGAACCCTGTTTTGCTTTTTATAGATCCATATCGAAATGGGTGTTTCTTGATTGGGTTCAGTAATTAAAAAAACGGTTCCTAATTTATTCAATCTCCCTATCCTGTTAAGTCCGACCTGTGTTTCTGGTTCTCCCCACTGATTGAGAAAAACCTTTTGATTGATTCCTGCTAACATCAAATGGGGAGATTCTGGAACTTTCTTATAAATTGATCTTTTATAATTTAATAGATTCCCAAGGATTGATGTTATCATATTCTAAGATATTAATTATTCATGGCATAATTTATGCCAAACTTTATAACCCTAAGATAAAAGGGTAATGACTATTCTAACTAATTGATATCTAAAATGTATTTCTATTTACTCATTAAGCCATAAGCCCCAAAAATGAAGATTTGATTGAATATTTTGTACATTGGATGACAAAGTTTGTTTACCTATTGACTAACGAAGTTTAAATCTTTGGATCTTCCCTGTTGTACTCTTGGGGAGTTCCGATACAAATTCTATCCAACGTGGATACTTATATTTGGCCAATCGATCGAGAACCCATTTCTTTAGCTCTTCTGATAAATCCTCTGAGGCATCAAATCCTTCATTTAGGACGACAAAGGCTTTGGGCTTGATCAATCCTTGATCATCCTTATGGCCAACCACTGCACACTCTCGAACGGCCTGATGGAGGCATAAACAATTTTCAATCTCCACAGGAGAAACCCATATCCCTCCCACTTTTAGCATATCATCTGCCCGGCCTGCACACCAGTAAAATCCATCTTGATCCACATAGTATTTATCACCTGTATTAATCCATTCACCCTGCATGGTTTGTCGGGTCTTCTCCCTTTTTCGCCAATAAAACTGGGCTGCACTGTTTCCTTTAACCATTAAGGTGCCGATCTCTCCCTGAGGGACTTCTTTCCCCTCGTCATCCACAAGCTTGATTTCATATCCTGGAACAGGCTTACCTGTAGAGCCTGGTTTTAAATCTCCCAATCGATTGGAAAGGAACATATGAAGCATCTCTGTCGATCCCATTCCATCAAGGATATCAATTCCGAATCGTTTTTTCCAACGGTAATAAATATCCATTGGTAAGGCCTCACCCGAAGAGATACAGATTCGGACGGAAGAGAGTTCGTGATCTGAATTAGGATCAGGCCGGGTCCCTGTAAGTCGATCTTGTTTTTCTTTATATTCCAGCATTTGGCCATAAAGAGTGGGAACTCCAAAAAAGACGGTTGGTCGAAATCGTTTAAGATACTTATAGATGATTTCTGGTGTTGGGCGATTTGGATTGAGAACTGCAGAGGCTCCTACAGACATGGGGAGATACATTCCATTTCCTAAACCATAAGCAAAAAAGAGCCTTGCTCCTGAGAAACAGATGTCATCTTCAGTCAGATTTAGGATATGCTGTCCAACCGCCTCTGAGGTCACCACCATATCATATTGAGAATGAATGGCACCTTTGGGTGAACCCGTTGATCCTGAACTATATAGCCAGAAACCCACATCATCTCGAGTAGTAAAAGCTGTTTTGATGGTTGCAGGTGCACGTTTATATTTTTGACGAAATGGGATATGAGGACCTTCCTTTTCAGAGATGACGATGATATCTCGGAGGTAATGCAAATCTCCCTGAATCTGGTTCACGAGTGGAAGAAGTTCTGTGGATACAACAAGAACTCTGGCTCTGCTATCATTTAGATAATATTCATAATCCTCTGGAGTCATCATGGTATTGACAGGAATGGGGACCGCTCCCATCCTGATGGCCCCCCAGAAGATCGCATAGAATTGGGGAACATCGAGCATGAGCATCATCACCCGATCCTCAATGCGCACTCCTAAATCCAACAAGGCATTGGCCGTTTTGTTTACCATTTTTTGGATATCGTTGTAGGTATAATTCCTATATTCTGTATAGATGGCAATCTTATGACCGCGTCCCTGACGAATATTTCGATCAACAAAATAGTCAGCAGCATTGAAAAGCTCTTGTGTCTCACCATGAATCATTCCCTTCTCTCCTTTCATCCAAATTTAGATTGAATATTTTCATCAACAAAATAATTATATTTATTTTTCATCTAATTAGCAAACCATTTATGTAGCCCTGCAAGCCAAAAAATATTTTACAGAGCTCGGTAATGCATTACTCATTCAGGGAATTGGGCGGAGATGTCAGAGAAAATTTTATAGCAGAGACCTCAGCTTGTCCCATAACTACAGAATTGCTTATGCACTGGTAGGCTATGATTAGTTTAATAAAATGACTTTTACCCACCCCTTTTTAAAATGCTCTGCTTTATCAAATTAAACACCTGCATTCAAAAGTTTTGGAATTACACCTCTCCATTCATTCTTGGAAGTTTTAAGAGCTCTCATATTTTTTTCTTGACAAGGTTTTTTATTTATGATAATTGATCGCTCAATCGATCAAATTTCTCTCTTAGCCCATTAAAACTTAAAATTTCCGATTTACTTCAAGGTAATGTTTGGGGGTTTAGTGTATTCTGTCAGGGAGAGAAGAACATCTTTAAATAACTAAGAGCTTCATTATCAAATGTAGGAAAAGAGTAATTCTATTTTAGAAATAAGGTATTATTAACCAAATCTTTAGAAAGGAGGTAAATTTATGAAAAGAAAGTTTTTTTTAGGGTGTTGGGTTGTATTGGTACTCTTTTTTGTTTTTTCTATCTATGCGCAAGCTGCACCGGCAGCTAAAGAAAAAATAGCTATAGGATATGTTGATGCCTTTACGGGTGTATTTGCACCAGGTCCCCATGTTTGGGGCACTATCTGGATGGAAATACTGATTAACGAATACAATGCTAAAGGCGGGCTTTATATTCCCGAATACCGGAAGAAGCTTCCGATCGAGCTAAAAAAATATGACTCAAAAAGTGACACTGAAACCTTAATTAGACTAACCGAAAAATGTATGGTGAAGGATAAAGTTGACTTCATGTTTGCTCCTTGGGGAACCTCTCAAAACTTTGCAGTTCTATCGCTTTATGAAAAACATAATTATCCGCTCATTGCTCATGCAATGGGAAGTGGTCAAATAGTAGACCTCATTAAAGCAAAGGGTGCCAAATGGATGTTTCCAGTACTAAGCCAACCACCCTTTGGAGCTCAGTATACTGCAGATTTCTTCCAGTGGGCAAATGCCTCTCGTATTGGGATTATCGGTATAAGTGATCTACATGGCATAGAGTGGACAGGACATGTAAAAGCAGAACTCGGGAAAAGAGGCATGTCGGTGGTGATCGGTCCTGAGCTTTATCCATTAAATGTTTCAGACCTTTCCCCAATCATAAAGAAACTTAAAGAAGCTAATGTAGACACGTTATGGGCTTCCACCTACCCAGGGGATGGAACATTATTATTGAAACAATCGATGGAACTTGGATTTTCACCAAAAATAATGATTATGGGTCCAGGATCTCAATATCCAATGATCATGGTACCGGCATTTGGTATCAAAGCATTGACAGGGATCATGGAATATCATGGGTTTGAAGTTGATTATCAATCTACTCCCAAATTACGGGAGCTTGCAGACCTATACAAGAAATCGGCTGGGGCTTACCCTGGGGCCAATACAATAGCGGCCTATGTATGCTATGAAATGTTATTTAAAGCCATTGAAAAACAAGGGCTTAACCGTGTGAAAGTAAGAGACGCCCTTGCCACTGGAACGTTTGACACCGTGCTTGGTCCTGGAAAGTGGAATTGGGAAAATGTCTATTTGGATGTTCCTAAAGCAGGTTACCTCTGTCAGTGGCAGGGTGAAGAGATGCTGAAAGTGGTATGGCCGTCAGATAGAGCTACGGCCAAATGGATTCCCAAACCCCAATGGGAAAAATAAAAATTGGTTAAGTAAAATCCGCTCCAATCATGGGTACTTCCGCCTGTTAAGAGACTGTGTCGTATTGACACAGTCTCTTAATTTTAAACGATAGCAAAATAGAGATTGAGATTTAATTCCATCTGAAAGTTTGAAGTAAGTCTATGGATCTGCGAATTTTAGTAGATATACTGATTGGAGGTGCAATCTTAGGAGCTCTTTATGCCCTTGTTGCGGTAGGGCTCAACCTGCAATATGGAGTGACAAGGATCCTTAACGTAGCCCACGGAGAATTCTTAATGATTGGAGCCTACCTCACCTATTTCTGCTTTACCCTTTTCGGTATGAATCCGTTTGCCTCTGTGATTATTGTTGGGCCCTTCATGTTCCTAATAGGATTATTGATCTATATGGTACTTCTCGGAAGAATGGTCAGGTCATCGAGATCAGGAGAGGAACTCGAGTTCAGATCCCTTCTCCTCTGCTTTGGCCTTTCGTTTGTAATTCAGAACTTGGCAATCGTCCTATGGACGGCCAACTACAGGGGTTATGAAGCATTTTCACTCGGGATGATCGATATTCTGGGTGCAAATTTTGAAATCAATAGGATTACCATTGCGTTAATATCCATTGCCATAAACGGGTTCCTTTATCTGTTCTTACGTTTCACGAAGGTAGGCATAGCCATGAGAGCTGCAGTGGAGCAGCCTGACGGCGCTCAGCTCATTGGAGTCAATATCTTTAATATCTGTGCCACGTCATTCAGTCTCGGGATTTTGTTGGCAGGATGGGCAGGAACTTTAATTAGTGTTTTATATTCAACGATCAATCCGTTCATGGGGACTCCTTACACCTTAATTGCCCTCATGTTAGTCATTTTAGCAGGGATTGGTAGTTTTAAGGGGAATATCGCCGGGGGTTTTGCATTTGGTTACCTTACCTATATTACAATGAGGGTCATCCATCCGGCTTTAACACTGGTTGTCGTTTATGCTGTATTGATATTCATTCTTCTGATCAGGCCTAAAGGTCTTTTCGCAAGATGAATGGATTTGGATATGAATAAAACAAAAATTTCAGAACATCTAAAATGGTCCCCTTTTTTAATTTTTATCTTGTTGGCATTGGCTCCCCTCTTTGTCAAAACCTACTATTTGGCCTTGCTGACCAGTGTAATGTGCTGGATTGGATTGGCTGTAAGCTGGCATTTCTTTAGTGGAACCACCAAATATGTATCACTTGGGTCAGCGGCCTTCTTTGGGATAGGCATCTACATTACAGCCATCTTTAGCAGATCTTTACCCCTTCCCATCGTTCTTTTCTTAGCAGCAGCCATCAACTTTTTCTTTGCGTTGTTTGGCGTTGGTCTTGTCACTCTGAGATTGAAGGGCATCTATTTTGCTATATTCACTTTTGGATTGGCTGAACTTCTGAATAATGCCATTTTATTTTGGGAGATGCAGGTCACTGGGACCCGAGGCAGGTTCATCCTCCCCATTGATGTTTATTATCCCATATTGATCATCACTTTCATCATACTCGTCTCTATCCTCCTTCTCAAGAGGACGAAGTTGGGCCTTGCTTTAAGGATGATCGGGGAATGTGAAGATGCAGCTATTCATTGTGGTGTGAATACCACTTTTTACAAAATCTTGGGTTTTGCTGTAAGCAGCATGTTCATTGGATTATTGGGCGCTACATTTGCCCCTCGATGGGGCTACATTGACTCAGGGATCGCATTTAATCCCTTATATTCGTTTATGCCTGCGATAATGACCTTGTTTGGCGGAGCAGCAACATTCTTAGGACCGATTGTGGGAGCCATTGTGATTTCATTGTTAGAAGAGTATTTACTCACAACCTTCAAAGACTATTTTATGATCATTCTTGGGATTATAATGATCACGGTGATCCTGAGTCTGCCAGATGGAATGACAGGAAAGTTTCTTAAAAAAGCTGTTCGAAACACGGACTGGGATAAATAGGGCATATCATCTATGAGGTTGCTTGAGGTCATAAAGGTCACAAGGCATTTTGGAGGACTCTGTGCCCTTCGCGATGTAGACTTTTATATTGATCAGGGTGATCTGGTTGCTTTGATTGGTCCTAATGGAGCTGGAAAAACAACGCTCTTTAATGTCATCACAGGTACGTTTCCTCCCACATTTGGAACAATAAAATTTGATGGAAAGGACATCACCGGATCCAAAGCCCATGAAATTTGTAAGTTGGGAATAGCCAGAACCTTCCAGATACCCAAACCTTTTCCCACCATGACCGTGTACGAAAATATCCTGGCTGCATCAATTTTTGGAAGCGATAAAGACAAACCCACCCCTGAAATAAAGTTAAAAATTAATCAGATCCTTGAAAAATTTGGATTGGCAAAAAAAAGAGAAACGCTTGCTTCAAACTTAGCTGTGTTCGAACAAAGGATGCTCGAGATTGCAAGGGCGCTCGCAACCAAACCCAAACTCTTACTTTTAGACGAAGTCATGGCAGGTTTAAATCCTAAAGAAACCAAGGAAATTACTAATAATATTCAAGGATTACATAATGATGGGATTACCATTTTTATCATTGAACATAATATGCGCGCCGTGATGGGGCTCTCACGACGTGTGATTGTGCTTAACCAAGGAATGAAGATAGCTGACGGAAAGCCTGAAGAAATAGTAAAAGATTCTAAGGTGATTGAGGCCTACCTGGGAAAAGCCTATGTTGGAGATTAAAAACTTAGATGTAATGCGAGGGGGCCTGCAGATTCTCTGGAACGTTTCGCTTGAAATGAAGCGGAATGAGATTGTAGCCTTGATAGGTTCTAATGGGGCAGGCAAAACAACCCTTTTAAACAGTATTGTTGGGCTGATTAAACCATCATCAGGAACGATCCATTTTCACCATAAAGAAATAACTAACCTACCTCCCTATAAAAAAGTCAGTTTAGGGATATCATTCGTCCCTGAGGATAGAAAATTATTTACCAACTGCTCGGTCCGTGAAAATTTACTTCTTGGCGCATACAGCTCAAGGGCAAAAACCAAAACAAAAGCTATGCTCAATACAGTTTATGAAATATTCCCATTGTTGAAACAGAGAGAGAACCAGCTCTCCGTCACACTGAGTGGCGGGGAACAAAGGATGTTAGCCATTGGTCGAAACCTCATGTCGAATCCTGAATTACTGATGTTGGATGAACCTTCGCAAGGATTATCACCCTTAGTGGCTCTTGAGGTGTTCGAAACTTCGGAGAAACTGAGGCAGCGCGGAATTAGCATTCTACTGGTAGAGCAAAATGTTTATTATGCCTTGAAGTTTGCCAGCCGTGCTTATGTCATGGAAACAGGAAGGATTACCTTGGAGGGAAAAAGTTCTGAGCTTTTAGGAAATGACTACGTCAGAGAAGCATTTTTAGGGATTTGATGGTTTTTAATCCCATGGGGTGATATTCTTTGACCGAGAAGATTCAATGGATAAGAGAACTTTTCTCTCCATCGCAAAGGCATTTGGTTTAAAAATTTCTGATCCCCATATTGAAGAACTATATCATTATGTTCAAAAAACCCTCTTAAATCTTCAGGGTATCAAAGAACTTGATTTAAGAGACATAGAACCCACCCCAACTCTTGTCCCTTTCCTTTCTCTCGAAATAAAAAAATTTGGCAACAGACTTATCCAAAGACCCAGAGAAAAAAGGGATCTAAAAATAGATTCAAATGAGATTTATTATCTCAGCGTTGGCCAGCTTGCACATCTCATCCAGAAAAAGGAATTATCTCCTGTAGAGGTCATCCAAGCCCATCTCTCTCGTATTGAAGATCTTGAACCCAAGCTAAATTCCTTTATTACCTTAAGGCCTGAGCAGGCAATAGAAGAGGCTCGTAAAGCAGAAAAGAAAATCCAAAAAGGCCAATACCTTGGTCCCCTTCATGGTATTCCATTTGGGTTAAAGGATATCTTCTATGTGAAGGGAATTCGAAACACCTCTGGATCTAAAATATTTGATCATTTCATTCCTGATTTCGATTGCACCCTTTTTAATAGACTGAGAAAAGCAGGGGCGATCTTCCTCGGAAAATTAAATCTCCATCCCTTTGCTTATGGCGTTACAGGAGAAAATGAAGAATATGGTCACATGCATAATCCCTACAATCCCATCCTTATCACTGGAGGATCCAGTGGAGGTTGTGCGTCGGCAGTAGCCTCAGGAGAGTGTTCATTGGCTATAGGAAGTGATACAGGGGGATCAATTCGTATCCCCTCTGCCCTCTGTGGCCTTGTGGGTCTAAAACCAACCTATGGACTGATCAGCCGATATGGCATGACCCCCCTTGCCTGGAGTCAAGACCACCCTGGACCCATGGCCCGCTCAGTGAAGGACTGCGCTTTGATCTTGAATGCTGTGGCTGGATACGATCCCAACGATCCAACTTCTATCCCTATCCCCATCCCTGACTATACCAAGGCCCTCACTCAAAACATTAAAGGATTGCGTTTGGGGGTTATAAAAGAATTTTTTAAACTTCCCATTGACCCAAAAGTGAGAAAGACAGTAACAGAAGCTTTTGACCAATATAGAGAACTGGGGGCTACGATCTCTGAACTCACCTGGCCCTTTCTCCGTTATGCCACACCTATCGCAAGTATTATACAATCCGTAGAGGCCACTGCTTATTACGGCAAATTGATAAAGGAAAGGGCCTCTGAAATTTACCCTCCTGTCCGTCTCCGTCTGGAGTCAGGGATCTTTTTTTCAGGCATTGAATATATCCAGGCCCAAAGAGCACGCCTGATTTTTTATCGTGAGAGTCTTGATCTTTTAAATAAAGTAGACCTTCTGGTTTGCCCAACCGTGCCCGTAACCGCCTTTCCGATCGGGACATCTAAAATTAAATTAGAAAATCAAAATCTTAATATCATCTCCCTCTTAACCCAATATACTCGACCCTTTAACCTGAATGGATTCCCTGCCATTACTGTCCCGTGTGGATTCTCAAAGGATGGCCTTCCAACCGGACTACAACTGATAGGACGTCCTTTCCACGAAGAAACCCTTCTACGGGCTGCCTATGCTTATGAGCAGGTCACCCAGTGGAATTCTAAGAAACCTTCCTTGAGTGAATTATAGTTTAGGGGGTCTTCTCACCTGGGTGGCTTGTTCAAAGGCATAAGCCATATTGAATAGCTTATCCTCTTCCCAGGGTCGAGCCACAATTTCTAAACCAATTGGAAGGCCGTTTTGACTATAGCCGGCAGGAACGGATATGGCTGGAAAACCGGCTACATTGATGGGCATACAATGACGAATATAGGTCATGAAGGTGCTCTCTTTTCTACCCTGAATCTCTATCTCCATATCTTCCCCGATTTTACATGCAGGTAGAGGGGTGGTTGGGAAAAGCAATCCATCCACATGAGAAAGGGCTTCTTTGAAACCTAAGGACACTCTTTTGCAGTCCTCTCGAAGGGTCTTCACATAAATATAGCCAGGGACTGGATTTGATTCAGGAGTACCTTTTTGATGCGCAAATATTGCCCTCACATCAGATCCCATCTGCTCCAAATACTTCTCAAGGGTAGCCTGGGGATCAAAGGTTTTAAGGTACTTCTCCAGTAAATAAATCGCTTCAGCCATCACGACATTAAAATCAGCTTCACGGGCCAGATCAAGATATTTGATCTCAATCTCTTTGATCAAACCTCCCATTCTCTTAATTGCCTTTATTGACTCATCCATTACTTTCTGAGTATCGGGATGGATGATCTCAGAGATATATCTCATCGGGACTCCAAAAATTCTCCCCTTCAAACTTCCTCTTAATGTTTTAGAATAATTTGGCACAGGCCTAAGGGCACTTTCCTGATCATCAGGATCCTTTCCTGCAATCACTTCCAAGATCATGGCAGAATCCTTGACCGTTCGAGTGATCGGCCCAATTACATCTCTCGTAAAAGATAAATACATCAAACCTGTCCTGCCAACTCGCCCAAAAGTAGGTTTAAGTCCAACCACTCCACAAAGGGCGGCTGGAATCCTGATCGACCCTCCAGTATCCGATCCTATGGCTGCTGCACAAAGGCCAGCAGCGGTAGCTGCTCCTGATCCTCCACTTGATCCTCCTGGAATCCTCGATAAATCATAAGGATTTCGCGTTGGCCCATAATGGGGATTATTGGTCGTAATTCCAAAAGCAAATTCATGTGTATTGGTCTTTCCCAGAATAATGGCACCTGCCTTTTTTAACCTTTTCACTACATAGGCATCGGTTGAAGGGATCCATGTGGAGAGGATCTTTGAACCTCCAGTGGTCCGAATCCCTTTTGTATCAATTGTGTCTTTGATAGCGATGGGTAACCCGTGGAGTGGACCTTTAAACCTTTTCTTTTGTAAAAGTCGATCAAGCACCTCAGCATCCTTTAAAGCAGAATCACCCGCCACTGTGATATAGGCATTAATCCCATTTGGACCATCATACTTTTGAATTCGCTCCAGATACCCCTCAACAAGCTCTTTCGACTTGATCTCCCCTTTTCTTACCATTCTGGACAATTCGTAAAGAGATAAATCCTCGAAACCCATATCCTCCTCATGAAATTTTAAAGGTGATCATTCATCATTTCTGGATGCTCTTTGATATATCGGAGATAGGCATGACTCACTTTCTGTAAATCTCCAAGTTGCTCACAACATATCTTATATAACTCTTTTTCGCTAATCTCATGGTAAAAATGGATCAGGCGATTACGATAACCAGCTAATGTCCTTAATAGTTCAACTTCTGAAGGAGAGAATAAGCCAAACTCACCAAGTCTTTTGGGGATCTCTTTGTATTCACCCACACCTGTTGCAAAACCTTTGGCTAATATATGCCTCCCTATATCCAACAGGGCCTCGAGGCTCCTCCTCAGACATGACTCTGCTGCCCAGATATTCCTTCTATCCTTAGCAAACTCTTCATAACTTTCTAAAGGCAGAGACTGAATTTCATGAATCATCCTTTCGACTAAGTCTAAACGGTCTCCAATCACCTTCTTTGAAATTAAACCAGGTGTCATCAATCCTCCTTAAAAATCAAGCGCTGTCTCTCCCTCTCCAGTGGTATAAGGTCTCCTGCCCGTCTGAGGACATAGAGTTCATATTCATCAGCTTGGACTTCACTTCGTGCAAAAATCCTTTCCCCACGAATAATCTCAGCAGCAAGAAAAGGATCAGCCTCAGAAAGATCCACCAAATCGACTTGGTTGACTCCCAGGAGCTCTTCAAAAAGGATGGCTAATTGAACCTTCTCTTGAATATTGAGCCTTTTCCCCTTAGTCGTTTTGACTCCAATATCCGCATCAGAGCATTTAGAAGATAGTTTTTCTTTCTCCTTTTTAAAAAATTCCAGCACCTCCTTAGATCGGCTTCCAAAAGCGTAGAGAATCGCTATATCAAATTCTTTACATAGCTTTTCAATGAACTCCTTTTTACCGAATATCATTCTATTTTAGCCCTCTCGTTCTCAATATTCATTAAGAAATTACCATATTTTATAACAAATGTAAACTTACCCGTAGCCCATCAATAGGGTTGGGAAAAAGAATTAGGCAGGGAGGTCGGAGAAAATTTTAAAGATGCATGACCCTTTAAAGATTTGTTTGTAAAGATTGAATGTGCTAAATTTGAGATTGATGAAAGGATCTTTTCCCATCCACGGTTATCTTGGAATCATTTTACTTATCCTCTCTGAAATCCTTCTTTTTAAAAAGATCGAACCATTCTATAGCTGGTTTTATTGCTTTGCCTGGTGGTCCTATATCCTTTTCATTGACGCCATCATCTATCGATTAAAAGGAAATTCCTTAATTCTTAATCGAACCAAAGAATTCCTTTTAATGATTCCCTGGTCAATCTTTATCTGGCTTATCTTTGAATCTGCCAATCTTTCCTTGAAAAATTGGTATTATATCAACCTCCCCCATTCCCTAATTCAACGGTGGTCAGGCTATGCAATTGCCTATGGAACAGTCCTCCCAGGAATGTTTGAGACGACTGAATTTTTAGAAAGCATAGGATTCCTGAGGCATACCAAATCAAAAGGAACTGTCTTTACCCAAAAGGTCCATTATACGTTCATTGGATTGGGTGCCCTCTTTCTTATTTCTTCAATACTTATTCCCATCTATTGTTTTCCCCTTATTTGGGTTGGATTCACATTTCTTTTAGATCCTCTTGTATACCGATGGGGTGGAAAATCTCTACTGAGAGAGATTGAGAACGGAAACCCACGGAAAATATATCTTTTACTTCTTTCTGGACTGATCTGTGGAATCCTCTGGGAGTTTTGGAACTATTGGGCCCTCTCAAAATGGATTTATACTGTTCCTTTTTTCGAAGAGATGAAAGGGTTTGAAATGCCTTTTCTCGGTTTCTTAGGATTTCCTCCCTTTGCGGTCCAGTGTTATGTGATGTATAACTTCATCTCATTATTTCGATTCCAAAGAGGGTGGGAAGAGTTAAACTATCTTGTCAACGCTGAAAGGAAAACAAAACCCAATATGATTATCTTAACCATTATCCTGATAGGAAGTTTCTCCGTTCTAATCTTTAATTGCATCGACGCTAAAACAGTCGATTCCTTCTATCCGAGGCTCAAGGATGCCTATTGGATAGAACCAAAATATCGACTGGAACTTCCAAGGGTAGGAATAACCACTCTTGATGATCTCATCTTAAGGACAAAAGATAAGAAGGAGAAGGATGAACTGGCCCTTCGCCTTCTTATCCCTAAGGAGGCGCTTGCACAATGGATTGAAAAAGCCCAATTAGTTCAATTGAAAGGCCTTGGAATGAAGAACCTCCAAATATTAGAAAAGGTTGATATTCATTCCATTTCTGATCTTGCAGAAGAAGATCCGAATCAATTATATGGAAAGATCAAACCATTATTGGAAGAAGAAAGTCTTCAACAAAAGGCCAAGATAAGGATCTGGATTAGAGAAGCGAAAAAGAAAGGACAAAGTGTGGAGTGGTGAGTTTAGAGGGATGAATTAAAAATAGGCTTCTAATGAGTAAAGGATGAGGTAAGAGATGAAATATGGGGCAATGAATTTTCCAATAAAACCTCTTCTCAAAGAGATTGAAGAGATCGGGGAGTTGGGCTTCGATTATTTAGAGCTGACGATGGACCCTCCAGAGGGTCTCCCAAGCAAAATCTTAACTCAAAAGCGATTTATTTTAGAATCCCTTCAACGATATAAAATGGGGATGATGGGGCATCTTCCGACATTTGTTTGGACTTCAGATCTTTATGATAGCTTGAGAAAAGCTTCCCTTCAGGAAAATTTTGAAGCCCTGGAGGCAGCAGCAGAATTGGGTATTGAAAAGGTTGTCCTTCACCCTGGGTTTATCACAGGTTTAGGGAAGTTCCTTCCGGACAAAGCCAAAAAATATGCAATGGAATCACTTGAGGCCATTTTAAGAAAATCAATCAATCTTAACATTACCCTCTGTATTGAAAATATGTTTCCTCAGGCCCATCTTTTCTCCCAACCTGAAGAATTTCAATCCATTTTCGAATCCTTTCCAGAAATCAGGTTGACTTTAGATATCGGCCATGCAAATCTTGGGGGTGGAAAAAATAAATCTATTGAGTTTATTCGCCTTCATGGTTATAGAATTGGCCATGTCCATGCAAATGACAATTTTGGTAAAGAAGATAGTCATCTACCCATTGGGGCAGGAACGATTGATTTTGAAAAAATAATGAGGGGACTAAAAGAGGCACAATATGATGAAACGATTACCCTTGAGGTCTTCTCAAGGGATAGAGACTATCTTAAGCTTAGCAAAGAAAAGATTAAGAAGCTATGGGAATCCCTTTGAATTCAGAACCCATCGTTTGGGGTAACCTCGCTAAGAGCCTAATTAGATTTATTCCGAAAGTTTGAGAAGGATACCATTCTTTCTTGCTCGCTGAAGCACCACTTTAAAAAGAAAAGCTTCCACCACGACATAAAAACCAGCCAAACCAAACCCCCAACCTAAAACATTTTGGAAACCCTCACTAAACCCATAAAAGGAACGGAAATAGGCCAAGAAATAGGTCAATGGAATGGCTTGGGCTATTTGAGGCAGTGGAAAAGGAAGGATGGAGACAGGATAATAGATCCCGCAGACCAGAGCCATCAAACTACTTAAAGACCAAGCCGCTACATCAGCCATATACCCAAAAATGAGGACCAGGATGCATACGCTCATGCCAACGGATGCTGCTGTCAAAAATAATCCCAAGAGAAAGAGGGCAAGTGGACCCAACCCAGGTCTCCAGAAGTCAAAGTCAAAGGCGAGAGCGCTAAAGATCGAAAGCAACAGAAAAACAAAAAGAGACCGAATCACTCCAATCAACCAGGAACCAAAAATTAATTGAAGGGGTTGGACAGGAGCGATGAAGGTATGTTTGAGAGACTTGGACCAGAGATCGTATAAGAGGACATAGGCCACATCAATCTGACAGACCTGGATGACACTCATGGAGATGATCCCAACGAGAATGAATCCTGTTTTATTAGGATCCAATTCCAGAAAGCTGGTGAGCAAGCCCACGGAAAAAAAGCCCACCACAGGCCAAAAGAGGATCTCAAAGAGAGTAAAGATATTCCTCTTTGCAATAATCCAGTTCTTGAATACAAAGGCCCAGGTTTGAATCAGCCTCCTTTGAAAATCCATTGATGACATTTCAACATTCCTCAAAATTTTTCTCAAGATCAGAGCCCTTAGCAAATTCAACAAAAACATCCTCTAAATCGGTCTGCCCCATTGTAATTTTTTTAATCTGGATTCCATTTTGGACAAGATGGGTGATTAAAGCGCCCAATCTCTTTTCTCCATCATCCACTATAATTTCACATTGATGATCGAATATTGAAAAATTAATCACCCCATCGAGATGGATCAATTCATCCTCATTGAGATTTCCTTCATATTCAATCTTGATCTGATCACCCACCCGAATCATTTTTCTTAAGGCCTCTGCGGTTCCAATGGTTAGGATTCTCCCATGTTTTAAGAAGGCAATGCGACCACAGAGATACTCTACTTCCTTCATATTATGGGAGGTAACCAGGAGGGTCATCTTTTTCTCCCTATGAATGGAAAGAATCTCTTCACGAATTCGGATGGAGATATCTGGATCAAGGCCTACCGTTGGTTCATCTAAAAAGAGAATCTCTGGATTGTTAATAAGTGATTTGGCGAGAGAGAGCCGCTGTTTTATTCCGGTAGAGAGTTCATCAAAGGGGATGTTTCTATACTCTTTTAGATTAAAAAGGTCTATGAGGGCTTCAACCTTTTGATCCCGCTCCCTTCCTGAAAGTCCATAAAGCATGCCACAGTAGTGGAGGTTCTCCTTGACCGTGAGACTCCAGAGAAAGTTTGCATTTCCACTGACTACGTTTACTTTCTCCCTGATCTGCCTTCCATCACGGAGCCCATCCATCCCCAAGATATGGACATGGCCTTGATCAGGAAGGAGTAATGTGCAAAGGATAGACATAAGTGTAGTCTTCCCAGCTCCATTGGGACCTAATACCCCAAAGATCTCACCTTTCTCAATCTGAAGATCGATTCCTTTCAGGGCTTCTTTCCTACGTCTCTTCCACCATCCCGATCGAAAGGTCTTAGATATTCCTTCTGCTTTGATGGCGATCATTATTCTTATTCCTTATGTCTTCGAACACCCCAAAAAATGGAAAATATCCCTTTCTT
>JBBIRT010000058.1:0-20088 GCA_037441725.1 Deltaproteobacteria bacterium | reverse complement strand
TTAGCACCATAAAAAATGCTTGATATTTTCTTAAAATTATAATATTAAAATCCTATTTGGGTGGGATGAACAGTTTTTACCCTTCATTAGATAATCAAAAAGAGCAGCAGCAAACTTCAATCCTTTGAGGGGATGATACTATGGAAAAAAGGGATAAAATCGTTGTCATCTCTATGTTGGCAGTAGCAATAGCCATCTTTCTTTTTCTAATCTACTAATTTACAGCCTTCTATCATTATAAATCGATCGTTCTGGATCGATTTCCAGTAGAACCTCCCTCCAAGGAGACGAAAAGCTTTTATGAAGAGGAAATGGAGAGGAAGAAACAGGTCATTGAGTTGGTTAAAAAATATACCAGAGGGAAAAATGATCTCTATGAAGAGATTCAAAACCTATCAGAAAAGATTAAAGGGGATTTAAAGGTGATTGGGTGGAAAGCAGAAAATGCCATTTCTGTAGGGGAGCTCTATGATTCAGAGAAATATGGACCAAGTTTACTCGAGAATTTTAAGGGATCCATGGAAAAGATAAAAAGAGGGTTAGTTAAAATGAAGGACTTGGGGTTTTTAAGGGATGGAAGTCTTGCATCTGAATTACTGATCGAAAACGATCCAAAATATTTTGCTCAACGGATTAATCAACTCAAAGAAGATTATGTGTCCATTCAATTCTATCTCCTCCCTCGAGGGAAAGGTTTTTTAAAGGCAAAAGACCTTTCTGAAGAGGCGAAAAAGCTGATCGATGAAATCGACCGAGAAATAGAAAGGGCCTCAGGAATGATGAAATATTTTTATCACTTTACAGATTCTCTCTATTTGGTTTCCTTCCAATACCAGACCGAAGAAGACAGGATAAAGAATACAACCCAGGGATGGTTTTTTGAAGGAGATTTTGATTCTAAAACCGTAAGAGATGTTTCTTTAGACAAAGAATTAGAGAAAAAGTATCGAGTTCCTTTAAGGCCAAAAGGATAATCCATTAAAATAGTTTTAGGAATCCAACAAGATCCCTTTCCCTCAAGAGGTTTGATTGTTTTAACAAGTAACCATTAACTTGTTGATATTAAGAACAGATTTGAACATATCTTTTAAATCTAACCATCTTGATGGCCTCTAAAACATCACTGATTATTACCTTTGATGTTGAAAGATTCCTGTCACCCCTGAGCAATCTTAAATCACTCAAATTCGGTAAATATCAATTGAGTTCTCATTCCTATTTCCTCCATTCTTCCAATTCTAAAGCATTACTAATCTTTTATAAAGGAGGGTTGACTTGATGGTCAGTTTGTCTTATGACCAAAAAGGTTGTTGGAATAATAAGGAGAAAAAGAGACATGGATGAACCTCGGACCATTGCCTATTTCTCAATGGAAATCGGATTGGAAACAGAAATCCCCACCTATAGTGGGGGTCTTGGTGTATTGGCAGGCGATACGATTCGTTCTGCAGCGGATCTTAAAGTTCCGATGGTTGCTATCTCCCTTCTCCATCGAAAGGGTTACTTTTACCAAAAGCTGGATGAAAAAGGATGGCAGAGGGAAGAACCTGTCGCATGGGTGGTGGAAGATTTCTTGGTGGAGATGCCTGAAAGAGCCTCCTTGACCATAGAGGGCCGATCCGTTCAAATTCGTGCCTGGAAATATGAAGTCATCGGAATCAGTGGTTTTAACATACCGGTATACCTATTAGACACAGACCTACCTGGAAACTCAGATTGGGACAGAACACTCACCCATTTCCTCTATGGTGGGGATCAGAAGTATCGCCTCTGTCAGGAAATGATCCTTGGAATCGGTGGGGTAAGGATGCTCAGATCCCTTGGGTATCATCAAATCGAGCGATTCCATATGAATGAAGGTCATGCCAGTCTTCTCACCCTCGAGCTTTTATATGAAGAAATGGTGAACTCAGGAGATAAAACAGTCTCTGAGATTCATATTGAGAGGGTACGAAAGAGATGCATCTTTACCACCCATACCCCTGTCCCTACAGGGCATGATCAATTTCCTCTGGATTTGGTCAACCAGGTCTTTAGGGATGCCAAAGAGTTTCTGATGAACCAACAACTCCTTCATGATGGGAATACCTTGAACATGACCTACCTGGCCCTCCGCTTGAGCCATTATGTGAATGGGGTGGCCAAAAAACATGGAGAGATTTCAAAATTGATGTTTGCGGGGTATACCATCGACGCAATCACCAATGGAGTTCATGCAGCCACCTGGGTCGCTGATCCCCTACAGGATCTCTATGATCAATACATCCCTGGATGGAGGCAGGATAATTTTGCGCTCCGCTATGCCTTATCCATCCCAAAAACCGAGGTTTGGAAAACTCACCTCAAAACCAAAAGACATCTCATCCAGTATGTCAACCGGGAAACCAACCTCGGTATGGATGTGGACGTATTTACCATTGGCTTTGCACGGAGGTCTACTCCCTATAAAAGAGGAGACCTCCTTTTTACAGATATTGAACGGCTTAAAAAGATTTCAT
The DNA here is from genome assembly GCA_037441725.1 of Deltaproteobacteria bacterium. Lineage (GTDB taxonomy): Bacteria > Desulfobacterota > BSN033 > BSN033 > UBA1163 > JBBIRT01. The sequence continues at coordinate 17,590 of JBBIRT010000058.1, read as the reverse complement.
CTCAGGGCGGTTCTTTTCAAGTGATTTATGCAGGAAAAGCCCATCCCCAAGATCAGGGCGGGAAAGAGATCATAAAAAAGATCTTTCAAATCAAGGAGAGCCTCAAGAAAGAGTTAAAGATCGCCTATCTCGAAAATTATGATATGGAACTGGGAAAGATGATGACCTCTGGCGTGGACCTATGGCTCAATACCCCCCAACCTCCTCTGGAGGCTTCGGGGACAAGTGGAATGAAAGCCGCACTCAACGGGGTCCCCAGTCTAAGCATCTTAGATGGATGGTGGATCGAAGGCCACATCGAAGGGATCACAGGATGGTCGATTGGAGAAGACAATCCAGGGACAGGGGAAAATCGCAATCACCTCTTGGATGCGCTATCGCTCTATGATAAATTAGAAAAGGTTATCCTTCCTTTGTTCTATCAGGATCGAGAACATTTCATCGATGTCATGCTCCATTGTATCGCCTTGAATGGATCGTTCTTCAATACCCATCGAATGATCCAACAATACGTTTTAAACGCATATTTTCATTAGCCTCTAATCATCTCTATCCTCTTCCTCCACAAAGGAAAGAAAGGGAGAAGGGCTATCCAATGGGTAATAATCTAAAAAAACTATTTACAACTTCTATCATCCTCTTCCTGGGATTAACCTGCTCTTCCCTTTCCTTTTCATTTCCTGAATATGCTGACCAGACAGGATTCGATTGTAAAGTCTGTCATATCGAAGCCACTGGGGGGAAATTGACGAAAGAGGGAGAACATTTTAAAGAGGATTTAGTTGCAAAAGGGTTCCGGTCCACTCTTAGCCCATTTCAAAAAATGATTCATTTGATCATTGGCTATCTCCATCTCCTCACGGCCATTGCCTGGTTTGGGACTATCTTCTATGTCCACCTCCTCTTAAAACCTGCCTATGCAGCAAAAGGATTACCTAAGGGAGAACTGATCCTTGGATGGCTTAGCATTGGAGTTATGGCTATTACAGGAACGCTTTTAACCCTTTCTCGAATTTCCAGTTTCAATATGCTTTATACCACCAGGTTTGGAATCCTTTTAAGTATCAAAATCATCTTATTCCTGATCATGGCAACCTCAGCTGCTATTGTCACCTTCCTCATCGGACCAAAGCTAAGAAGGAATGGGAAAACTCCCTTACACCCTAAAAAGGATAGATTGACCTTTGAAGAGCTCTCTTTTTTTAATGGGAAGGAAGGAAAACCTGCCTATTTTGCTTATAAAGGAAAGATCTATGAGGCCAGTCAGAGTCCATTATGGAAGGATGGAACCCATTTGAAAAAACATTTTGCAGGAAATGACCTGACCGAGCTTCTTCCATCCGCTCCTCATGGAGAGGATAAGATTCTGAAAATGCCCCTTGTAGGTGAATTGATTTCGACAGAATCAAAAAAGAAAAAGCCTCCTCATGAGAAGCTTTTCTATTTCATGGCCTACCTCAATCTGATTTTTGTCTTTCTGATCACCCTTGTAATTGCTCTATGGAGATGGGGATAAGCTCTCTGTCCCCTCCCTAAGAGTTACATCCTTTGTCTCAACTCAAGGGCTTCAGCAACCAATTGAATGACTTGATCAAAGTTGAAAGGTTTTGAGACGATGAGGTTGATCCCGCTTTCGCTCATCTTTTCTCGGTCTAACTCTACCCCCCATCCAGTGATCATCGCAATAGGAACTTTTGGATCAATCTCTTTGATCGCCTTTCCTACTTCCCATCCGGATAACCGAGGCATCCCCAGATCCGTAAAAACCAGATCAAAGGGCTCTGACTTAAACTGCTCAATCCCTTCTTCTCCATCACAGGCAACGATGACCTGATGGCCCTGGGTCTCTAAGATCCGAGAAAGAATATCCCGAACAGACTCATCATCATCGATCACAAGAATCCGGGCTCGGCTTACCTCTTTGATAGGGGCAACCTCTTTCACGACGGTTTCTTCCCCTTCATATCCCTTAGGAAGATGGATGATAAAGGTGGTTCCTTTCCCTGGTTCGCTCTCGATCAGGATCTCTCCTCCATGACGTTTAATGATTCCAAAGGAAACACTCATCCCCAAACCTGAATTCGTTACCCCTTTGGTAGTAAAGAATGGGTCAAATACCCTCTTCTTCACCTCCTCGGTCATCCCGATGCCTGTATCAGAGATTCTCATCTCGACCCAATCCTCACTCTGAGATTGGGTGGCAATAGTAAGTTTCCCTCCTTTAGGCATTGCATCCACTGCATTGAAAATGATATTGGTCAGCACCTCTCTCAGTTCATGAGGATTTCCCATAATCAATGGGATCTCCCCTAATTGGGTATTCAATTCAATCTGTACCCCTTGTTTTTGAACCTGATCCCTCCAGCGAGGCTGAGTAATGGTGATCACTTCCTCAACAATCTTGTTGAGGGAAAGGGAGACGAATTCCTTATCCTTTCTCATCCCCGTAAATTCTTGGATGCGCCGGACAGTCTCTGCTCCATCCTTTGAGGAACGCTCGATCACTTTCAATCCCTCTCGAATCTCTTCAGGGCTGAGGCGATCCAGTTGATGGAGGAGAAGTTGGACATTCCCCAAAATGACCGCTAAGACATTATTGAAATCGTGTGCCACCCCACTGGCCATCTCTCCCATCGCCCTTAACTTCTCAGCCTGAACCATCTGATCCTGAGCATGTTTCAATTCTTGGAGGGTCTGTTTTAAATTGGAAAAGAGTTGGGCATTTTCAATGGAAATACTCAATTGGCTTGCAAAAGAGGAGAGAACTTTCAAATCCTCTTCATCAAATCGATTAACCTCATCACTCTCGATATTTAAAACTCCAAAAATCTGATCTCTTACTTTTAAGGGGAAGACAACTCCAGATTTAATGGATGTTCCCTTGGGGAGATAGCGAGGCTCCTTCGATACATCAGGAGCGTAAAAGGGTTCACCTGTCTTGGCCACCCACCCTACAATCCCATCGATTCCCACCCGAAATCTCTGTTTCTGACCCTCTTCTCCATTTCTTCCCATGATCTGTTTGATATAGAGTTCATTCCTCTCCTCATCCAAAAGAAGGATCCCGCAAGAGGTATAGCCAAAGTGATCTTTAAGAAGCTCCAATGCCTTCTTAAATAATTCATCCAAATCCAAGGTCGAAGAGAGGGTTTTACCCATGTCATAAAGGGCTGTCAATTGTTTAATCTTTGCTAGCGAGTCCTCATAGAGCTTAGCATTTCCGATGGCAATGGCTGCCTGATGGGCAAAATTGAAAAGGAGGTCAATGTCCCCTTGTTGATAGTTGATCTCAGGATCTGAAGATCCAATGACCATGGTCCCGATGATCATCTCCCTGACGATGAGAGGTACCCCTATGACTTGTTTAAAATGATAGGGATCCAATTCTTTGAATCGAGATGGATAATGTTCATAATCTTTAATGAGAATAGGATTTTTCTTAGTAATGACTTCCCCAATGACACCTCCCCAAGAAGAGGATATCTCTCTTCCAATAAGGGATTCTGGTAATTGGTGAACGATGGCAATGAGATAATTCTGCTTCCGATTATCCCAGAGAGCAATGCTTCCCGATTCCGCCCTCAGAAGTTCAACCGCGCTCTCGATGATCTTTTGGAGGATGACCCTTAATTCCAACTTCAGGGCAATCTCCTGGCTGATTGAATAGAGTGTTTTCAACTCTTCCAGACGTTTTACATTTTCAGTATAGAGGAAAGCCCTCTCCATGGCACCACTGATGATTTGGCCAATTGAGTTGAAAAGATTCTTTTCAAAGGGGGTCACCTTAGGTGACTCCTTCCGGGCAATATTCAGGGTCCCATAAATTCTTTCTCTCGATTTAAGAGGAATGACGGCAAGAAATTTCAATCCTTCTTCCACCAGTAAGCTCAAGGCTTCTGGATGATTGGGGTAATCTTCAATGAACATGGATTCGCCGGTGACCGCCACCTTTCCCGTAATCCCTTCCCCGAATTTTAATCGTTTTATGCCTTCCAATAATCTTTTGGAAACTCCCCTTTGGGCCACAAAGACAACCTCATCTGTCCGCTTATCAATGAGATGAACTCCAACTGAATTCACCCCAATCATCTCCATCATCTTATCTAAGCTCTTGTTTAAGATTTCATCCAAATCAATGGATTGATTGACAGTCTGGCTGATCGCATTGAGAATCGAAAGCTCCTGATTCAGCCTAACCATCTCCTCTTCGGTTCTTTTCATCTCTCCGCTCATTTGATATCTTTTCTCCCAAAAGGATAGACGATTCTGAGAGGGCCTCCGTGGATTGATTCATAGGACTTCACTCCACTAAAATCAATCCAAAAAGATCTCTGTCCTCTTCCCGAGTTTTTCGTACCTCAATAGAAAAACCATTGTCCCTGGCGGTTTTAAAAACGTCAATGCCACAGGCCTCCATGGAGGGCCTGGCTATTTTCGCATGTTTACAAGGGGTGGTTGGATCACAGGTTGGGCAGAGACGGCAAGGGCCGGACCCCATACTCCACGCCCGATAGTAGCCATCAAGAAAAATTTTTATCTCAAGATGAACAATGGTTTGATTAAAATCTTTTGTCTTTTCATCCTTACTCAACCTCCGATGGAGGAGGATGGCTTTCTGATAAGAATCAATCACCTTACGCATGACCTCTGGAGTGGGGGTTCGGGGGGGACAGCAGAGCATGGTTCCAAATCGATGGCATCCGAATTGACACTTCATTCTAACCCATTCAGCCGTGACAACAGAATGAGGATCAATGACCTTAGCTCCATCCACTCCCTTTTCTAACGCCTCTCGGCAATAAAACTCCACCGGTTCCATATCCTTCTTTCTCTTCTTATCGTCGAGGAGACGAAAGCCCTTGGATCTCCTTCAGAGCCTCTTCCCTTTCAGGACTTCCTTTTTCTAATCCCTCAAGGGCTGTTCTGAAGTGGAGAAGGGCAACCTTTGTATCCCCTTTCAATTTGAAATACCTCCCATAATAAAAATGGGATAATCCCTTCTGTCCAGTCCTTCCGTAAACAGATCCAAGATGAAGGAGGACATCCACAAATTTAGGCCATCCTTTTTGAACCCTTTGAAAAAGCTGAAGGGCCTGAACAAAGTTCTCTTTCATTTGATATCCCCTGCCAAGGTAATATAAAACTAAGAGGTCAGGGTTCCCATCATATTCTGGTCTGGACCTTACTGTTTCGAGGATCTCGATGGCCTGGTCTACCTTTCCAGAAAGGAAGTAGGTGATCCCGAGTTCTCTGGAAATATCAAGATCCATTGGGGCTTGAAAATGGGCTTGTTCAAGGGCCTCAATGGATTTATCCAATCTTCCCATCCTCTGAAAGGCAAGTCCCAATCCATAATAAGCCTCTGGATCTTGGGGGTTGGAATCGACCATCGATTGGAACTGGGTGACGGCCACTTGAGGTTCCCGTTCCTCAATAAAAGCCTTTGTTTGAACCCTTTTAAAATTACCAAACGTTTTAAAAGGTCCCGAAATCCTCGGTTCGATTTGGAGGAGATTTTCTAAAAAGGAGATCCTATTTTCAATGGCTGGGTGGGTCGATAGGTAAGGGGGAATATTTGTGGCCGAAACCAAACTATATTTAAAAAGTTTTTTAAAAATGCTGATGACCCCGTTCGGATCATAACCTGCCTTCATCAAATAATTCAAACCGTTTTGATCTGCATCCATCTCCATCTCCCGAGTATATTTCAGTGTTAAGGCTTCTGCTGTAGCCGTGGCCAGGGTTGCTGCAGCTTGAGAACCCACCCCTCCTCTCCCAGCAAGCATGGCAGCAAGGATAGCTACCAGGGAAGCAATATTGATCTTTTTCCCTTTCTCCATCAACTGGGCAAGATGTCTTCCCGTGACATGGGCAATCTCATGGGAAAGAACCCCTGCGATCTCATGTTCATTTTCTGCCATATTGATAAGCCCTGTGGTCATAAAGATGTAACCCCCTGGAAGGGCAAAGGCATTTGGCTCGGATGACTTGATTAAATAGAATTTAAAAGTGAATGGAACAGGTCCCACATGGTCTACTAATGAGTAACCAATTCTATCTAAAAAATTCTGGATGGTTGGATCTGCCACAAATTAAACTTTTTTTTCTATCTCCTGGAATACCTTTTCACCCAACTTCTTCTCTTCCTCTGTTGTCATAGCATCAGTGGCCTCGATAAAGCTTCCTATGAGAAAGAAGAACAGAAGGAGAAAAAGGATCTTCTCTTTTATATGGTGATTGAGGATGAACCCCTTTCCTTTCATATACCATTCACATACCAATCGATCAACACCTGTCCTTTTCTTTTATTTTAAATTTAATATTAACATGTTATCCTAATCACAACAAGAAAAGAAAAAACCCTACATATCCTCTCCATTTGGGTGGGGTTTGGATGGTGGGAGTGTGAGGATATGTAGGGCAATAAAAATGATAAATTTCTAAAGAAAGGGTTTTATGCCCCTCTCCAGTTCTTAATGTTCTCGTTTAATTCTTGGATCATATGGCAGAAGTGGCGAAAAGATAGACTCTTTTCTATCCTCTTATCTACCTCCTTACGATGAATCACATAGGCCTGTTCTCCCCATTTGGCAGCTTCACCAAACTCTTTCAATTCTCCCTTTTGTTGAGCCCTAATCCTTTCAAGCTCGAGGCCGTGTTCCAACTCCATTTCATGCTCAGTGAGGTCTCCCGTAATCCATGCCCAGTTCATAGGATAGACATCTGGATTGAAAATCACTGAATAGAAATGCCATACAATGATGGTAAGGGTGGCCAGAATTGCCTCATAATAATGGATCGTTCGAGCTACATCGAACGTCCATTTTGGAAAATAGTTTAGCCATTCCACTTCATACCAGAGAATGAAACCTGTCACGGTCATCACAATCGTTCCCCAGATTAAACCAAAATATTCAAGCTTTTCTCGAAAATTGAACCTTGGCATCTTGATGACCTTAGGAGGTCGATTAATAAAAAAGTTATTTTTTAAAGTTTCCCAAAAATCTCTTACGTCTTTCAATCCAGGAATCATGTCTTTGAGGATCCCCCTCCCCCTATCTGTAAAGGCCAAATAGAGAAGATGATAACCCCCTAAGGTAACAATGGCCACCCCACAGAGCCTGTGGAGAAAACCGCGAATGGTCATCCCGGCAGGGGCGTCTGTGATCGGCGAGACCCAGAAAGCCTCTGGATATTTAAGGGCAAATCCTGTGATCACCAGGATTGTAAAGTTGATAAAAAGGTTCAAGTGCTGAATCCTTTCATTCAATGTCAATCTAAGATATCTTTTCATGATCACTCCCTGTTCCTTAATGATGCATTCTATCAATGGTCTTTCTTAACCAATCCGTGAAATTAAAGAGGGTTAAACCCCCAATCACTGATACGATTAAGAAAATATAGATGATCCTTACCCATCCCACCACCTTTTCACCGAAATCCTCTCCGTTGATCGAAGCCACGGCATGCATCTTCCCTTTGGCAAAATTTTCCGATGCTCCAGGATGACAATTTCCACAGGTTTTTTGTAAATTATCTTTATGAATCATCGATTTTGGATCGGATGAGGGACGGATATCATGGACTCCATGGCAACTGGCACAGTTGGCCGAATAGGTATCTCCACCTCGATAAGAGAGGCCATGAAAACTGTCATAATAGGACTTTACTGGAATGGTGGTAATCTTATATTCTTTTGAAATCCGTTCAGCCGCATGACATTGTGGACAGGTCGTCAAGGCAATTCTTCGCTCATTGACCGGAGAATCAGGATCAACTTTGGCCTTAATCCCATGGATTCCATGGCAAGTGGTACAAGTGGGAGAATCTGTCCTTCCGCGAGCAGCAAGCACTCCATGAACACTTTCAACAAACTGTTCTGTAATCTCAGGGTGACATGTACCACATGTATGAGGGATGTTGGAACGAAAGATGGTTGATTTTGGATCAATCAACGATCTCAGGTTATGGGTCCCATGACAGCTTGTGCAGGTCACCTCTCCTGCCTTTCCGTGAACGCTCTTCCTGAATTCATCCATGGGGATGGCAGCACCCAATGCATGTTGCTTAACAAACTCCACATCGGAGTGGCAGCGATTACAAGTTTTATCAATATTTGAAGGATGGGTCATCGACTTTAAATCCTTACTGGAGAGAATGGAATGTTTCCCATGACAATCATAACAATTGGCTGCCCTTTCCATGCCCTTCATGATCATCTTTGAATGCAGGCCTTCTAAATACTCCCTTCCTGCCTTCTCATGACAACTGGCACAATTTACCTTTTTGTTTGCTTTATACTTCCCACCCTCTGAATGTCTATCATCTCTTATTTGAGTGTGGCAATCCGAACAGGAGAGTTTTCCATGCACTGAATTCCTAAATTCCTCTGGAGGCACATATAGAGATAAACTTTTAGCTCCAACCCCTTCCTTTTTAAGAGATTCATCTTGGTGGCAGTCCAGGCAGAGGGAATGATCAGCCCCGACAACCTCATCAACAAATCCTAAATATATTGCAAACATCAGTGTGAAAGCTATAAATATACAAAAATTTATAAATTTCATATAAAATACCCCATGAAATGGAGAAAAAGAGGAATGGATGCCATTATATCTGCATTTCGTATGCCAACGTTAAGCCAAAGGTATGTTTTTAATTTAAATAATTGAATCTATTTAATATTTTTAACATCTTTAAAATTAGAACTTTATAATTATGTATAATTTACAAATACATTAATTCGATTAAATTTGAGCAAAAATTCACTAATATATAGAATTTATTGATTTTATTTCAGAATAAAAAAAATATACAGCTCTGAATTTTATTAGAATCCTAATGTGCGGGCGAGGATGGTAAAGGCTATGATAGGGATCAACCAACAAAAAAAAGCTATGATAAAGCAGAGACTTACATCATCAGTCTCGATCTTTTTAATCTCTCCATATTTAATGATTAATACTGCACCAAGGGCAGCAATCCCCACAACAACAATTGACCAACCAAGTATTAACCACTTGAAAAATTCCGACAATAAGAACCTCTCAATTTATGCAATGCCTTTCTAATCCCTGGTGTCCTTAGCCTCTAATCTTTAAGTCTTATGATTCTCCTCTAACCCTGAGGTTATACTTCCGCATCAGTGCCTGGAAATTTGGTCTAAGCATTCCCACCTCTTCAGCGGCCTTTGTGACATTCCATTGATGACGTTCCAATGCCTTAAGGACGAATGCCTTTTCGATCTCTTCAACCGCCTTTTCCCTCACATGTTTTTTAATCTCTTTAAGCTCTTCACTGGTCATGGGGATCTGTTTCTCTGAGATCTCTTTTTCCTGCATCCCTGGAAGGAGGAGGTGCCCTGGCTTCACCATTTCATCTTCGATCATCACCACCGTTCGCTCAATCACATTCTCCAATTCTCTCACATTTCCAGGCCATGAATATTTCATCAATTTTTCCATGGCCTCTGGAGTAAACCCTTTAATGTTTTTTCCCATCCCATCAGCATATTTCTTTAGGAAATGAATAGCCAGTAAAGGGATGTCCTCTTGCCGTTCCCTCAGTGGAGGAAGATAGATTGGAACAATATTTAATCGATAATAGAGATCCTCCCGAAAGGTTTCCTCCTTGATCATCTTTTCAAGGTCCTTATTCGTCGCAGCAATCAGTCGGATATCCACTTTCTTGGCTTTTGTCCCTCCCACAGGCGTAAATTCCCTCTCCTGTAAGACCCTTAGCAGCTTGGCCTGAATGGATAGACTAATATTCCCGACCTCATCCAGGAAGAGGGTGCCTCCATCAGCAACCTCGAAAAGTCCTGGTTTCGTGGTAATCGCCCCTGTAAAAGAGCCTTTAATGTGACCAAACAATTCACTCTCTAAGAGGTTTTCTGAAAGAACGGCGCAGTCCACTGGCACAAATTGCTTCTCTCTCCGGGCACTGTTGAAATGAATCGCTCGGGCAATTAGTTCCTTCCCTGTTCCGCTCTGTCCATAAATTAAAACGGTGCTATCGGTCATAGCCACTTTTACAATAATCCGATAGATCTCCTGCATCTTTTTACTTTTGCCCACAATGTTATGAAAACCATATTTTTCCTGCAACTCCTGGCGTAGGTAAATATTTTCTAAAAGAAGGGTCTTCTTCTCAATCGCCTTTTTTACCACGACAGAAACCTCATCGGGTGTAAAGGGTTTCGGGATATAATCAAAGGCACCCAGTTTCATGGCTTCGACAGCAGTCTCAACGGTAGAATAACCAGTGATCATAATGACAATGACATCAGGATATTCATTTCGTAGGGTTTTAAGGACTTCCATACCATCGATTTCTGGCATTTTAAGATCTGTGATGACGATGTCAAAAGGATGAGCCTTCATCTTTTCAAAAGCCTCCTTCCCACTCATGGCCGTTTCTACCTCATATCCCTCTTCCTCCAAGATCCGTTGGCAACTTTCACACACGATCATCTCGTCATCAATGACTAAAATCCTTGGCTGAGGCACTCCTTCTCCCTCCCCTTTATCTTCTTTCCCTCATCTTACCACATCGTAGAGAATCCTTTCAATTTTCTATCCGACATTCTTTCCTAAGAGTTTCTCCTCCAATTCATCTATTCCCTTTAAGATGAACTCACCTTTTTTCTCACCTGATCGATCGAGGTAGTAAGCATGGATACCCAATGAACGGGGCACAAGAAAATCAAACTCATAATGGTCCCCAATATGGACGACCTCATGGGGGCTTACCTGAAGGATCTGACAGATTCGTTGGTAAAATCTACCGGTCTTCTTCACTTCATTGAAATCAGTGGTGGCTGAAAAGATAAAATCAAAATATCTACCAAGGCCCGTGGTCTCCATCTCTACATCGATGAATTCCCGTCCTGCATTAGAGGTGAGGATTAATTTGAACCTGTTCTTCAATCTATCCAATAAATGATTGACATCAGGATAGACATTGATTTTGTCTGAATATTGTTTCATCAGAGTCTTCCAATTTTGGTCTAAATTAAAAAAGTTAAACCAATATTTAATGTCATACCATTCAATCGCTCCTTCTCCCACCTTCAGGTATTCATGGATAACAAATTCTTTTGCCTCCTTAAAGGGAATCCCCATCTTCTCAGCGTAAAGGGATGGAATTCCGTGGATCCAGACCCACTCAGTATATTCAGGGTCAACCAATGTCCCATCCATATCAAAAGAAATGACCTTTAGCCTCTCTCTTTCCATAGATCTGTCTTTAGTTCCATCCTTCACGGAAATGGCCTGGATGGAGATCTCCTTAAAAAAATAAAACGCTATTTAGAATCGAAAATCGATGGATTGATTTCACATCGATAATAATTTTTTGATCTATATTCTTTCTAATAGGATGTCCTCTGAATTTATGATTTCCCTTTCTAAATCAACCATTGCAACCGTCCGAATGGGGAGATAGGCATGGGAAGTAAAGATCGTAATGCATCTCTTCCTAAACATGACCTGAGGAGCATTGGGTTGATGAGATCGAATGAGAACCTGTTTCTGATACCTCTTCATCATCTGTTCAAAATAAGGCCAACCCAACTGGGGTCTTCCCCAAAGATCACCGCAAAATTCAACCTCACTCTCTCTAAAATCTCCCCAGACAATTCGATCCCAATGGGGGTCTCCCCATATCACATGATTAATCTCCTCCAGGGAATTCAAATCAGGGAGACCCCCATGAAGGGCGAGTAACCCATTGGGGGTGGTGGCTGCCAATGGGAATTTAGAAAAGAGAAGACCATAGGCCTTTCTCTCCTCCTGGGAAAGGGATTCCCAAAAATCTGCTGGAGACAATTCTTTGACCATGTAACCTTCATGATTACCGGCTAAAAGGAAGATTTGATCGGGATATCTTAATTTCATTTCAAGCAGATATTGAAGATTCCCCTCAGAATCATCCCCCCGGTCTACATAGTCTCCGAGGAAGATAATTTGATCTGTCCCTTTAAGGTATTTCTGGATGACCTTTTGACTCGCATCGAAGTCTCCATGGGTATCTCCGACAAATATGGCTCTCCCTTCTGACTTTAGTTGAATCAACTTCGGTTCTTCCTCTATCCTCCTCATCACGTTCTCGATAAGATTTCCAATCATCATTTTCTATTTTCTCGCTCTGAAATCACTTTGACCCATACTTCTCGATTCCTCGGACCATCAAACTCGCAGAAAAAGATTCCTTGCCAGGTACCAAGGACTAACTTTCCTGATTCAACAAATACCACTTGGGATCCTCCCACCAGACTAGATTTGATATGGGCAGGTGAGTTCCCTTCCAGGTGATGATAGGAACCTTTTGAAGGAACGATCTGATTTAACGCCATGAGGATATCCTCCCCTACACTGGGATCGGCATGCTCATTGATGATCACCCCGGCTGTCGTGTGGGGGACATAGATAAAACAAATTCCTTCCTCTATACCTGTCTTCCTCACAGACTCTTGAACAGAGCGAGTGATATCGATCAATTCAGTTGGTCGAGAGGTCCTCACCTGAATACGCTGTACCATTTTCCTGTATCCTTCTTAAATTAACCCTTCGAAGCACCCCTTTTCTTTTTAAAAATGACCATGACCATTTATTCTCATATCATATCTATTGAAGAATCTCAATAAGGCCTAAATGTTGTTACGTTTTCCCCTCTCTAAATACCCCACATTGGTCTGATGGGGATGTTTGAGCGAGAAACTTGGAACTATTGATTTTATTTTTTCAATCTGATAATTTTTATTTTAATTGAAATTATCCTTTTTCTTAGCATCAAATATTTTAACCCTTGAAATCTTATATTAAATCAGGTAAGTTGAAAGCATTCTAAGGGAGGTTATCTCAGATGTCCCTTAAAAAGATTTCTGAAATCTTAAAACTGGTAGAATTTCTCAATGAAGAGGTCAGGGAGGTTTCAAAAAGATTGAGCCGCGTTACCCCTAAAGAGATAAGTGAAAGATTAGGGGCCTTAGCCCTACTTAGAGAAAAGATCCTCAACCTTCAGGTCGATCTTCCCCAAGAGTTGGAGAAAAAACTTTCGGAAGTTTATCCTTCCTTGGATAAAATGAGACAAAAACCCTCCTGATTTGAAGGGTTCGAGGGTTTCAAGAGTCAATCGCCCAATGAAAATCTGAAACCATAGATCAAATGCAATTCCAAGGTGATGTTCAAAGAACTATTTTTAAGATTTATGAAATCTCTACGTTGAATCCCCCTTGAACTCTTATCAGTAAAAGGCAAGGCTGGCAAAGGTTACCACAGATTGGGTCTCCTGAGTAAAGGCTTGGCTATATTTCAGAAGCTTTCCCTCATTTGCATTAAGCACCTTTAACATTGTATAGATAGGAGGTAATCCACAGATCCTCCTTCGGTCTCTCTCTCCCAAAATGGAGGAAAAGAATCCTTCTCCATCAATCTTTTCAACATACCCCAACATCTCTTGATCCTCTCTGGAGAGGATCCTTAAACGATACTCATCCACTCCTTGAGGATCTCCAAATTGATGGCCCATATGAGCCAGGTCTGCACTGGCAATAAAACAAACTTCCCTTTGATAAGATGTGATGGCATTTATTAGGGCTTCAATAAATTGACGGATGGGTTGAATCTCCATCGGGGAGAGGTGATGCTCAATGGCCTCTTGATAGGATCCACAGAGGATGGGGACAATCCTTAGAGGAAAGGGCTCGGGATACAGATATCTGAGAAAGATACATTGGAACTCAATAGAATGTTCCCCCCGTTGAACCATTTCATCCTGAAAAAGACTGGAGGGATAATGGGATTGGATGGCATTGATCAACTCTTGATCCACATTCAACGTGCCAAGGGGAGTGACAAAATCCTTCTGGGTGAGACAGAAAGGATTTTCCATGGGCTGATGAGCTGTTCCAAGGATGACAAAACAATGGGCCGAATTCCTCTCCCATACCTGCTGATAGGCATGGGCATAACAATATCCTCCCCTTTGAAAATCGATGTGGGGAGCAAGGATCCCCTTCAATCCTTTTCCAGGCCGCTTTTCTCTTAGGGGTCCAGGACCCTCCGGTCCCTCAAAATATCCTCTGAGTTGATCCCTCAGACGATCTGGATCTGCTTCATAACTCCTTCCGGCAAAGAGAGCTTCCCGAACGGAACATCTCTGGAATTCCTCCTCTTTCTGTCTTAGGGCCTTTTGAAAGCGTTCCCCCTCAAGAAAGAGATTCTCATCTAATTGGGAGATGATTTCCTGGAGCTTCTCTGTATAAAGAAGTTCGCCAAACCTCCTCATATATTCTGCTTGAATATCTAATCTCGAGTGGAGGCCATCAAAAAGGGAAACGATGAAAAAAAGGGGAGGGGTTAAGAAAATGGCCTTCTCGCTGATATTCAACGGATCCTGAAGGCAAAGTAGGGTTTGACCTGAATTCTGAACAGGAAAGATATTGATATTCCTCAGCTTAGGGTAATCCACAGCCTTTCTCAACTGGATAGAATCATTTCAGTACGTGGTTGAAAAGAAGATAAGAGATTGGGATTAACCTAATTAAGACAATGGATCAACTCACCGCTATATTGACACTTTCTCGCTCAGGGCTTATAGACTCTGGATGTTTCAGGGCTAACTCAATGGCCTCATCCATCCTTTGGATAAACTTAAAATTCATCTGATTCCGAATATGCTCAGGAATCTCCTCAAGGTCTTTCTCATTCTTTTTCGGAAGAATGATCGTCTTGATCCCAGCCCGCATTCCAGCAAGTACCTTCTCTTTAATCCCTCCTACTGGAAGGACTAAACCCCTCAGGGTAATCTCTCCGGTCATGGCTACATCACTCCGCACAGGTTTGTTCGTAAGGAGGGAGGTCAGAGCTACGAACATGGTAATTCCTGCAGAGGGCCCATCCTTTGGGATGGCACCTGCTGGAACATGAATATGGATATCGTTTTTCTCAAAAAATTCCTCATCAATCCCTAACTCTTTTGATTTGGATCGAACATAGGCCAAGGCGGCCTGTGCAGATTCCTTCATCACATCTCCCAATTGCCCTGTCAAAGTCAACCCCTTCTCTCCCCTCATTTTCGTTGCTTCGACAAATATGATATCCCCTCCTGTGGGAGTCCAGGCCAGCCCTGTGGCCACCCCTGGATCAGAGGTCCGTTCAGCCACTTCAGGGAAGAATTTAACTGGTCCCAAAAATTTGTGCAGATTTTCAGGACCGATGATGACCTTCTCTTTGATCCCACGGGCCACATCTTTGGCCACTCCTCGGCAAATGGCAGCGATCTCTCTTTCGAGGTTTCTCACCCCTGCCTCACGAGTGTATGAACTGATGATCACCTGAATGGCAGCATCTTGGAATTCAATATATTCTGGACTCAACCCATGCTCATGGATTTGTTTTGGGATCAAGAATTGTTTGGCGATCATCATCTTCTGGTCTTCACTATATCCGGGAAGCTCAAGGGTCTCCATACGATCCCTGAGGGCAGGGGGAATGGTATCGAGGACGTTCGCCGTGGTAATGAACATCACCTTCTGGAGATCGAAGGGAACATCTATATAGTGATCCGAGAAGGAGAAATTCTGCTCCGGGTCCAATACCTCTAAGAGTGCAGAGGAAGGGTCTCCGCGAAAGTCCATTCCGATCTTATCGACTTCATCCAACATAAAGATGGGATTATTGGATCCGGCCTTCTTAATCCCTTGAATAATCCTGCCAGGCAAAGCTCCAACATAAGTTCTTCGATGCCCCCGAATTTCAGCTTCGTCTCGTACCCCTCCCAAGGAGATACGGATAAATTTCCGTCCCATCGTTCGGGCAATAGACTTTCCAAGCGAGGTCTTTCCCACCCCAGGAGGACCTACGAAACAGAGGATGGGCCCTTTCATATCTGCTTTCAACTTTCTCACCGCCAAATATTCTAAGATTCTCTTCTTCACCTTTTCCAAATCATAATGGTCCTCATCCAGGGTTTTTTGAGCATTATCAATATCGAGATTATCCTCGGTGGTTTCAGACCATGGTAGCTCTACCAGCCAATCCAAATAGGTCCTGGCAACCGTATACTCAGCCGAGGCAGGAGGAATTTTTGCCAAACGCTCTAACTCCTTTTCTGCTGCAGCCAGTGCCTCAGGGGGCATCTTGGCCTTCTTGATCTTCTCTTTAAGCTCTTTGATCTCAGTGGAATGCTCGTCCAACTCTCCCAACTCTTTCTTGATCGCCTTCAATTGTTCTCTGAGATAATATTCCCTTTGAGTTCGATCCATATCCTCTTTCACCTGGGATTGGATCTTGTTTCCTAACTCCAATACCTGAACCTCTTTGTTTAAGAAAAGGTGGACTTTGGTCAGACGCTCTCGAATGTCAAACGTCTCTAAGATCCCTTGCTTTTCAGAGGTGGAAATGTTGAGGTTTGAGGCAATCAAGTCTGCAAGGATAGAAGGGGATTTGATATTGGATACCATTGTCCCAAGTTCGCTGGTAAGGTAAGGGGCCAACTCTACAGCCCTTTGAAAGAGGTTCTTCAGATTCATCATGAGGGCCTCAATCTCGACCCCATGGACAATATTCTCGTCAATCACCTCACTCCTTACCTTAAAATAGGGTTCCCGCTGGACATACTCCCGCACCCTTATTCTTGAAATTCCCTGAACGATGACACGTTGACTCCCATCTAATTCTCGAATCATCCTCAGGATAAGGGCAGCTACCCCCACGGTATAAAGGTCGCTCTCCTTCGGGTCCTCGATTTCTGATTTCTTTTGAGTGATGACCCCGATAATACGGTCTGAATCCATTGCATCATCAATCAATTTTACAGACTTTTTCCTTCCCACCATGATGGGAAGGATCAAATCAGGATAAAGCACGGTTCCCCTCAATGGTAAAATTGGAAGCTCATCAGGAATAAGGACTCGGTCATCCTTTCCCTTTTCCTCTCGGTCAGCTCCTCCTCTGGGTAAAAAGATCATCGTTTCCTCCTGTTTAATGGGTTCACCCATTTAATCTATAACATAATCATTGAGGCCATGGCTGTCAATGGAGAGAGTCGGAGGGTTTCCCGCACACGTTACAGAATCCCTGCTCATTGATCGTACCCACGCAATTTCCATCACTACATAGTTTACGTTCAGAAAATTCGGTCTCTTCACTTTCTCTTAGAATAGGATTTCCACACCAGCAACAGTAAAGACTCTTCGCAGGAATCTCCCTCCCACAGGCAGGACAAATAAAATATTCCAACAAGCATCCACAATGGGGGCATTCCATTTTACTCTTCCTCGATCTGAAGGCTTTTTATAAAACGATCAATCTCCCTTTTATTTCTTCTTAAATCATAAAGGAGTTTTTTCGTCTCCTCATCAGGGAAGAGACGATTCAGGTCATATCCTTTATCAGGAAAAATGAGATTGAGGTCAATCCCCGACCTCCTTTTCTCTCCTTGATCCTCTCCCTTGACCAGATCATTTTTATCTTCCATATCACCCTTATTCCTATATAGGATACCTACCCTTACTTTGTCAACTTCCTGGGGAGAGACCTCTGAAAAAGTATCTTAAGCCATATAGAATGGAGAGGTGTGATGGAAA
>JBBIRT010000057.1:16200-20155 GCA_037441725.1 Deltaproteobacteria bacterium | reverse complement strand
GACGGTTACCCATAAATTGAACGCCTGCATTCAAAAGTTTTGGAATGACACCTCTGCATTCATTCTTGGAAGTTTTTCAGAGCTCTCTACAATTTTTCTTGACAATGAATAGATCTCCATGTCATTTTATAAAACAAAATTAGAATCCTCATCGGAGTGATAATCCCTCAAAATTCATCAGGGTGGTTATTTATCCATAAAAGAAGTGAATTGGAGGAGAAGTGGGGCGATGAAGGTCACCATTATTGGAGCATCCATCTCGGGGCTTTTTTTAGCTTATCTGTTGGCCAGTGAGGGAGTTGAGGTAGAGGTCTTTGAGAAGGGAGCTGTTTTGGGTTGGCCAAGACGGACGCTTATCGTCACTCATAAGATTGAAGAGGTTCTGGACTTTGTCCCTCAAGAAGCCATTATCAATAGGGTGAAATACATTACTCTTTTTTCAAAATCAGGATCTGTTCAACTTGAGGTTCATCCCCCAGATTTAGTCATTGAGAGGGCAAACCTCCTTAACCTTTTAGCTCGTTTATCAAGCCAGGCAGGAGCCACCCTCCGTCTCAATCGACCATTCTTAGGATTCGTTCATCTTGGCCATCAAGTAATGGTTGGACTTCAAAACCTTGAGACAGGGGAGCAAGAACATGTCGTAAGTGATATCCTTGTGGGTGCCGATGGAGCCCATAGCATGGTCAGTCGCGCAGCCTCCAGTAATGGTCATCGACCCATCGCTTTGGTCCAGGCCAGGGTCCCATGGCCTGGAGATGCAAACTCAGAGACCGTCCAGGTATGGTTTGATCCGAGAAAGACAAAATATTTTTTCTGGTCAATTCCTGAATCAGGAGAAATAGCTGCGGTGGGTCTTATTGGGAATGAGATGTATCGGGCCAAATCGTGTTTAAACGATTTCCTTCAGGAGCGAAAACTCAGCCCCCTCGAATATCAATTTGCTACCGTTCCAATGCATCGGATCGGATTTGTAAACGGGATCTCAGGTTCGACTCGGAATGTATATGTGATTGGAGATGCTGCCGCTCAGGTGAAGATGACTACGGTTGGAGGGGTGGTGACAGGCCTGATGGGGGCAAAGGCCCTTGCCCATACCCTGTTAAAGGGACGACATCCTGGTAAAGAGCTTCTTGGGTTAAAACATGAACTTGATCTCCATCTTTTAATGCGGTATGTGTTGAATCATTTTGAAGACGGAGATTATCATAAGCTCATCATGCTCATGGACCGCAGATTACAGAATGTGCTTGCTAAGTGGACAAGGGATGAACTCAAACGGAGTTTTTTTCGGCTCTTTTTTGCTAAGCCCCAATTAATCTCTCTTGGAATCAAAGCCCTTCTGAGGTGGTAGGGAGAGCTTCCCCCTCTATCTGTTTTACGCTTTTTCCCATCAAATGGTTTGAAAGAGCCATGGCCTGTTTTTAAGAGTTAAGTGGGGGATTTAGATTTGCGTTCCCGGTAAGCCGATATGTATCGTCTCGCACGATTGTCATGATTTAATAGGAGGTCGGCTGCAAGGACTATTGGGCGGATCTTGGCCACATCCACAATGAGACAATTAATTCCTGCTCCAATCGCCATGGCCACAAAGGCGTTATTGATTAATTCCCGATCAGGCAGACCAAAAGAGACATTGCTTGCCCCCATCGTCAGGTTTACCCCCAACTCAGTCTTTATTTTTTGGATCGATTCAAGGACGGCTGGACCTGAGCTGGGATCGGCTCCAACCGCAAAGACCAGACAATCGATAATGATGTCCTCCCGAGGGATTCCTGCTTTCTCTGCACGTTCAACCAATTTTCGAGCAATGGCTAACCTCTGCTCTGAATCCTTTGGAATTCCTCGGTCATCCTGAACCAATCCGATCACTGCGGCTCCATATTCTCTGACGAGGGGGAGAACCTTGGCGAGGGAATGTTCCTCGCCTGTCACCGAATTGATAAGGGGTTTCCCTTTATAAACCTTAAGGGCAGCTTCTATGGCCTCCGGGACAGCACTGTCAATGCAGAGAGGAACCTCCACAGCATCCATCACCACTTTCACCGCCTGGGGTAACAAGGCCACCTCATCCACCCCGAATGTTCCCACATTGACATCAAGTATATCCGCACCTGCCTGCGTCTGGGCAATGGCTTCTTGATGAACCACCTCCAGATTCCCTGCCTTCAGCGCCTCAGAGAGTTTTTTCTTTCCTGCAGGATTGATTCGCTCTCCAATTAAGACAGTAGGATACCCATCTCCAATCAGCACTTCTCTTGTGGCACTTGTTATTTTGGTTTCCATTCGTTGATTTCCTTTCTTTCCCCATTGACCATCCGGTATAATCCCAAATGGCTTGTCTGCATAAAAGTCTGCATAAAATTTGGAACGGTTGTCAATTCTAAGTAGTGGGCTTTTGAAGCAATCTCCTGAGCTTCTCTTCTTTTGGTTGAAGAGATTAAAGCCAGTTTGGCCCCTGTGCCTGCAGCATTTCCAACCTGGATAAAACGTTCCAAAGGCAAGGGGGGTAACATGCCAATGATGATGGCACTGGTGATATCAATGTAACTGCCAAAGGCCCCAGCAATGATCACCTGTTCGATCTTCTCCTCAGGATAGGCTTTATGTTCTAAGAGTAATTGAATACCAGTTCGAATGGCCGCCTTGGCCAGTTGAAGCTCTCTTACATCTTTCTCGGTGATGACGATTGCTGGATTCCCCCCTCTCTCCTCCTCGCTCACCAAAACAAATTCCCGTTGTTTTGAGTTGGATCGAACCCTTGGATGATTTTCCAACATTTTTCCCCCTTTATCCAGTATCCCGGTCAGGTACATTTGGGACAAGGCATCCAAGATGCCGGATCCACAGATCCCAACCGGAGGGGCTCCATCAATCGTCTGGTATTGGACCTGGTGGTTCACAATCCTAAGCCCTTCAATGGCTCCGCTTGCAGCCCGCATTCCATCTTTGATGTGTCCTCCTTCGAAAGCAGGGCCAGAGGCACATGAGGCACTGACAATCTCTCCATCTACGATTAAGGAGACCTCGGTATTTGTTCCGATATCGATGACCAGTAAGGTTGCTTTGGCTTGATTGGCCTCGGTTGCCATTAAGACGGCCGTATGGTCAGCCCCTACGAAACCAGCAATATTTGGGAGTAAATGGATGTAACTACCGGGGGCCATCCTTAATCCAACCTCACGGGATTTTACATCAAGGGATTGGCTGACAGTGGGGACAAAAGGTGCATAGGCTAATTGTTTGACAGGGAGCTGGAGAAGTAAATGGTGCATAGCGGTGTTTCCAACGATGACCCCATCCACGATCTCCTCTTCCTTTACCCCGACCTCCATACAGAGATCCTTTATCAACAGGTTAAGGGCTTCAACAACGGTTTCTTTTAGTTCTTTCCCTTTATGGGGAGAGTTGATCACATGGGTGATTCGGCTGATGATATCCTCCCCATAGTTGATTTGAGGGTTCATCACCCCTTTGGCCGCTAAGGTCTTACCACTTTTCAGATCAATCAAATAGCCTGCAATCTTGGTGGTGCCTAAATCGACGGCCAATCCCAATGAGGGGGTTGCCCATGGAGCTATAGCAATAACCTCATTCTTTCTTACCGTAAGAGAAGACCTCCAATCCCATGAGCGTAATTGGGGGGATAGATTTCGCATCACATCAATATCTACCCTGTCGCATTGGACCTGATGTTGGAGTTGAAGCCTCTCCAATAGGCGATCGACATCTCCTCGTAAATCTGAGAAAGAAGGAGGGGAGAGATCAATCGAATAGGAATGGACTAAAGGATCGGGGAGAAGGGGAATCTCAATCCCTTCGACCTGGGTTCTCTGGGGGGTGGTGATGGATTCAGCAGGCACATGCAATCGGCAATCGCTTAAGGGATAAGTTTGACAGGCCAAACGCCAACCCTGAGTTTGCTCTTGAGGCGAAAAGAAATCCAACTCGTTCG
>JBBIRT010000057.1:14419-16168 GCA_037441725.1 Deltaproteobacteria bacterium | reverse complement strand
AAGAATTTTGACCTTACAGGCATGGCACTTCCCAATTCCCCCACAAATGCTTTTAATCCCGAGACCAAGCTGATGGGCACACTCTAAGAGGGATCGTTCCGATGAAAACTCTCCCCGGCGACCAATCGGTTCAAAATCGATGTGATAATATTCAACGGGTTTTTTCGTTTCCATTCCTCTCCCACCCGTATAGATGAGAAAGGGCCATCCAATGGAGCTCCGCCTATTGAATGGCCCTCTCCCTTTCCGTCCCTATGAATTAATGATATACCCCATATTCTTTAGTAAAATCAATCATGGCATGAACCGTCTCTGGTTTTCCCTCATCCATCCCTGTTCCATTGGCCATCACATAGCCCCCATCTTTCCCGATCTCATCGATCAATTTTTTACAGTATGCCTTCACCTCATCAGCCGTTCCTGTGAGGAGTAACCCAGCAGGGACATTCCCTGCAATCGTAATGGTATCCCCAAGAAGCTTCTTAATTTTATTCATATCAGAACGATCAAATATCCAGATGGTGCTGGCCTTTGGGAGCTCCTTCAGATATTCGAGCCGGGTATTGTAGCTTCCTTCACAGAAGAGCGCTGGAACACAACCCTCATTGATCAGTCCCACCAAAACAGCTTTCAGTTGAGGCCAATAGAAAGTCCTAAATTGTTCATCAGACATAAAACCATCTGCTCCTCGATGGAGGGGAAGAAAAACAACAGGATTTCTTGCCATCGTGGCTCCTGCGACCCCACTCTTGATAGCAATGGGAATGATCCTCTCCATTGCCTTCAGAACCATCTCTGGTCGTCTGTACATATCTATCATAATCCCTTTTGAGCCCCTCAGGGTATCGGCTAAGTAGTCAAAGGGGGCCTTTGTGGCTCCTCCTGCGCCATTGACAAATCCCATGGACATCACGGCCCCTTCAATCGCAGCAATTTTCTGGATCCATGCCATCGCTTCATCACCTGCCCGCATGAGTGCCTTTAAGGCCTCCTGGACAGGAGGAATTCCAAAGGGGATCACACTCGGTCCCACTAAAACCGGTTCCCATTGGTTGGTAAAGGGAGAGAGCATTTTTAAGGGTTCTAAAGCTCCAAAGATGCGGGGCATGTAGATCCTCAACCAAAAATCTGAGGGATCATCAATGAGAGCAGGATAGTCCTCAGGTAACATGTATTCCCCTTCAAGGTATTGGTATCCTGTAGCCTCCTTTGGAATTCCGTGTCCTGGCCATCTTAAGAGCTTATAATCAAGAATCTCAAAGATTCTCCCATTCCCTGCAAAGGCAGGGGTGATAAAATAGTCAGGCTTATATTCCACCATAAATTTCATAAAGGAGGTCTTTTGCTTCTCTGTGTCATACATCACTTCATAAGGCAAAGCACCAGCCAGATACGATGGCATGAAAGTAGCCATCAACAAGATGGGAACTCTATCAGGTTTTTTTAGTTCAATGACATCCTTATAACGTTGGACCCTTGCCTTATATTCCGCTTTGGCTTCCGGGCTCTCAAACGGAAGATCACTCCCATCAGGAAGTTTTGGCGAGGCCCACTCCGCAAATCGGGCATCCCTTTTCTCCTTTGGTGTCATCTCTTCCCATTTCTTTTCCATAGCTCTAACCTCCTATCCAGCCTTTTGCCAGTTTGACTGCCTCCATAGCATCTTTGCCATAGGCATCCGCCCCTGTAAAATTTTTTACCTGCTCATCAATCTGCCCCCCTCCAATCATAATCTTCACTTTATCACTC
>JBBIRT010000057.1:0-14409 GCA_037441725.1 Deltaproteobacteria bacterium | reverse complement strand
AGCATTTTTGATCGCATCTACAGTATCCTTCATGGACTGGAAAGCCAAAGTTAAAAATCCACTCAGTCCGACCACCGGACTTCCTGTCTCCTTAATCTTATCTACAAATTTCTGGACAGGGACATCAATTCCGAGATCGAAAACATCAAAACCGTTCACATCGAGCATGAAAACAACAATATCTTTGCCTATATCGTGAATATCGCCAGCCACTGTCCCAATGATTACCTTACCCAAACGTTTTGTTTCTGCCACCTTGGAAATCTTGGGCTTGACCAAATCGGTGATTGCCTTCAGGATCTCGCCCGAATAAACCAGATCAGGGATGAAATATTCAGAACTCGAAAAGCGCTGACCCACTATTTCAACTCCTTTTCTGGCATCATTGAGAATATTGAGGGGATCATCCCCACTCCCCAACCTCTCCTGGACAATTTCCAATGCCTCTTTCTCTTTTAAATCAGCCAATGCACTTACAAGATCTTTTGCCATCTCCTTTTACCTCCTTTTTTATCTTATTGAAATATCAGTAAGATTTGAAAGTGTTATAGATTCTCAAATCCTATCTATTGAGACCTTTTCCTCCCTCCCAATAAATTTCATTTCTTTAAAGAATCAATCCCCATTCATTTTTCGACCTTTTATATCAAAGTAAACCCCTTATGTCAACTCCAATTTAATACACTCCATCATTAGAGTATCAGAATTATCGCCATCCAAAAGGAGTATCGCCCTATTTATTTCCTTCCATCCTTGTTAGGTGATGGGTTAATTTAATGGATGAGGTTGATAAGATATTTTAACCATTTCCTCTCTTGAAGAGCAAGGGATAAAAGGGTAAACTCATTTTATTAAAAATGGAGGAGCCGGATAAGAAGTTGAAATTGATAAAAACCATTCTCATTCCTTTTCTCTTTTTTATAACAATCCAGACAGGTCTTGCCCTCGATGAGGATGAGATTCAAAAGATACAGACTTTATTAAAAGGGAAACCTGTGGGAGAAAGAATTGCCTTTTGGGCAGAAACATTTGTTGGAGTTCCTTATGATGATAACCCGATAGGCGAATATGTTGCCAGGTCAACCCTTGTGGCCGATGATCGAGTCGATTGTATGTATTTGACCTTTAGGGTGGTCGAGCTGGCTTTAAGTCACACCCCTGAGGAGGCCTTGAAGATTGCCTTGGAAAAGAGATTTCGCTCCAAGGGAGTTCTAAAAGAGGGTCGGGTGATCAATTATGAGGACCGTTTCGAATATGGTGAAGAGATGATTGAAAGTGGGAAGTGGGGGGAGGAGATCACTTCTGCAATCGGAGAGATCATGAAAATCAGAGACTCCAGGGGAAGGGGGGCTGTCGATGTGCTTTCCTCTCAATCCCTTCTGAAGGGAATGAAGAGATTGAGGAGTGGGGACCTCCTCTTTTTTATTAAAAAACCAGAAGACAGGAAGAAGGGGGAGATGGTCGGACATATTGGAATTGTCAAGGTAGAGGGAGATAAGGAAAATGGTAAATCAGAAGAAATCTATCTCATTCATGCCAGTGGGGTGAAGGGAAAGGGGGGAGAAGTAAAAAAGATTTTATTAAGGGAGTACCTTTCCAAAATGCCTTTCATTGGGGTGAAGATTACTCGATTCCGATAGGGGTAAATAGGGATGGAGAGGGATTACCTTAGGGGTAATGCATCACTAAAGTGGGGGACCCGATTAGAGTCAGGCAGGAATATCTCCGGAAATCTTATAAAGCGGATCTTTTCATTCAACCCATCCTCGCCTTCCAGTGCATCAGGAATTCTGCACCTAAATTGAACGATTCACCTCGCAGTCGAGTCTTATCGACCTATTTCCCAGGGGAGGCATAGAGTCCTTAGAATGCGATACGTTGAAGATCTCGGCCATGGCCCCTAAACTTTCACTAAACAGGTGATGATTGAACTGATCTCACGGTTGATTCAATCGATCAAAGGCGATTGCTCTAAAAAGCTTTTCAGTCTCTCCCCCCCCTTGTGAAGGGTAAGTAAATCGTTTCATTTAGGTCTGAAGTCCTGGGACAAGCGGAGGTTTTAACTACGAAATTTTCTCCAATATCCCTCCCTAATGCCTTGAATGGGTAAGGCATTACCCTTAGGATGAAGTTTTTGGTTGTGTACAGGGAAGAAGGAAAGTATAATAGAATTAAAAATATGAAATAGGAGGCGAAAATCTTTTTATGATCCGAGCGTTCAATAAACATTACCGAAAGGCTATCGATCTCATTGAGAATGTGTCGACCAGCGAGAAAATGGAATTGGCAGAGAGAATCATTGAATGGTTTCGAGAATTACCTGAGGAATATATCATCTCTTTGGCACTCTTTTTCAACGAGGTGATCGACGACCTTGGAGACGACAGTTTGGAGAAGATCGATTTAAGGATACGTCGAAAGAAAAGAGAGAAGGACTTGGAAGAGGAGGAGGAGGAAGAGGAGTTTGAGGAGGAGGATTATGCTGAGGATTATGATGAGGAGGATTATTGAATCTTATTTAGAGGCTGGAATGGCTCGATTGTAAGCCCAACGTTCCATCCTCCCAATCTCTTCCCTCATGGTGGTGGAGAGGGGGACAATATTGCCAGCAGAGATAACGAGGTCCTGTTCGTTGATCGGGCGGCCGGAATGAAAGGCTTCGATCATGGCCCCATTGACAGCTTGTTCAATCTCTGCCCCGTTGAACCCTTCGGTCACTTTCACTAACATATCCAAATTGATTTGTGAAAGATCTGCCCCGTTTTTCTTCAGATGAATGGAAAAAATGGATTTCCTCTCCTGTGCATTGGGAAGGGTGACAAAAAAGATCTGATCAAATCGTCCTTTCCTCAATACTTCAGGGGGAAGGAGTTCAATGACATTGGCTGTGGCGGCAATAAAGACAAAAGCAGTTTTTTCTTGCATCCAGGTTAAAAAAGAGGCGAAGACTCGAGATTGAGTTCCTCCCCCTGCCTTTTGGCTTTGAATGCTGATGCCTGCTTCAATCTCATCTATCCAAAGCACACAGGGAGCCACAGACTCTGCTGTTCGAAGGGCCACCTGCAAGGCTTCTTCAGGTTCTCCAATCGTCCCATCGTAGAGCCTGGCCATATCGAGATGGAGGAGGGGAATTCCCCAGAAAGAGGCAAAGGCCTTTGCACAGAGGCTTTTTCCACACCCTGAGAGACCAGTGATCAAAACCCCTTTGGGGATTTGGAGTCCGAAGGCCCTGCCTTCGGTCGTTAAAATTTTGGCTCTTTTCCTCAACCAGTCCTTTAAATTCTCCAACCCTCCGATTTCATCAAGAGCTGGACGGTGGGAGATCAAATTCAGGATCCCTGATTTTTTAATGAGCTGTCCTTTTTCCTCAATCATGGCTTCGATCAGTGAATCATCCATCGTTGTTTTTCCAATTAAGGCACACCGAAAGGCTCGAGCCACTTGGTCAAGAGAAAGCCCCATCGCCGATTTCACCAATCGATCCTTGATCTCTGGCGTCAAAGATTCCATGAACTTAGGCGCCTGAGGGCTGGCGGAGAGAACGTTCATCAGAGTTCGTTCCACCTCAATGGCATCGGGCATGGGAAGCTCGTAAACCACCATCTCTCGCTTAAGATCCTCTGGGACTATTAAGGTGGGGGCAATGATGAAAAGGGTAGTGTATCGGTTTCGAAAGGAGCGGTGAAGATCTTTTAACTTCCTTGAAAGGAGAAGATTTTCTTTCAGAAAAGGGTGGAGCCCTTCAAAGAGATAAAAGGCTTGTTCTGAGCGATGAATAATCTTGTCGAGGGCCTCAATCGGATTTTTTGAGTCTTCGATTTTTTCATTATCGCTCACCATTCCTTGGAAAGGGTTCCAGATGAAAATTTTTGGCCGAGGTTGGAATGAGGTACTAAGTTCTTTCAGTAGCCCTTCCACTCGATCCTCTTCGTCTGTGACAATGTAGACGATAGAGGTCTTTGAGAGGACAAATTTCTTAAGATCCTGAAGGATTTGCTGCTTTTTTGGTGGTTCATCCATACTCGTATTATAAAGAAGATTGGTTTGATGGGTCAAATATTTTAAGATTTATCCTTATCCCTCCTAAAGGGGGAAGATGCTATGAGGGCAATGGGTTGAATCCTTGTCTGAAATTGAATAGAATGATAAAAAGGAGATTCCAATGAAGGTGGAGATTGATCCGATCCTGATTGATCTTGGTCCCATCCGAGTGAGTTGGTATGGGTTGATGTATATCTTTGGTTTTTTGGCCTCCTACCTGCTCGTCCGTTATCAGATGAGAAAAAAGGATTTTGGAATCACTCGGGTGGAGGTTGAAAACCTCTTCTTTTACCTCGTCCTTGGGTTGATCATCGGAGCTCGTTTAGGGTATGTGTTCTTTTATGATCTCCAGATGTATCTTTCTGATCCTCTTGAAATCTTGGCTATCTGGCACGGAGGGATGTCCTTTCATGGAGGGTTGATCGGGGTGCTCTTCGTGGGGGTTCTTTTCTCCTGGAGGAATCAAAAATCTTTTTGGAAGATTGCTGATCTCTTTATTGTCACTGCCCCTATTGGATTGGGGTTAGGGAGAATTGGAAATTTTATTAATGGTGAACTCTTTGGTCGGATCACAGAGGTTTCGTGGGGTTTGATCTTTCCCAAAGGAGGACCACTGCCTCGACATCCTTCTCAACTCTATGAGAGCGCTTTGGAAGGGGGACTCCTCTTTCTTATCCTCTGGTTTTTAAAAGATAGCAGGAGGCTTCCCGAGGGAGGATTATTGGCCCTATTCCTCATCGGTTATGGAGTATTTCGATTTTTTATTGAATTTTTTAGAGAACCCGATCCCCAACTTGGATTGGTCCTCCCTCCATTTACCATGGGTCAGATCCTTTGCAGTTTTATGATTGTCGTAGGAATTGCCTTGTTTCTATTTTTGTGGTTTCGGCCTTCTCGTTGAGCGGATCAGGATCAATTGATCGGAAACTTCGCTTCATTGACAAACCGTAGAGACATCCATTATCATTTCAAACATCAATTCATAGAAAGGTTATCCATGGGTAAAAACATTGTACAGAAGGTCTTGGAGTCCCATTTAGTGAGTGGGAGGTTAATGCCTGGGGAGGAGATTGCCATTACCATTGATCAGACCCTTACCCAGGATGCCACGGGCACGATGGCATACTTGCAGTTTGAAGCCTTAGGAATTCCGAAAGTCAAGACCAAATTTTCAATCAGTTATGTCGACCATAATATGCTCCAAACGGGGTTTGAAAATGCTGATGACCATCGATTTCTCCAGTCCTTTGCAGCAAAATATGGAATCTTCTTTTCTAAACCTGGCAATGGCATCTGCCATCAAATCCATTTGGAAAGGTTTGCGAAGCCAGGGGCAACCCTCCTTGGCTCTGACAGTCATACTCCAAATGCAGGTGCGATGGGGATGATTGCAATTGGTGTAGGGGGGTTGGATGTGGCACTGACCCTGGCCGGTGAACCTTATTACCTCAAGATGCCGAGGGTTGTCTTGGTGAAGTTGAAAAAAAGGCTTCCCCCATGGGTGACCTCAAAGGATATCATATTAGAACTTCTGAGAAGGTTGACGGTGAAGGGAGGGGTGGGGAAAGTCTTTGAATTTGGAGGCCCAGGGCTTAAAACCCTTTCTATCCCTGAAAGGGCTACCATTGCCAACTTAGGGGCGGAGTTGGGGGCGACCACGAGCATTTTTCCGAGCGATGAAAGGACCCTTGAATTCTTAAAGGCCCAGGGGAGAAAAAAGGATTGGGCCCCTCTTGAAGCTGATCAGGATGCTGAATATGATCAGGTGATTGAAATCAACCTCCAAGAATTAGAACCTCTCATTGCTCAACCCTCCAGCCCAGACAGGGTCTGTTCCATCAAGGAGGTAACCGGAATTAAGGTGAAACAGGTATGCATTGGAAGCTGTAACAATTCATCCTACCTCGACTTGATGAGTGTAGCCAAGATCTTAAAAGGGAAAAAGGTTCACCCTGAGGTCAGCCTCACCCTCTCTCCTGGATCAAGACAGGTTTTTGAAATGATTGCCCGGGATGGGGCTTTAACAGAGCTTATCCGGGCAGGGGCCCGAATCTTAGAATCCGCCTGTGGTCCTTGCATTGGAATGGGTCAAGCTCCCCCCTGGGGTGCTGTTTCAGTTCGGACATTCAACCGCAACTTTCCAGGACGAAGTGGAACGATTCAAGACCAGGTTTACTTAGCTAGTCCCTATGTCGCTGCAGCGTGTGCCTTGAAAGGAGAGATTACTGATCCCAGGAGATTGGGAACCAGACCTCCCTATATCCCCATGCCTAAAAAATTTATCATTGATGATAGTCTTATCCTTCCTCCTTCCCCAGAACCAGAGAAGATCGTGATTGAAAGGGGTCCAAATATCAAACCTTTACCCCTCCGTGGTCCTTTAGAGGATGTTTTAGAATGTCCTGTGGTTCTGAAAGTCAAGGACAATATGACTACCGATGATATCCTTCCTGCAGGAGCGAAAATCCTTCCTCTCAGATCCAACATCCCTGCTATCTCTGAGTTCCTTTTTGAAAGGATTGATCCAAGTTTTGTTGATAGAATAAAGCAATCAAAGGGTGGATTTGTGGTGGCTGGAGAGAACTATGGACAGGGATCGAGTCGTGAGCATGCAGCATTGGCTCCGATGTACCTTGGGGTTAAAGCGGTCTTAGCCAAGTCCTATGCCCGGATCCATCGTTCCAATCTGATCAATTTTGGGATTCTTCCTTTGATATTTAGAGATCCAGAGGATTATATGACCATCCAACAGGGAGACCATCTTAAGATTATTGATCTCAGGAGAGGAATTCAAGAAGGGAATTTTGTCAAAATCGAAAACCTCACCCAAAAAAGGATCTTTGAAGTTTCTCATGGATTAAGCCTTAGGGAACGAGAAATCCTGCTTGCAGGTGGTTTATTGAATTTTAAAAGGAACCAAGGGATGGGAAATCCCAAACCATTATGATTGTCCAATCCACCGACCCATCCAAAAGGAATCCATCCTATAATCATACCATGAGCTTCAAGGAGGGAGAAAAATAATTTTATAGGATCTTTAAAATCGCTTGAGGAATATCCCTAAGGCCTCTCGAGTTAAAGGGGTTTTAATTTTAAAAAGAAGGGATTAGGGGAGAGTTGAAGGATGGTGAATATCCGAAGGTTGAAAGATGCCTATATCGTGATCCATGGCCATTTTTATCAGCCACCCAGGGAGAACCCTTGGCTTGAGTTCGTTGAGGAAGAGGAAAGTGCCCATCCTTTTCATGACTGGAATGAACGGATCACTTTAGAATGTTATCGGCCCAATGGTTATGCCCGGGTTCTGGATGAAAAAGGAAGGATTTTAGAAATCATTAATAATTATTCCTTTATCAATTTCAATTTTGGCCCTACCCTCCTCACCTGGTTGGAGAAGAGATTCCCTTCGGTCTATCATAAAATTCTGGAAGGGGATCAAGAAAGCATGAAACGATTTGGTCACGGAAATGCCATTGCGCAGGTTTATCATCACATCATCTTGCCTTTAGCCAATGAGAGGGATAAAGAGACAGAGATCTGGTGGGGGATTGCTGACTTCGAGAAAAGGTTTCAACGAAAACCAGAGGCTATCTGGCTGCCCGAAACAGCCGTGAATACTGAGACCCTCAAGGTATTGATAAAAAATGGAATGCGTTATCTCATCTTGAGTCCATTCCAGGCCCAGAGGGTGAGGCCTTTAGGGGGGAGGAGATGGACCGATGTTTCTCACGGACGAATTGATACCACTCAACCCTATCGGTGGTTTGTGAAAGACGTGTCTGGGAAAAAGATCTGGGAGCAGTTCATTGATATATTTTTCTATAATGGGGTCATGGCCAAGGAGATTGCCTTTGCAGATCTCTTAAGAGATGGAGATGCCTTCTGCCACCGATTCACTCAGTTTTATCAGGAGTCCAAGGGGAGGCCCCAAATCATTCACATTGCCACCGATGGGGAGACCTACGGTCACCATAAGAAATTTGGGGAGATGGCTTTGGCCTATGCCATCGAGAAGGGATTCCATTCGGTTGGCCTCGAAATCATTAACTACGGGACCTTCCTTAAACGGTTCCCTCCTATTTATGAAGTTGAAATCGACGAAGGGCCAAAGGGAGAGGGATCTTCCTGGAGCTGTAGTCATGGGGTGGCAAGATGGAGAGAAGACTGCGGATGTAGTA
Source organism: Deltaproteobacteria bacterium (assembly GCA_037441725.1). Lineage (GTDB taxonomy): Bacteria > Desulfobacterota > BSN033 > BSN033 > UBA1163 > JBBIRT01. Next base: position 6,190 of record JBBIRT010000057.1, on the reverse strand, counting down.
CAGGAGGAAGACCCGGATGGAATCAACAATGGAGAAAACCTCTAAGAGAAGCCCTCGATTTTTTAAGAGAGCAACTCAGTTCAATCTTTGAGAGGGAAGGAGAGGAGATCTTCCAGGATGTCTGGAAGGCAAGAAATGGATATATTGAGGTGATTTTGAATCGTTCGGAAGAAAAGGTGAAAACATTTTTTCATCAATATGGACTCAAAGGCCTTGATGACAAAAAAAGGATCAAAGGACTTAAACTATTAGAGATGCAGCGCCATGCTTTAAAGATGTATACGAGTTGTGGGTGGTTTTTTGCAGATTTAGCCGGGGTTGAGACCATTCTCATTCTTCAACACGCCTCCCGGGCTATCCAGTTAGGAGAAGAGATAACAGGACAAGAGATCGAGAAAAAATTTCTTCAACTCTTATCCGAAGCCAAAAGCAATCTCCCCGAGATGGGAAGAGGGGATCAAATCTACCACCATTTTGTGAAACCGAAATGGGTCACCCCTGAAAAAGTGGTGAATCACTTTGTCCTCTCCTCCCTCTGGGAGGATGATCAGCAGAGGAAGAGAATTTTTTCCTACCTCGTTGAAAGGATCTATGATGAAAAGGTTGGAGAGGGAAGAGACTTGCGGCGGATAGGACAGGTTCGAGTGATCTCTGAGGTTATCCCAGAGCCCCATGAATTTCTATTCGGAATGATTCCATCCCCAAATGAGATCTTTCGCACCTGGGTCTCAGAGAAGCAAGTAGGGCTATCCTTTGACCATTTAAAGGAAAGGGTATTTGAGAATTTTGAAAAGAGTGAAGAGGAAATAGGAAAAATTTTTTCCTCCCTCCTTGGAAATCGAATTTTAACGATTCGAGATACCTTACGAGAAGAGAGGAAGGATATCTTTCAGAAACTGATTCAGAAAGAATTTGATGAACATTGTCAGATCTATGGTACTCTTTTTGATCAGACGAAGCAGAGGGTGGAGGTATTGTCTAAAGAGGGGATGGAGATTCCCTATGAGATTCGTATCGCCGCAGAGGTGACCCTCAGCCATCGCCTCTTCGAAGAGATCAAAGCATTGGGACGAGATTTTAAGACCACCCAGCAGAGAGGGGAAATTGACCGAATCCTTCAAGAGGCAAAGGAGCATCACTATTCTTTGAGAAAAGAGAAATCACTCCTCCTTTTGAATCAAATCCTTAAGGAGAAGATGGAGACCCTTTTAGGGGATGAAATATCCGTTTTTTCTTATCGACCCGAACAGATGGAGGAGATCCTCGCCCTCATCGATTCAGCAAGGAGATGGGATTTGAGAATCTCTCTGGAGGAGGCTCAAAACCTATTGGGCCAAAGGTTGAAAAAAGGGTTAGAGGAGCTTGAAAAGGCTTGGTGGGGAGAGGGAGAAACGAAGCCTTTTCCTACCTCGCTTCTTCCCCTGGCTGAGAAATTGGGATTTAATATAGAAAGGTTTTTTAAGATTATCGAATCTGCTCCTCCTGGGGTCCAAGACAATTCTATGGGTCAGCTCTGATACCGATATTGGGTAAGAAAGAGAGATTGGGTGGGGATCCTTTGAATCGGGTGATCCACATTAGCCGTCGCATGTTCTAATAATTTAAAGATCATCTCAACCTCCTCCCCTGCCCCGATGGCCAATGAAATTTCTTCAGCGGTAAAAGATCTTCCCCTTTCTTTCTTTAAAAATTCAATCACTTTGGTCTGAAGCTGAATTACCCGCTCTGCTCCTTTTTTACCTGCCTCCACTCCTGGTTGATGGTAGGCATTGACATTGATGAGGGAGGCGTAAAAACCGACCGTTCGCTCATATAGGGCGATGAGGGTCCCAATAGAACGAGGATCGATTTTCTCAATCGTCAACGTTATGGATTGCCTACCTGTCCCATTGAGAGCATTTCGGGTTCCTTGGAGAAAGGCATTGAGATAATCTCCACTGGTGGCACTTCCGTTGACCCTGACCGATCTTCCTTCACGATCCTTGAGGACCTCAATAAAGGTGACAAAGAAATTGTTTATTCCCTCACGCAATTGCTGAACATAGGCATGTTGGTCTGTCGAACCTTTATTCCCGTAGACCGAAATTCCTTGGTGGACTATTTTGCCAAGAAGATCTCTCTCTTTACCGAGAGATTCCATGATGAGCTGTTGAAGATATTTTGGGAAGAGTTGAAGCCGATCCTTATAGGGTAAAATAATCATATCCTTTTTACCATGACCTTTGGTCGCATGATACCACGCCAGTGCTAAGAGAGCTGCTGGATTGGTTCGCCAATCCTTCGTCCGGGTAATTTCATCGCATAAACGGGCCCCCTCCAAGAATGTGTCAATATCGATTCCTTGGAGGGCAGCCGGTAGAAGCCCTGCAGAAGAGGTCACGGAAGTCCTTCCCCCCACCCATTCCCAAATGGGAAACCTCCTTATCCAGCCCTCACTCCTGGCAAGGTGATCAAGAAGGCTATTGGCTTGGGTGATTGCGATGGCATGCTTTTCAAAATCAAGCCCTCTCCTTTGATAGGCTTCTTTGGCTTCAAGCATTCCATTTTGAGTTTCTTGGGTCTTTCCACTTTTGGAGATAACCACCGTGAGCGTTTCTGTAAGGTCTTCCTTAATCTCACTTAATACAAGATCAAATCCATCTGGATCGGTATTGTCAAAAAAATAGGGACGCATCAGGTCTTTAGGAGTTTTTAGGGAATGGGAGAGAAGCTGAGGGCCGAGGACAGATCCCCCAATGCCTATGATTAACATTTTGGAGAAACGTTTACCCCTTTGGGGGTGGACTTTCCCTGTGTGGACCTCTTTTGAGAAATCTTTTATCCTTTGAATGTTTTTTGAAATCTCCCGAGAAATTTCTTTGCTCGGGGCCAGTTGAGGAGCCCGCAACCAGTAATGTCCAACCATCCTCTGTTCATCTGGATTTGCAATGGTTCCTGATTCAAGGGCTTCCATATCCTGAAAGGCTTTCTGTATCTTTTGTTCCATTTGATGGTAGAAACGAATCCCGATTCCCATTCGACTGAGATCCAACCTCAAACCCAGATCTGGATAGTAGGTCAGCTCATCCCTATATCTCTTCCACCCCTCTTTACCATCCATCTTCTTCCCTCTCTTGAATAGAGGATTTAAACATCCTTTATTAAAACATTCCTGGCCCACCAAGCTGCTCCAAGGAGGGCTGTCCTCTCATTCATGATCACCTTTACAGGAATCCTGGCAACAAAATCACTGTATCGTCCTTTATCCTTAAAGGCCTTCATAAAGGTTCCCTCCTCCAATTTCCATAAGATCTTAGGGGCAATTCCTCCTCCTAAATAAACTCCACCCACTGCCATGGAATGAAGGGCAAGATTGCCAGCAGCTGCGCCATAAATCGAGACGAAGATTTCAAGTGCGAGTTGACAGAGTTTATTCCTCTTTATTCGTGCCTCCTCGGAGATCACTACAGGAGGATCTTTTTCTCTCAATCTTTCTGAGAGCCATGGGGGTTCTGGGGAGACTTTTTTCTCATCCCTCAGGAATTGATAAATATGAAAAAGACCTGAGCCAGAGAGAATCCTTTCATAACTGACATGACCGAATTGTTCGATTAGATATTGGAGTAGCTCAATCTCCAATTCGTTTCTTGGTCCGAAATCAACATGGCCTCCCTCTGAGGGAGAGGGGACATAGCCCTTTCCATTCCAAAACAGAATGGCTTCGCCTAATCCTGTTCCGGCTGATAGCAATGCAGCATTTCCTACCATTCTTTTTCCAGGGTTTAAGGTCTTGAGGTCTTTCTTTTTCAAATAGATGGTTCCATAGGCATTAGCCACCAGGTCATTGATGATTTCTAATTTTGGTAGGGAAAATTCTTTCTTAAGCTTCTGGATGTCAATGGTCCAGGGAAGGTTAGTCAGCTTGATCCTCTTCCCAATCACTGGGGCTGCCACCCCAAAACAGGCTGAATCAATTCCAGTCAGACCCTTCATAAAATCGATGAGGACGCCCTCAAGGCCTTGAAAATCCTTGCTCGAATAGGTTTTTTCAAAAACGCAGCGGAGGCGGCCTTCAAAGGACTCAAAAAAGCCCAATTGCGTCTTCGTCCCACCAATATCCCCAGCCAGAATTCTTTTCATCTCTCTTTTTATAGCTATCCTCAAATCAAGTGTCAATAAGAAGTTTAACCCATAGGGAATGCATCTCTGAAGCAGGGAACTATATTAGAATCAGGGGTGAATATCTCTGAAAATTTTATAAAGGGGATCATTTCATCCAACCAATCCTAACCCTCCAGAGCATAAGAAGTTCTTACTCTTTTCATTTAAGAATTCTTTTAAATGAATGGGTGGAAATGGGGGAAAGTATGTATTTTGAAAACGAAAAGATTTTAAATGAAGATTGAATTTCAAAAAAGAGTGAGAGATTCATCAGTTGGAAGGCATTTGGTTTTATAAAGATTTGGGATCCTAAAGTTAAAATGAAAAAAATAAGGGAAATACCCTATTCCCATTTTTTTCTTATTTTGAGATAATGAGTACCATTATAGTACCCCACGGACAAAGCCCTTGGTATTCTCTGTAGTTTGGATAAATTTGTAGCCTTAAGGAGAGTTTCCGATGGATCCCCTTAAAATCAGAGTTGAATTGCGAAAAATGGGGAAAACCGAACTCCTTAAATTGGTCACAAAGCAGAAGATTTCAAGCTGCTTGGTTGGAGGGACCTTATGTCGTTTTCACTTACATTATAAAGAGTATACCTTCTGCGCTTCAGAAATTGTTGGTCATGGTTGCCAATTAGAGAAGTTAAAGAGGTTAGAAGAGGTTTATTCCGAGGATGAAAGAAGGGTCCCCTTCACTCCATTACTTCAAAACTTAGGGATGGAATTCCTATATGCTGAAAGGAAGACAGCTGAGTTTAAGGTCTATGTAAAAGATGAGATCACTCATTCGATGGTCTATCTTGGACAGGTGATCGAGAGAAGGAGAATCGAAAGAGGAAATAATTTGAAAGACCTATTAAACAAAGCAATCAAAGAATATTCAGGACAGGTCAAAGACCCCACAGCGATATTTCTATTATGTCCCTGAGGAAAAACCTTTGAAGGATCAGCCATTCGATCCTTTCCATAATCACCTTTCACCTTTTATTTCTATTTTGTTATTCATTTCAATCATTTTTCTCTTCTCCTTATTGGTGTGGCTGTTTATGTATCCTTCTCTATTAAAGAAGGAAATCTTCCCTTCCTTCGCTTAAGAGGTGAAAAGGAATATTTCTTGGATCCAATACCCTATGAGATTTGACAAACAGATTTAAAAGGGGATAATTTGGGAATGATGAGAAGGGTTGTTGAAGTAGCTATTGCCCTACCTGTCAATAAGACCTTTTACTATCACATTCCTGAAAAGATGAGAGATTTCCTTCAAATAGGAATGAGGGTCCTTGTCCCTTTCAGGACAAGGAGAGTGACAGGATTTTCAGTCGATTTATTGAGCCAAGTCCCTAAAGGTGTTGAGGAAAAATTACGGGAGGTTGAAGATGTACTCGATGAGATCCCTTTAATCAACCCGGCTATGCTCCGTTTCTACCGCTGGATTTCGGGTTACTACCTCTATCCCTTAGGGGAAGTGATTAAGAATGGCCTTCCCCCAGGCCTCCATTTGAAGAGTGAATTGATCCTGAGTCTCACTCCAGATGGGAAGGAGATGATGGCTAAAGGTCGTTTGGATTCGGTTCAAGAAGAGGTGCTTAAAGAAATTGAAAGGAATGGGAAGATTTCTCTTAAAAAGATATTAAAACTCTTTCCTGGTAAGTTATCAAGGACCCACCTCTTTTCCCTAAGGAAAAAAGGACTTCTTACGATTGAATCTGAAATAAGAGGGAAAGAGATTAAACCCAGAGGGGAGGGATGGGTTAAGTGTCAGGGGGGTGAGCCAAGCCGTATTTTTTCGAAAAAACAAGAGGAGATGTTAAATTGGATATCGGGCCTCAAACCTTACCCTAAGCCCGAACTGACTCCTCATCAAAAAATCGTTCTGGATGAGATTATTCAAGGAATCCGTTCAAAACAATATTCCCCTTTTCTCCTTTTTGGAGTCACTGGAAGTGGAAAAACAGAGATTTATCTCCGGGCCATTGAAGAGGTGCTTCGTCAAGGACGAGAGGCCATTGTTCTTGTCCCGGAGATTTCTCTAACCCCTCAACTTCTCT
>JBBIRT010000056.1:6865-20221 GCA_037441725.1 Deltaproteobacteria bacterium | reverse complement strand
TTAAGGCACGGAATGCCTCACCCATCTATGGATTTCATCAAACCTCCAACAGGAGGAGAGGAAAAAATTCACTTGATAAGATTTATTAGGCCATTTTCACAATAGAAACCTATTCCAGCATCCCTCGGGGAGGGATGATAGAGGGATTGATTTTTGACTTTAGAAAATGGTATAGAAAATTTGTTGAAATAAACTTGATACTCTTTCAAAACAGTGAAAACTTATATTTACTTAGTGCGCCACGGTCAAACGGCGTGGAATAAAGAAGAGATCTTTCGAGGAAGAACCGATATCCCCCTTGATGAGACAGGTCTAAAACAAGCTGAGTTGACAGGAGAGTTTTTTAGGGATAAGAAGATCCACAGAATCTACTCAAGCCCTCTTTCCAGAGCCTGGGAGACTGCTCAGAAGATTGCGCAGATCCAGGGTCTAACCGTTCAAGCTCTTCAAGGAATAATCGATATGGATTTTGGAAGGTGGGAGGGAAAATCCCATCGAGATATTCAGGAAAATGATAAAGAAATTTATCGGAAATGGAGAGAAGAACCCCACCGGGTGAGGCTTCCAGAGGGTGAAACGTTGGATGAGGTAAGGGAAAGGTCTTTGGCAGGAATGGAGGAGGTCATCCAAGAGAATCCTGGAAAGACCATCGTTCTTGTCTCTCATCGGGTCATCTGCAAAGTTCTGATTTGTGCTATCCTTGGTTTGGATAATTCCCATTTTTGGCAGATTGCCCAAGATACTACTGCAATCAATCTCATTCAATATCAAGAGGGGAAATACATCCTCTCCCTGATGAACGAGACCTGTCATCTCAAGCCCCTGAGAGAGGAGAAGCCAAAGATCGACTTCTGAGATAATTTTTTATGAAAATAGAATATTGGGAACAATGAAAAACAAAGAAAAGCGGGGTTTTAAGAGAAACAAGGCTTAGAATTTAAACGAGGTGATCGGGTCCAGCGGTTCGGAGGACTCTGATTTCAAGAATTCTTCAATCTTCTTTTTAATCCCATCCCTGACCCTACGGAAGATAGCTAATCTATTATCAATAGTCCCAATTGCCCCAGCAGGGTCTTCAAAAGGCCAATGCAGATGTTTACCCTTCCCCCCAAAGATAGGACAAGATTTCGCTGCATCATCGCAAAGGGTGATGATATAATCAAATTCTTGGTTAAGGAACTGATCTATGGATTTAGAGGTCTGTTGAGAAATATCAATCCCAATCTCCCTCATCACTTGGATGGCCAGCGGATGGACAAAGGATTGAATTACTCCTGCGCTCTGGACATCCCATCTTCCAGATCCAAGGGTTCTTAACAATCCCTCAGCCATCTGACTCCTCACCGAGTTTCCTGTACAAACGAAAAGAACCCTTTTATTCATCCTTATCTTCTACTTCCTTCTTCGTTTTTTTGGAGGGTAGGAGGCTTCAATCACGCTCTTTATTCCTCCTCGAACATTAAACTCTCCTGTGACCGTTGCCTGAATGGGTTTTGTAGCTTTGACAAAATCCCTGAGAATTCGGTTCACTGCATTTTCATAAAAGATCCCGAGGTTTCTATAACCAAGAATGTAGAACTTCAAAGATTTCAATTCTACACACCATTGATTAGGGATATAACGGATTGTGATGGTCCCAAAATCAGGTAACCCTGATCTTGGGCAGATAGAAGTATATTCCGGGATAGAAATGGTGATCTCATAGCTTTTAAATTGATTCTTAAAACAGTCAAGCTTTGGGAGGGGTGCGTGGATTCCAGCTTTAGCATGTTGATCTGTGTATTCAGGCATCCTGTCTCTCCTATAAAATCTAATACTGTAATATTAATTCAAATGGTAAAAAACTTCAATTGATCATCTTAAAGACCTCTAAAAATAGTTAAGAAGACCTCTTAACCTGGGAGGTGAGATGAAAAAGCATTCGAAGGATTTGGAACCCTACCTCCCCAGTCTTTCAATGACTTTTTTAGGGCTTGCTCTTTGAGATCTCTGAAAAAGTATCTTAAGCCATATAGAATGGAGAGGTGTGATGGAAAAACTTTTGAGCAGATACCTTTAATATTAAAGCACAAATTTCGAAACATAATGAAATGACACTATTTTAGCAATGGCGACGGTTACCCATAAATTGAACGCCTGCATTCAAAAGTTTTGGAATGACACCTCTCCATTCATTCTTGGAAGTTTTTCAGAGCCCTCTCTTTGAAAGCTTGACAGTCATTATGGATCTCCATATAATCCTAACTATTGAAGATTAAGACGATTCATTGTTTTAAACCTTTAGGAAGAGATGAAGATCCGTAAATGTACAGATTTGGACTTCGAATCCATCTATGAAATTATCAATGATTCTGCCAATGCATATAAAGGGGTGATTCCTGTTGATCGATGGCATGAGCCTTATATGACCCATCGTCAACTAAGGTGTGAAATTGAGAGCGGAGTACAGTTCTGGGGAATCGAAGAGAGAGGGGTTCTCATAGGAGTGATGGGAATTCAGGATAAAGGAGAGGTCTGTCTTATTCGTCATGCTTATATCAAGACCATTTATCGAAACCATGGGATAGGAACTCATTTATTAAGACATTTGGAAGCAATGGCTAAAAAACCAATCCTTATTGGGACTTGGGCAGATGCAGCCTGGGCCATCAAATTTTACCAAAAGAATGGATATAAGCTTTTAAGTGAGACCGAAAAGGATGACCTACTTCAAAAATATTGGAATATTCCAAAACGGCAGAGAGAGACCTCTGTGGTCTTAGCGAACAGGAATTGGTTTAAATCCAAAGATCAATCTTTTAGAAATTCTTCATGTTAAAAAAGTCTTATGGGAGGAGGATCGGTCTTGAGTGAAATTTTATTGAAATTTTATTTTTTTAAAACTAATATAGGAGGCAAAGCCAAAGAGAATGAACCCATCTAATTTCTATGGATGGAGATTACCTTAGGAGGGTCAATCTGCTTTGTAATGAAGAAAGAGAGAGGAAAAGGAGGGGGAAGAATGAGACTTGAGAGGTTTGATGGATGCTGGACAGCGATGGTGACCCCTTTTGATCGAAAAGGGGAGATCGATTTTAAAGGTTTAGAGAAAAATATTCAGTTCCAGATAGAAAATGGAGCAAACCTTGTTCCTACAGGGACGACCGGAGAATCACCCACCTTGAACTGGAGAGAGCATGACCGAGTGATCACCAGAGTGGTGAAGTTGGCAAAAGGCAAGGTATTTGCGATGGCAGGGACAGGTTCAAATTCTACTCAAGAAGCTTATCGAGGAACCAAGCATGCGGTTGAAGTTGGAGCGGATGGGGTTTTATTGGTTGATTGCTATTATAATGGGCCATCCTCCCTTGAGTTAAGAACACAATATTATGAGGTGATTGCGAAGGCATTCCGAAAGACCTTTGTAGTGCCTTATATTATCCCTGGTCGAACAGGAACAAAATTAGAAGTTGAGGATTTGGCCATTCTTCATCGTAAATTTAAGAATGTCCGCTCTGTTAAAGAAGCTACAGGAGATCTTGAGCGGATGGCCAAGACAAGGACTTTGTGCGGGGAGGATTTTGATATTCTCTCAGGGGATGATGATAAGACTTTTGATATGATGACCCGAAATGATATTCGAGCTTCTGGAGTCGTTTCAGTCATGTCGAATATTGTTCCTGGGCCTATCCGGGAGATGATCAAAGCAATCCAAAGTGGAAACATGGAGAAGGCCAATCAATTAAGAGAGATTTTGGATCCCCTTTTCAAGGTGGTGACGGTCAATACGATTGAATCCTATGAAGGATTTGAGGTCCCATGTAAATTTAGAAATCCTTTAGCCATCAAGACGATGATGCGAGGTCTTAGCCTTCCCTCAGGACCTTGTCGTCCTCCCCTTGGGAAGATGACTCCAAAGGGAATAGAAGTGGTAAGAAATGCCCTAAAAGAGGTCTATGGAAAGGATAAAGAGGTCTTTAGACCTCTTCAGGATTTTTATAAAGTAAATGTAGAGGAACGTCTCTTCAACGACCGCTACTGGAAGTAGTTGCGCATTCATTGTAATGAACCTCTTAGAGATCCTGAAAAAATATCATCAATCCATTGTGGATGAATGGATCCATCGGCTCCATACAGAAGTAAGTGAACGCTACTGCAATCGACCGATTGATGAACTCTTCAAGACTGTATCGAAAGCCAATGAGGCCAATTATGCAGTCCTAATTCAAAATGATTATTCAAAGATCAATAATCATATCCAATGGATCACCCAATTACGCCTTGAGGGAGGTTTTTCTCTTTCAGAAGTTCAGAATGCTTACGAGCTTTACAGAACAGTGCTCCTTCCTATTCTTCCAAAGGAGTTAGATCATCAAGAGCTCCAGGAGGCTTTAAAACGGGTGAATTACACCCTTTTTTATACGATTACAAAATTTAGCAACTATTTCCAATCGATGCATGAAAAGCATTTAAGGGATTATGCCCAAAACCTTGAAGGGGAGGTGGAGAAGAGAACCAAGCAACTTGCTGAATCGGAATCGAAATACCGGGTTCTCGTCGAAGAGATCAATGATGGCTATTTTGTTAATCAGAATGGACGTATTGTCTTTGCAAACCAAGCCTATTGTGACCTCCATGGCTATTCTTATGAGGAAATGATTAATAAACCTTACGAGGATCTTGTTGCCCCACGATCACTCACCAAGGTTCGTAAGTTCTATGAGAAGAGAATAGCAGGAGAGGATACCAAAGACCTCTACATTTACTTTCGACGCCATAAGAACGGGAGTATTTTCCCAACAGAAAATAAGGTGAAGCGGATCGTTTATCAGGGGGAATATGCGGTAGCGGGGATCTGCAGGGATATCACGGAGAGGATAGAAACAGAAAAGCGCATCAGAGAATCTGAGCGTCTTGCTCATATTGGTAAGCTGACCACTTCTCTGGCCCATGAGATCAGGAATCCCCTCTCCTCAGTCAAGATGAATAGTCAGATCATCCTGAAAAATAATGAATTTAATGGTAATGATAAGAGACGGATGGAAATTATTGTCCACGAAATCTCTCGGCTTGAGAGGATTCTCGATGAAATGCTTGATTTTGCAAGGCCATTAAAATTAAAATTAGAATCTGCATTGATCAGCGAGGTGATGGAGAACTGCCTTGAAATTATGGATGCCAGGATCAAGGAAAAAGGGATAATCATAAAAAAACAATATTTCAAAGGGTTACCTGAGATCCCCCTTGATCATGAAAAAATAGAACAGGCCTTACTCAATGTCTTACTAAATGCAATCGAGGTATTATCAAGAGGGGGATGTATCGAGGTTGCTATAAAACGGTTAAGGGGGGATGGAAGCCCAATTCAAATAGAAATCAATGACGATGGACCAGGGATCAACATAGAGGATCTTCCTTATGTTTTCGATCCATTTTTTAGCAATAAGAAGAAGGGTACAGGACTCGGTCTCTCAAATGTAAAAAAAATCATTGAGGCCCATGGAGGGTCAGCCATGGTAGCCCTCCGGAAGCCTCATGGAACACGCGTCATCCTTACTATTCCATTTAGGGAGAGAATATGAAAGCTCCAAGAATTCTAATCATTGATGATGAGCGTCCTCTTCTTGAAACCCTGGAGATGTTTCTCACCGAGAAGGGATATTCCGTTCGGTGTGCAGTATCCGCATCAGAAGGGTTAAGCCAATCTGATATCTTTGATCCCCACGTGATCATTCTTGACATTAGACTCCCGGACACCAGTGGGCTCAATGTCCTCCAAGAGCTTGTTCAAAAAGGAAGAAAGAATATTATTATCATTACGGCATTCCATGATATGGATATCACCATTAAGGCGGTGAAATTAGGAGCTTTTGACTATATCCCTAAACCTATTGATGTGGAGGAGCTCGATAGGGTGATTGTGAAGGCTATTAAATCTTTAAATTCAAGCCGAATGACAGAGGCGATCACGATTGATCCTTCCATGCCATTCATTAAAGGGGAAATTATAGGGAAAAGCATAGGAATGAAAGAGGTTTTCAAATCCATAGGGGTTCTATCAGAAAATAGGGTTACAGTGCTTATCGAAGGTGAGACAGGAACTGGGAAGGAGCTCATCGCAAGGGCAATCCATACCAATAGTCCTTATCGGAATTGCCCTTTTCAAGCGATTGATTGCTCAACGATCGTTGGTCCTCTTTTGGAAAGTGAATTGTTTGGTCATGAAAAAGGGGCTTTTACTGGAGCTTCTGGGTTGAAAAGGGGGAAATTTGAACTTGCAGGTGAAGGGACCATTTTTCTGGATGAAGTGGAGGAGATTCCTTTCGAACTCCAGTCTAAGCTCTTAAGATTCTTACAAGAAAGGGAATTCGAGCGTTTAGGAGGAGAAAAAAGGATTCGATCCAATGCAAGAGTAATTGCCGCCACCAACAAAGATCTATCTGAGATGGTTCAAAAAGGGACTTTCAGAGAAGATCTTTATTATCGGCTCAAGGTCGCCATCATCAAAATTCCCCCTCTGAGAGAAAGGAAATCAGATTTACCGCTTTTGGTTGAGCATTTTATCAGGAAGATAAATCAAGAATTGGGTAAGTCCATTAGAAAAGTTGAAGGGAAGGCCTTAAAAAGATTGATGGAGTATGACTGGCCGGGCAATGTCAGAGAGTTAGAGAATGTCCTTATCCACACTGCAATCAATACCCAGGGAGAAGCTATTCTTGAGGAGATGATTACTCCCTTGCTTGGGCAAAAGTTATTCAATCTTTCGGTTCCAAAAGCTATTTCCAACAGAGAATCAAATCTTAGAGAAATTGAAAAGGAGTATATTACAAGGGTACTCCACCAAATGCACTGGCATTTTGGAAAGACATGTGAGTTTCTTGGGATTTCAAGACCTACCCTCCGAAATAAGTTAAAGTCTTATGAAATTTTGAGAGAGAATAAGACGACTTGATAATCAATCTACGTTGAAAATATTTTTTAAAAATTAAAAAAAATATTCACAAGAATCATCCTATCTCTATCTTGATGTCTCATAACATTTTGTAGTTTCAAGAATAATTCTCATCAGAGATCTCTGGCATAACGATTGCTAAAGAATCAAGAATATTTCTTCCAATGGGATGGGGGATTAATCATCCATATTCAATATCAATAAAAAATCCAAATTAAAGGAGTGCGTTATGAAGAAATTATTTAACCTATCAATCCTTTTATTGTTGTCCATTTTTTCTTTTCCTTCCCTATCTCCAGCTCAAAAACCAATTATAATCGGAGCTCCACTGGCAACGGCCTTCCTTTATGGCTGGGATGCAGAAAGGGCTATCAAATTGGCTGTCGAAGAAATTAATGCCGCAGGGGCTGTAAAGGTAGGCAGTGAAAAAAGACCATTTAAAGTAGAAGTCATGGATACCCGTGACCTCGAACCTGGTGTACCGACGAGCGATGCCTTATTAGTGGTGGAAAAGTTAATTTTAGAGAAAAATGCCGATTTTATTGTAGGAGGCCCTGTCCGATCTGAAGCAGCCCTTGCTGCGATGGACTTACTCTCTAAATATAAGAAGGTGTCCATATTGACCACGGGGGTATTAACTCCTGCCTATCACAAACGGGTTGAATCTGAGTATGATAAATTCAAATATTGCTTCAGAATCTCAGGAGAAGTGGGCTGGATGGTAGTGGGGGAATTTATCCCTTGTCTTATGGAAATTAAAGCAAAACATAATCTTAACAAACTTTTCATCATGATTCAGGATGTGGCCCATGCCCGTGCTGGAGGTGATCTTGTATCCAAACTGGCTACAGAAAAAGGTTGGGAAGTGGTTGGGAAGGAAATCTTTCCAACTGGAACCACTGACTATTCCGTAGGCCTAATGAAGGCTAAAAAAGAAAATGCCCAGGTCATCCTTATCTGGATGGATATGCCAGAAAGCTCTATCCTTCTTAAGCAGTGGTATGATATGAAAGTCCCTGCCCTTCCCTTTGGCACAATCATTTCTGCTGCTGAAGAGCCTGGGTTCTGGAAAGCTACAGAAGGAAAAGGAGAATATGCGCTGGCCAGTGTTGTGAATGCAGGGAATTCTCCCTCCAAGGCCACTCCTTGGACAATGAAATTTGTGGAAGCATATCAAAAAAAGTATGGATTGGAACCTGAAGGGTATGGAACCTCATCAAGTTATATGGCGGTCTATACTTTGAAAGATGCCATTGAACGGGCCGGTTCTCTTGATTCTGATAAAGTGGTTACAGCGTTAGAAAAGACAGACTTGATGGGTGTCTACGGAAGAATAAAATTTAATCCAAAGAACCATCAAATCATTCCCAGCCTTGACCCAAATGAAGGAGCTGTGGGAACAATCTTTCAGTGGCAAGCAGGCAAGAGAGTGGTGGTTTTTCCACCCAAAATTGCAATGGGTGAGGTGAAACTTCCTCCCTGGATGAAAAAATAATGGCATAGGGGATAGCGCGAAGGGTAAAACCGTAACTTAGAGGACTTGAACCCCTTGCGCTATGTCATTGGGTCCTATGCGAGTTTGTTATCTCTTATGGATATCCTCATTTATGGCATCATTAATAGTTTCTCCCTTGCCTTAATGGCCATTGGCTTTACTTTGGTTTATGGGATTAGTCGTCTCCCTAACTTTGCCCATGGTGCCCTCTACGTAATTACAGGATTTGCTGTCTGGTGGATCCTTAATAAACTCCATCTCAATTATTTCATAGCGATCCCCCTTGCCTTGATTCTTATGGGTTTGATTGGCGCTGCGATCTACCGATTTGTTCTCATCCGAGTCAGGGGGATGGCCACCTCCGAGATCATAGCGACCTATGCCTTAGGATTAGCCACCCTTGAATTTTTACGTTGGCGGGGGTTTAAGGGTATGACCTATACCCTCCCCGTCTTTATTGAAGGGAGCGTCGACATCGGAGGCGTCCTGGTTGACCTCCAGCGAATCATTGTCATGGCCATAGGGATAGTTGTCATTACTTTTATGTGGCTCTTCACCCACTTCAATAGAACGGGTTTGGCTTTGAGGGGGATGGCACAGGATGAACATGCAGCTATGATGCTGGGAATTGATTCTGACTGGATGGCCATCATTGCCATGGCCATGGGATCGATTTTGGCTGGGCTCTCTGCTGTCGTTTTACTTCCTCTTGGTAATATAGTCGTGGAGGCTGGTTACAATGTTTTAATCCTTTCCATCGCTGTATGTATTGTTGGAGGATTAGGGAGTTGGGTCGGTGCAATCCTGGCTGCTTTCATGATCGGATTTCTCCAGATCATTACCGTCGCTTATATCCAATCCCATTTTCAAATGGTTGTTGCCCTTTTAGCCATCATTCTCACTTTAATCCTTAGACCCTCCGGGTTTTTTGGAAGGCAAAAGGAACTGGAAGAGAGGGTCTAAAAGAGTCAGCATGAGGATGTAGAATTTATAGGTTTAAGATATGGCTGTCACCACGATAGAGAGACGTAAAGAAAGATTAGACAGGGGGATCAAAGTCAGAACAGAGGGAATTTATGCCCTCTCTTCACTGGAAGAGGTGAGTTACCTTGTGCTTCCTCGACTCCTCTTAATTCTTGGAATTTTGATCCTTCCTCTTCTCATGCCCTCCCTCTATTGGAATAGGGTCATATCCATCGTCTGTATCTATGCCCTCCTGGCCCTCGGGTTCGATTTTTTAGCCCACTTTGTAGGATTAGTCTCCCTGGGAGGAGCATTTTTTATTGGAGTGGGCGGATATGCAGCCGCAATTCTTAATAAATATTTAGGACTTTCACCCGTTTTCACCATTCCAATCGCTACCATTGGAGGGGCCATCATTTGCACGCTCCTTCTTCTCCCAGCTCTTCCACTTAGAGGTGTTTATTTTGCCATTGTCACCTTAATGTATCCTTTAACCCTCATGAGGATCATTGAGGCGTTAAATATTTTTGGCGGAACAGATGGGATTTTGGGAGTTGCAGGTTTTTCCAATAAATGGGTTGAACAGTATTTAATCATCTTTATCGTAATTTTTGCTCTCTTTGGTTTAAGGAGGCTGGTGAATGAAGATATGGGCATTGTCTTTCGCGGGATTAAAGATAATGACCAATCGGTGAGGGCTTCTGGATTAAGTGTAACCCTATATAAAACCATTGCTGTTTTTATCGCTTCTGGGCTCGGATCTCTTGGAGGTGCCTATCTTTCTCACATCTATATGTGGTCAGGGATCTCCCAATTTGCTCTTGATTTTTCTGTTATTCCCATTGCTGCAACTGTGGTGGGTGGGGGTAGCACATTGGTAGGTCCGGTATTAGGTTGTTTCATCCTTGTTCCTGTATCAGAATTTTTACGAGCCTTTGGAACCTTGAGAATTGTCTTTTATTCTGTCATTCTATTGGCCTTTATTATGTTTCGAAGCGAAGGCCTCATGGTTTATGCCCAACGGAAATACCATCAGTTTGAAAGGTGGGTCAAGGTATGAGTGGAGAAGAGATTCTCCAAGTGATAAAAATTTGTAAGACCTTTGGGGGAGTTCAGGCTTTATTGAATGTCAGTTTTTGTGTCCGAAAAGGCGAAGTTTTTGGTATTATTGGCCCCAATGGATCTGGGAAAACCACTCTTATCAATTGTATCACTGGCTTCATTAAGATGGATTCTGGAAAAGTCCTTTATAAAGGGATGGATATTAGTCATAAGGCTCCCAATCAAATTGCCAATCTTGGGCTCGCCAGAACCTTTCAGATCATGAGACCCTATTATAGCCTTCCTGCTTATAAGAACTTAATCGTTCCCCTTTTTTCCCCAAGGGCCAGAAAGGCAGGAGGGTGGCGAGGAGGAGGTAAGTTGGGAGACCGAAGCACCGTTGGGATTGATATCTTAGAAGAGATTGGTTTTGAGAGAGATTCCTATGTTCCCTATAAATTGGCCTCAAGCTTACCCACAGGTTATCTTAAGCGCCTTGAATTGGCCAGATGTCTTGCTTTGAAACCTGATCTCATCCTTTGCGATGAGGTTTTTTCAGGTCTCAGCATGAGCGAAATTGCCAGTATGGTTCCTTTAATTGAAAAATTACAGATGGATGGAATTACGCTCATCATGATCGAACATCGGTTAAGAGAACTTTTTAGGGTTGCCAATCGGGTGATGGTCTTGAATTTTGGAGAAAAATTAACTGAGGGAAATCCTGAAGAAGTGATGGCAAATGAAAAGGTTAAAGAGGCCTATCTTGGATCAGAGAAATTGCTTGATTATACCTTTGAAGCCTAAGGAAAAAAAGTTTATGAATACCGTACTCCAAGATCTTGAATTGAATCCACCCAATAAGAAACCCATGGCTCCAGACTTACATTCAAGAGAAATAGAAGGAGAACTGATTTTTACCCAATTTGAAAGGATTTGTGAGAAATATCCAGATCGAGTTGCCATCATTTATTTGGGTGAGAAATTTACCTATTCCGAATTGCAAAACTTGATTCATCGTTTTGCTAGTGCTTTGAATCGCTTGGGAGTTCGAAAAGGGGACAAAATTATCCTTTATCTCTCGAATTCCATCCAATGGGTGATTGCCTTCTTTGGGATTCAGAAACTTGGAGCTGTGGTGGTCCCGGTGGCTCCGATCTATACTTCTTTCGAAATTGAATACATGATCAAGGATTCAGGGGCTGAGACAATCATCTGTCTTGATACCAATTTTGGTTATGTCCAAGACGTTTTTTCAAAGACTGGCTTGAAAAGAGTCATTGTGACAAACCTCGTTGATCTCCTTCCTTTTTGGAAACGCATGATTGGTTTTCTTTTTGACAAGATTCCAAGTGGCATTGTTAAGAAAGGGGAGCATGTTTATCTTTTTAGGGATCTCATCAAACAATCCCCGGAGAAATTGGATGTAGAAATTGATCCTTGGAACGACCTCTCCTATATCCTCTATACAGGTGGAACAACAGGCTTTCCCAAGGGGGTTCCAGGAAATCATATGGGTACCGTTTCATATATTAAAGATATTATGGAGGATGTGGTGGGGAACTATGTTGAGGAGGGAAAAGACACCTATATTGCCATCAATCCTCTTTTCCATATCATGGCCCTTGGGTTATTCATAGCCCTCGGTCTAAATTTTGGGAATACCACGGTCATCATGCCTATCCCACAGGTGGATGCCATTTTGAGAGCCATTGAAAAATACCGAGTGCGGTGGATGCTTGGGGTTCCAGCTCTTTTTCGTATGATCCTTGAAAATGATCGATTGGATCAGTATGAGATAAGATCCCTTAAATATTGTTACTGTGGAGGGGATGTCCTTCCTATCGAAGTTTTTAAGAGATGGAAGGAGCGTGTGGGCGTCTCTATTTATCAGGTCTATGGTTCCACAGAAGCTGGACATGTGACTTATAGCCGCTTAGATAGAGAGGCAGAAATTTCATCGATTGGATGGCCTCTCAAAACAAGGGAATGCAGGGTGGTCGATCCTGATACCTTGGAATCTGTCCCTATTGGCGAAATTGGAGAGCTTGTGGTGACTTCAGAGTATATGATGAAATATTATTGGAATAAACCTGATGAAACGAGGCGATCCTTTGTGAGCATTAATGGAAAGACCTACTATCGGATGGGTGATTATGTCCGTATGGGGGAGAGGGGTGATATTTATTATATCGAAAGATCAGCAGACGTGATCAAGCATAAGGCCTATCGGGTTTCTGCCTCTGAGGTTGAAGCTGTATTACAGGATCACCCCACAGTGGTTGGGGCCTGTGTGGTAGGGGTTCCTGATCCAAAGGTAGGTGAAAGGATTAAGGCCATTGTCGTTCTTAAGGAGGATGCCCGAGGGGTGGATGCTGCAGAATTGACACGATGGTGCAGAGAGAGACTTGCGTCCTATAAGATTCCACAATATATCGAATTTAGAGACATGTTACCCAAATCAAAAGTGGGAAAACTTCTGAGGCGCGAAATTCGAGACGAAGAACATAGGAAGATGGTTCAAGATAAAATTCAAAAGTGATCCGGAAGGGATAAGGAAGTGCTGGAAATTATCAAGCTCATGGTTTTCTATGAAAATGCCATTGCGATTAATAATATCAATATGAAATGCCTGGCTGAAAAAGTGACAGGCATATTCGGTGCCAACAGCGCTGGAAAATCCACACTCATGTACACCATCTCCGGTATCATATTGGATGTTAAAAAGAAGGAAGAGATGAAGGGAGGGGAAAGGATTACCATCCTTGGAAGTATCACCTTCGAAGGGATGGATATTACTTTCATGAAACCCAGCGAAAGGGCCAGAAGAGGAATCATCCTCTGCCCTGAAAGAAGGAGGATCTTCCCTGAAAGCAGCACACTGGAGAATTTGAAAATAGGAGGTAATTTAGCCACAAAGGCTCAGGCC
>JBBIRT010000056.1:0-6855 GCA_037441725.1 Deltaproteobacteria bacterium | reverse complement strand
ACCCTTGAATATGTCTTTACGATCTTTCCAGCATTAAAAAATCTAAAGAGGCGAGAGGGAGGTTTTCTCAGTGGAGGAGAACAACAGATGCTTGCAATCGGAAGGGCATTGATGGCCCAACCCAAATTACTCCTTTTGGATGAACCCCTCCTTGGACTGAGCCCATTAATGGAAGTGATGCTTGCACGGGCCATCCGAGACATCAATCAACAAACCCGAATCACCATTCTTATTTCTGAGCAATACGCTCGTCCAATCCTACCGATAGTCCATTATGGTTATATCCTTGAAAATGGGGGGGCTGTTTTGGAAGGGAAGTCCCATGATTTAATGGAAAACCCAGATGTGAAGTCCGCTTATTTTGGATTGTAGAATTATTTTTTTCCACCCTATCCACCATCCTTTTATCTATTTCTTGTCTTCCTAAATTTAGTCGCCTCCCTGCTTGCAGCAGGCAGGAAGAGATATTATTCATCGAACCATTTTTTTCTGCTATCTCTTCTGGATGGATGCTTATCTCCATTGATGGATGAGGCAACAAGCAAGTTTTTTCATTGACTTTTTTAATAGTTATGTTAACATCAAAATGAAACATCCTATCTCATTTTGCGTGTTTAAAGGGTAGTTGGTTAGATTTTAAAAGGGTTTTTGATTGTACCGATCATTTCTCGCAATTGAACTAACTGATCCAATCATAAAGAAGATTGAGGAGGTTCAGAAAGACTTAAAATCAACCCTGGCCGAGATCAGGTGGATGAGTCCTGAAAAGATCCACCTCACTTTGAAATTCTTTGGTAATATTGAAGAACCAAAGATTGATTCCATCTCGAAATCGATTACTGAATTGATTCAAAATACCACTCCATTTTCTCTTGAGGTGAGAGGAGTGGGGGCTTTCCCCAACCTTAGGAACCCGAGGGTGATCTGGATAGGGGTGGTCGATAAGGAAAAATTACTTTTCACTCTCCAGGAGGCGATCGAGATCCAATTGGAAAAAATTGGATTTCAACGCGAAGATCGTCCTTTCCATCCCCATCTGACCCTTGGGAGAATGAAATCGAGCCGAGGAAAGGAAGAGTTGACAAGAAGATTAGAGAAGTATAAGGAGATGGAGTTTGGATCATTTCAAGCAGAGAGGATGATATTATTTAAAAGTGATTTAAAGCCATCTGGACCCATTTACACACCACTCAGGGAATTAATGTTGGGGGGTTAATTTGCCCCTGCTATATTGGGGAGGGGGATCTCATGACGAAATCTGAAACGAAGGCAGAGGCAAAGGTGGATGCGAGTAAGGGAAAGGCTGTCGAATTGGCCGTCACCCAGATTGAAAGACAATATGGGAAAGGCGCCATAATGAAATTGGGCGAAGAGGCGATGCCTGGCGAGATTCCCACCATCTCTACAGGATCCATTTCCTTAGATCTTGCCTTAGGTGTTGGAGGATTACCAAAGGGAAGGGTTGTGGAGATTTTTGGTCCAGAGGCCTCTGGGAAAACAACCTTAGCCCTCCATGTGATTGCAGAGGCCCAAAAGAAGGGAGGCATTGCTGCCTTTATCGATGCAGAACATGCCTTAGACGTTCAATATGCAAAGAAATTGGGTGTGAGGATTGATGATCTTCTCATTTCCCAACCCGATACAGGAGAACAAGCCCTTGAGATTGCAGAGATTCTGGTTCGTAGTGGTGCTGTGGATGTAATTGTAATCGATTCTGTAGCCGCATTGGTTCCCAAGGCAGAAATCGAAGGGGAGATGGGAGATGCCCACATGGGTCTTCAGGCCAGGCTAATGTCCCAGGCCCTGAGGAAGTTGACAGCGACCATAAGCAAGTCAAATACGATCGTGATTTTTGTTAATCAAATTCGGATGAAGATTGGAGTGATGTTTGGAAATCCAGAGACAACCACAGGAGGCAATGCCCTTAAATTCTACTCCTCTGTTCGACTCGATATCCGAAGGATCGCTTCAATCAAGCAAGGCCAAGAGGTGATTGGTAGTCGGACCAAGGTCCGCGTGGTCAAGAATAAGGTTGCTCCCCCATTCAAAGAGGTCGAATTCGACCTGATCCATGGGGAAGGGATCTCCAAAGAAGGAGATGTTCTCGATCTGGCTGTGGAGAAGAATCTTGTTGAGAAGAGTGGGACCTGGTATGCCTATGAGGGACAACGCATTGGACAAGGGAGAGAGAATGCAAAACAGTTTCTAAAAGAGAATCCAAGAGTTTTGGAACAGATGGAAAAAGCGATTCTTGAGAATTTTCGAATTGCAAAGGCAGGATCTGTCGATTAACCCTAATCGAAGCGACTTCCGATCCCATTGGAGAAAAGTAGAAATACTCTCTGAATCATTAGGAGATTTGCTTCAATTAGGTTAAAAACAGGGAGGGAGAGGAAGATGGATTTAAATCAGATTCTATTAGAGGCTTTATCTCAGGAAGCCTCTGATGTTCATATTAAGGAGGGGGCTCCCCCCATTTTCAGGGTCAATGGGACCTTAAGACCCTGGAATAAATTGAAACCTTTCGATCATAATGACCTATCCAAAATGGCCTTTGGTTTAATGAATGACTGGCAAAAGGAGCGTTTTATTAAGAATCGAGAGGTGGACATGGGTTATGAGGTCTATGGCCTTGGACGGTTTCGGGTCAATGTCTTTCAGCAAAGGGGAAAGCTCAGAATTGCTCTCCGAATCGTTCCTTATCAGATTAAGGGGTTAGAAGAGCTCCATCTCCCTCCGGTACTTCGGAATATCGCCCTTGAGCAGAGGGGCCTTATCCTTGTGACTGGAACGACAGGAAGTGGAAAGTCCACTACCTTAGCTTCCATGATTGATATTATCAACAATGAAAGGAATTGTCACATCATCACGATCGAAGACCCTATTGAATTTGTCCATGAGGATAAGAAATCGATTGTGGATCAAAGGGAGATTGGTTCGGATACCAGTACGTTTTCAAGTGCCCTAAGAGTAGCCCTTCGCCAAGATCCAGACGTCATTTTAGTGGGTGAGATGAGGGATTTTGAGACGATTGAGACCGCCCTGACCGCTGCAGAGACCGGGCATCTGGTGATGTCCACCCTTCATACCTTGAATGCTACAGAGACCATCACAAGAATCATCTCGGTCTTTCCTCCTTACCATCAAAAACAGGTTCGGCTCCAACTGGCTGGGGTTTTAAAAGGGGTGATCTCTCAGAGATTGGTCCCAAGGGCAGATGGGATGGGGAGAGTCCCTGCAGTTGAAGTCCTTGTCTCAACCGCAAGGGTGAGAGAATGCATCATTGAGAAGGATAAGACAAATGAAATCAATGATGCCATTGCCAGAGGGGTCACTACTTATGGGATGCAATCCTTTGATCAATCCTTAATGTACCTCATGAAGGAGGGATTGGTGACCTATGATGAGGCCCTCAAACACTGCACCAATCCAGATGATTTTGCCCTTCGGGTGAAGGGAATCCTGGCTGCAAGTGATGCCGGATGGGAGGACTTTGAGACCTTAGAGAAAGAGAAGGAAATGGTCAAAGAGAAGGAGAGGGTTGAAGAGAAGAAGTTGAAAGTTGCCAGGCCCATCGAGACCAAGATCGATCATCGAAGGGGGACGAATTTGAAACCATGACCTCGGATGAGATTCGAAGGGCCTTTCTCAAGTATTTTGAGGAGAGGGAACATCGAGTCGTTCGAAGCTCCTCATTGATCCCCAAAAACGATCCCACCTTGCTTTTCACCAATGCCGGAATGGTTCAATTCAAAGGGGTCTTCTTGAATGAAGAGGTGAGAGAGTATCGTCGTGCTGTCTCATCCCAGAAATGCGTTCGTGCAGGCGGGAAACACAATGATCTTGAGATGGTTGGAAAGACAGCACGCCACCACACCTTCTTTGAAATGTTAGGAAATTTCTCCTTTGGGGATTACTTTAAAAAAGAAGCCATTGAAATGGGATGGGATCTGCTCATCCATCAATTTGGATTACCAGTCGATAGGATCTGGGTCACCGTCTACTTAGACGACGATGAGGCCTTTCATCTTTGGAGGAGGATCGGCATTTCAAAAGACCGAATTGTTCGTTTAGGAGAGAAGGATAATTTCTGGGCCATGGGAGACACAGGCCCCTGTGGTCCCTGTTCTGAGATTGTGATTGACCAAGGGGAAGGGGTGGGATGTGGCCGTCCTGATTGCACAGTAGGATGTGATTGTGATCGATATCTGGAGCTCTGGAACCTTGTCTTTATGCAATTTAATCGAAATACGGAAGGAAAACTTGAGCCTCTTGCCAAACCAAGCATCGATACAGGAATGGGATTAGAGAGGATTTCTGCCATCCTTCAGGGCGTGAAGAGTAACTACCAAACCGATCTTTTCCAGCCTCTTTTTAAGGAGATCGAATCGATCAGTCATGTTCCTTATGGAATTCATCCTCAGACAGATATCTCCCTTCGGGTGATTGCTGACCACAGCCGAGCCGCTACCTTTCTGATCAGCGATGGAGTTCTGCCTTCCAATGAAGGGAGAGGATATGTCCTACGCCGAATCATGAGAAGGGCCATGCGTCATGGGAAGCTCCTTGGAATGGATCGTCCATTTCTTTATCGAATCTCTTCCAAGGTGGTGAGTTTGATGAAAGAGGCCTATCCTGAACTGAGAGAAACCGAGGCCTTTGTCATAAAGGTCATCCAGAATGAAGAAGAACGTTTCACTGAGACCCTGGATGCAGGGTTAAAAATACTCCAAGAAGAGTTGGAGAGGCTTGAAAGGGAGAAAGAGAGGACACTCTCCGGAGAAGTGGCTTTTCGCCTCTATGACACCTTTGGATTCCCCCTCGACCTTACTGCGGAGATTCTCCAAGAGAAGGGAATGGTACTTGATGAAGCAAGGTTTAGGGCTCAAATGGAAGAGCAGAGACAGAAAAGCAAACAAGCAAGCTTGGGGATCGGTGAAGGAAGGGTCAAAGAGGTCTATCGTCGGCTTACCCATGAAGGGGTGAAGACCATCTTTTCAGGATACGAAGAGATTCACTCTGAATCAAAAATCCTGAGATTGATTAGAAATGATGAAATTGTTTCCTCTGCAATGGAAGGGGAAGAGATTGAACTGATTACCGAAAGGACCCCTTTCTATGGAGAAGCAGGAGGCCAGGTGGGGGACCGAGGGGTGATCTTCCATGAGGAATTTTCTTTTGAGGTGGCAAATACCATCAAACCCTTTGAAGAGTTGATCATTCATCAAGGGAGGGTGAAACGGGGGAGGGTGAGACAAGGGGTCGGAGCCGTTCTCCAAGTGGATCAAGTCCGACGCAGGTCCATCGCCCTCAACCATACGGCAACCCATCTCCTTCAAGCAGTTCTGAGAGAGGTTTTAGGAAATCATGTCCACCAAGCAGGGTCTTTGGTCTCTCCTGACCGATTGAGGTTTGACTTTACCCATTTCGCTCCGATGAAGAGGGAAGAGCTGGAGCAGGTTGAGGAACTGGTCAACCAGAAAATTCGAGAAAACTTAAAGGTAGAGACGAAAATCATGGCGATGGAGGATGCCCTCCAAACAGGGGCCATGGCGCTTTTTGGAGAAAGGTATGGGGAGCTTGTGAGGGTCGTCATGATTTCAGAGTTCAGTCGTGAACTCTGTGGAGGAACCCATACCTCAAGAACAGGGGATATTGGTCTTTTTAAAATTGTCAGCGAGTCAGGGGTGGCGGCAGGAATCCGAAGGATTGAGGCTTTAACCGGTGAAGGGGCTTACCGATTCATTAAAGAGGAGGAAAAGGAGCTTTGGAAAATTGCCACCTCTTTAAAGACTGTTCCTGGTGACCTCTCGATGAAGATTGAAAAATTACTTGAAAGACAGAGAGAGTTAGAAAAAGAGATCCTCTCCTATCGCGATAAAACCTCCCATCAGGAGCTAACCCATCTTCTATCCCTTATGAAGGAGATAAGAGGGGTGAAAGTCCTTTCAGCTCGAGTGAATGGTAAGGATATCAGACGAATGAGAGAGTTTGTCGACCAATTAAAGAGAGAGCTTGGCTCAGGGGTCATTCTTCTTGGAGGGGAGAGCCAAAATAAGGTCTCTTTGATCATGGGAGTGACTTCGGATCTTGTTTCTCGTTACAATGCAAATGAGTTGATTAAGAAGATAGCCCTTTATGTTAAAGGGACAGGAGGGGGACGCCCAGACTTTGCCCAAGCAGGGGGGAGTCACTCAGAGAAATTGGATGAGGCACTTAAAGCCATCGAGGATCTTATATAAACTTTTATTTAGAGAATTCGACCCCCTACCTCTCTTACCCAGGAGAGGCAAGGGGGATTTTTTATATGGAATGAGGTTTATCGAATGATGGCCCAGGTAAGGACACGATTTGCACCCAGTCCAACCGGTGATCTCCATATTGGAGGGGCACGGACCGCTTTGTTTAATTGGCTTTTGGCACGTCATGCCCAGGGGGCCTTTATCCTTCGGATTGAAGATACAGATGTGGCCCGTTCCACCCAGGAGTCGATCCAGGTCATCTTAGATGCGATGACCTGGTTAGGAATGGATTGGGATGAAGGCCCTTTTTTCCAGACCCAGAGGATCTCAATCTATCAAGAGGCTGCCAAGAGGCTCTTAAGAGAAGGGAAGGCTTACCGATGCTATTGCACTCCCGAGGAGTTAGAGGCAAAGCGAAACGCTGCCTTAAAGGCGGGGATCAAACCTAAATATGATCGAACCTGTCTTCATCGAACGTCTTCCTCAATGGAGGGGCCTTATGCCATCCGTTTCTTTTCCCCGGATGAGGGAAAAACTGTTGTTGAGGATCTCATCCAAGGTAGAATAGAGTTTGACAATACAGAATTGGACGACCTCATCATCCTGAGAAGTG
>JBBIRT010000055.1:594-20315 GCA_037441725.1 Deltaproteobacteria bacterium | reverse complement strand
TAAGTTGGTTAAGGATATTTACTGGAAATTCAAATCTGGAATTGGTTCAAAAGATTTGTGATCAATTGGGAACTCCCCTTGGTAGGTCAGTCGTCAGTACCTTCAGTGACGGAGAGATTCATGTTGAGATTGATGAAAGTGTGCGGGGAATGGATGTCTTTGTAATCCAATCCATCTCTTATCCGGTAAATGACAATCTCATGGAACTTCTTATCCTAATCGATGCCTTGAAAAGGGCCTCTGCAGGGAGAATTACTGCCGTGATGCCCTATTATGGTTATGCCAGGCAAGATCGGAAAGTACTTCCCAGAGCTCCCATTTCAGCCAAATTGGTCGCTGACCTCATCACGACAGCTGGAGCCTCTCGAATTCTAACGGTTGACCTCCATGCGGGTCAGATCCAGGGTTTTTTCAATATTCCAGTAGATCATTTATACGCTGCTCCGGTGCTCTTAGACCACCTCAGGCAGTTTAAGGATGATATTGTCATTGTTTCCCCCGATGCGGGGGGAGTTGAGAGGGCTCGTGCTTACGCCAAGCGATTGGATGCTGCTTTAGCGATTATCGATAAAAGAAGGGAATCCCCCAATGTGTCACAGGTGATGAATATCATTGGAGAGGTCAATGGCATGACAGCCTTTTTGGTCGATGATATCGTGGATACTGGAGGAACATTAACCCGGGCTGCCTATGCTTTGATCGAAAAGGGAGCAAAGGCAGTCTATGCCTATTGCACACACCCTGTCCTTTCGGGAAAAGCGGTAAGGATCATTTCTGAATCGCCTATCGTAGAAATGATTGTGACCGATACCATCCCCTTAAAAGGAGAGGCCAAGGGATGTCCAAAGATTAAAGTCATCTCCATATCTGGCTTGTTAGCGGATGCCATACGAAGGATTTATGAGGATGAATCAGTCAGTTGCCTATTTGTATAATTCATAATAAAGGAGCAACCCATGGAAAGACCTGTGGTGATCGCAGAGATTAGAGAAGAGGTGGGAAAAGGATGGGCCAGAAAGATTCGATCAAAAGGAATGGTTCCTGCGATCTTCTATGGACCCAAAACACCATCCATTCCTCTGGTCATTCACCCCAAAGAGCTGGCCAAAGCGCTTCAAACTGAAGCAGGGGAGAATGTATTGATTGATCTTCATATTCGAAAGGGTGATCAAATCGATCGGAAAGTCGTGATGGTAAAAGATATTCAGATTGACCCTCTTTATCAAATTACCTTACACACTGATTTTTATGAGGTGGCCATGGATGAGAGGATTACTGTAGAAGTTCCTATTCATCTCGTTGGAAAACCCGAAGGAACCAAATTGGGAGGGATCCTCGAACAGATTCGGAGGGTGATCCAAATCCAGTGCCTCCCAGGGGATATTCCTAAGAGTATTGATATCGATGTCAGTAGTTTAAAAATTGGAGATTCGGTCCATATCAAAGATATCAATGTGGAAAAGGTAAAAATTTTATCCGACCCTAATCTAACCATAGCCACGGTAGTCCCTCCTGTGGTGGAAGAGAAAGTTGCTGAAGCAGCAGCTCCTGAGGTGGCGGAAGGGGCAGAGGTGAAGGAGAAAGAGGGAGAAAAGGAATAACTTGGGGTGAAGGTGATTGTGGGGCTTGGAAATCCTGGGATCCAATACCGTCTCTCCAGACATAATATTGGATTTCAGGTGGTGGATCGATTTTCCCAGAGATATCAAATTCCCATCCAGATAAGACGTTTCCAATCGATCTATGGAATAGGAAATATTGATTCCCAGCCTCTTCTTCTTGGAAAGCCATTGACCTATATGAATCGGAGTGGTGAAGCCATAAAAAAAATGGTTGATTTCTTTCACTTCAGAGTGAGAGATCTGGTTGTGGTCCATGATGACTTGGACCTTCCATTTGGGAGACTTCGATTTAAACAAAAGGGAGGAGATGGAGGGCATCAGGGGGTCCGATCCATCATTGAGGCCATCGGAGAAAATAATTTTTTAAGGCTTAAGATAGGGATTGGGAGACCTCCCTTATGGATGGATCCAGCCACCTATGTCTTGGAGACTTTTAATCCAATCGAACAATCCCAATTAGAAAAGATTATTTCTCAGGCAACTGAATCTCTCAGGGTCTACCTCTTGGATGGGCTTGAAAGGGCAATGAACCAATTTCAAAAAAAGGATTTGAGGAATATAGATCAATAGCCATGGACTATTCTCCCTTTTCAATCTCCATAAAGATCTTTCCATGATGAAAGATTCGTACGCCTCCTGTCTCCTCTGAAATTACAATGGCTAAAGCATCAGTTAAGCTGGTAATTCCCGCAGCAGCTCGATGGCGACTTCCAAGGCCTAAGGGAATCTCAATGTTTTCACCCGATGCATCCAGATGACGACCTGCTGCTAAGATAACCCCATCTTCGCGGAAAATGAAAGCCCCATCAATCGATGAAAATTCTTTAACCGTTTCTTTCAGACGATGGTCTAAGATGTTTCGTTCTTCTTCTGGATATCCCTGAAATGGATTGATCACCATGGGATGAGAAAATTTAAGAACCTCCTCATGTTTTCCAAGAACAAAAATTGTGCCTATGGGCTTTCGACCTTCTTTTCCCTCTATAGAGATTTCGAGGGCCAGGTTCAGGACGGTTTCAAAAACCTCAGGGAGGACAATTTCTGAGATGACGGGTAGATCGGTCGAAGAGAGGATCTCAAACTCTTTTCCAAACTCGAGGATGAGGAGATTGTCCAAAACTTTTATTTGAGGAAGTCCAGAAAGACAGATCCATCGATCCCCTTTTTTCACCACCCCCTTTGCAAGGGCCTGAATAATTGCCATCTTAATTTGATTCACTCGGCCCAAAGGGAGATTGGGAATCCTCAGGACTTTCTTAAAGAGAGAGGAGACCTCTTGAAAAAGGCTTTCATCCTTGATGGCAAGGATGAGGTCTACTTTTTTCTCTTGGAAGATCTGGGCCAAGCCTTCATAATCCTCGATGATATCCCCATAGAGGAGGACCCCCTTAGAATTGGTTTTTTTCGAAATAGAGCAGGCGGTTTCTAACATGATCCGATTCTGTTGTTTCATTCTGGCCTCCCAGGTTGGTGAGTAAGAGACTTTATTTTATTTTTATTTTATTATACAAATAATTTGGGGGAAAAAAAAGGTTTGGGGATGGGCCATTCTCTTCACCTCTCCTGGATGGGTCAATGGGCCCTAAGAGGGAGAGCAGTATTTCATTTTCATCACATTGGAGAGGAGCGATGGGATTTCGGTGCGGAATCGTTGGCCTTCCGAATGTAGGGAAGTCAACCATTTTCAATGCCCTCACCGCTGCAGGGGCTGAGGTCGCCAACTACCGATTCTGTACGATCAATCCCAATATCGGGATTGTTCCTGTTCCTGATCAAAGGTTAGAGATGATTGCTCAAAAGATTCATCCCAAAAAAAAGACTCCTACAGTCCTTGAATTTTTTGATATTGCAGGTTTGGTCAAGGGGGCTAGCCGTGGGATGGGATTGGGCAATCAATTTTTAGACCATATTCGAAATGTAGATGCAATTGCCCACGTGGTTCGTTGTTTTGATAACAAGAATGTTGCCCATGAATTTGGATTTTTAGACCCGGTGCGAGATATTGAGATCGTCCATACAGAGTTGATATTGGCAGACCTCCAGACCTTGGAAAGAAGGATGGCCAAAGTAGAGAAGATGCATCGAATTGGGGCCAAAGAGACGGCATTGGAATTGGAAGTCTATCAGGAGGTCAAGGCCATTTTAAACCAGGGTCGCGGAGCATTTGTCTTCCGAGCAACAGGTGAAAAAGAGACCATCTTCTCCGACCTCCACCTCCTCACGGCAAAACCTTCGTTCTATATTGCCAATGTGGATCAAAAGGAGTTACGAGAACAGGGAGCCTGTTTGAAAGCCTTGATGCAGTGGGCTGAGAGAGAGGGGAATAAAGTCGTTCCCATCTGTGGGGACTTAGAGGCAGAGCTTGTAGAGTTAAAAGATGAGGAGCGAGAGGAGTTTAGAAAGGAATTGGGTTTAGAGGGTTCCAGTTTAGAGCGATTGGTTCAAGTGGGTTACGGGATCTTATCATTGATCACCTTTTATACCACGGTCAGTTCGGAACTCAGGGCCTGGACAGTTCCCATAGGAACTCCTGCTCCGAAGGCTGCAGGAAAGATCCACACGGATATGGAAAAAGGGTTTATCCGGGCAGAAGTCGTTTCCTTTTCTGATTTCGTTCTCTGTGGATCTGAACAGGTCGCACGGGAGAGGGGTCTTCTTCGTTCAGAGGGAAAAGATTATCTTATCCAAGATGGAGATATCGTCCATTTTCGTTTCAATGTAAAATGACTGATGGTCAGGGAATGCCCCCTGAAAATTTATCGGAATGGAGGATAGGATGAGATATTTTCGTTACGTTTACTATATGATGCCTGTTCTTTGGAATCTATTGAAAGATTGGCTATGGGACAACCTCTCCTTCAGTGAAATGGGAAACAACTATCTCTTTGGGAAGGCTCATGCCTACGAACAGGCTGGCCTCTTCGAGAAGACCGTCCATGTCTACAAAGAATTATTAAAAAAGAACCCTGAGAGCCTCCCTGTCTATTTAAGTTTGGGAGGCCTTTATTTTCGAAGGGGACGTTATGAAAATGCTATTCGCTACTATGAAAAAGTGATTCGAAAAAATCCTAAACATTACCAAGGTCACTATTGGTTAGCGATGTGCTTCTGGAAGTTAGGAAGATATCATGCCGCCATCAACACGCTGGAAGAGGTCATTCAATTTTTACCTACCTTTAAGGATGCACTCAATCTAATGGGAGAATGTTATGAACGGATTGGGGAAGCTGCTAAAGCAGAACTCTGCTACCTTAAGGCCATTCGTTCTGATCCCAATCGAATGATTATCCATGGAGGAGGTTTTGAGAAGTGGGATGAAGAGAGAAAAAGGGAAGGGAGAATCAAACATTGAAGAAAATGGATCTATCCTTCAATCTCGTTTTCTTTTTTTTTAAGCTTTATCCTCATCAATTTTTCTTCATCCATTATTCTGGGGGAAATACCACGAAACCCTCCCAAACTGCTATCAGGAGGGAGAAGGATCCAAGCGATTCCCAATTCTTCATCAATTTTAATCACCTCATCCCCAGGTTGAAGTTTTTTCATAACCATCCATCTTATTACTCCATTCAGGATTCGTTTTCAAGAGACGATGCTCATTCGATCTTATCTCTTTTTACCTCTTTTTAGGTTCGAAGAAGATGCCGAGCAGTGGGTTAAAGGAAACATTGAGCTCTGAAGAACGATATCGAAAGATTCGCCAGGTCTTATTTCTTGTTCTCGTCCTGAATTTTGGGGTGGCGGGGGCAAAGATCCTTTATGGATGGCTGATCCGTTCCACGAGTATGACCGCAGATGGGTTCCATTCCTTTTCTGATGGGACCTCCAACATCATCGGCCTAATTGGCATATGGATTGCCTCAAGGCCTATGGATAAAAGCCACCCCTATGGGCATAAGAAATATGAAACTTTAACTTCGATTGGAATCTCTATCCTCCTTTTTCTTGTCTGTCTCAATGTGGTGAGAGAGGGGATCAACCGATTTCTCTATCCTACTGTCCCCGAAGTCTCCAGGAACAGTTTTATGGTCATGGGAATCACCCTGGCCATCAATTATGGAGTGATGGTTTTTGAAAAAAGGAGGGGAATTGCCCTAAAGAGCGATATCCTGGTCTCTGATGCTTTCCATACTCGAGCTGATATCCTGACCTCTCTCTCTGTCATCATTGCACTGATGGGTATTCGAATGGGATTCCCTCTTCTTGATCCAATAGTTTCATTCATTATTGCTGGCTTTATTGGCTATACAGGCCTCAACATCTTAAAAGAAGGATCTCGGGTGCTCAGTGATGGGGTAGCCATCCCTCTTGAAGAGATTAAAAAGGTAGTCCTCTCGATGAGGGGAATCAAGGAATGCCATCATATCAGAAGTCGGGGAAGACCGGATGATATCCATGTGGATCTCCATGTTCTGGTGGATCCAGAGATGCATATGCACCGAGCCCATCACCTCTCTCAAGCGGTGGAGAATAAGATAAGGAGGGAGTTTCCAGGCGTCACGGATGTAGTGGTCCATTTAGAACCCTTTGAGAAAACTGAAGAGTAATAAAATGGGATTTAATTTTAGGAAAAGGAGTGAAATGGGTGGGTCTGAAAGTAATGTTTCAGACCACCCATGAGTTAGACATAGAATCAATTGCAAAAGGATTCATGACGAATCCTCTTTTCTAAGCTTTTCAGAGCCTGAATGGGAATCATGAGGATCTTTTTAATTTGATTCTATTTTTCTTCAGGTTTTTTCTCTGTTGAGGCTGAGGCCTCCTCTTTCTTCATTTCTAATTTCGATTTGATCTCGCTGATGAAGTAGACCAGGGCACCCGCGCCAATCAATACAAGGAGGATAGGAACGACTGCCATCAATCCCCTGACAAACATGGTCCACCAATTGACTAAGAGGATGAGCCCTACGATGATGACGACCACCCCAATGATAATGCCCAAAATATTCGACACCATGATCACCTCCTTTTGAGAATTCTTTGTGGATGAAAATTATCACAGGGAGGGAATAGAAGTCAAGGGTTTATTTTGAAAAAATTGATTAACCCTTATCCATCACTGAAGTGGGGAACCCGATTAGAATCAGGCAGGAATGTCTCCGAAAATTTTATAAAGCGGAGCACTTCAAAGAAGGGTTGGTAAAAATTATATCCTCCAATAAATCATTGCCTTCCATTGCCAAAGGAATTTTGTAGTTATGGGACCAGCTGTGGTTTCCGCTATAAAATTTTCTCCGACATCCCTGCCAAATTCCCTGAATGAGTGGGGCATTACGTTCTTCTTTAAATTTAGATGGACAGAAAATACTGGAATAAGCTAATATAGTGATAAAGCAAAAAGGAGGGCTTCCATGACAGTCCATATGAAGGGGAAATCAATCGTGAGCCTTTCTCTTTTGACCCGAGAGGAGATCGATCAGATTCTAAAGAAATCAAAGATCCTTAAGGATCAACTTCTCCATGGGAAGAATTCATACCCTTTAAGGGGTAAGACATTGGCCATGATTTTTGAGAAACCTTCTACCCGAACCAGGGTCTCCTTTGAAGTGGGAATGTGGCAACTTGGGGGTTATGCCCTTTATTTGAGTTCAAACGATCTCCAATTGGGCAGGGGAGAAACGATTGCCGATACCGCTCGTGTTCTCTCTCGTTATGTAGATGGAATCATGGCAAGAGTTTTTTCTCACCAGACCATTCTTGACTTAGAGAAATATTCAAAGGTGCCGATTATCAATGGCCTTTCAGACTTTACTCATCCTTGTCAGGGTTTGGCCGATCTTTTTACTATCTATGAGAAGAAGGGTCATCTGGCTGGGTTGAAACTGGCCTACCTCGGAGATGGAAATAATGTCGCCCATTCCCTTCTCTTCGGTTGTTCGAAGGTAGGGATAGATATTACACTGGCCTGTCCAAAGGGATATGAGCCCAATCCAGAAGTGGTGGAGAAGGCCAAGAGGGAAGGAAGAAGAAGCGGGAGTAAAGTCCAATTAACCCATGATCCGATGGAGGCGGTGAAAAAGGCGGATATCATTTATACGGATGTTTGGACCAGCATGGGGAAAGAGAAAGAATCCAAAAAAAGAAGAAAGGTTTTTAAGCCCTATCAAGTCAATGAAGGAATAGTTAAAGGGGCTAAGAAAGATTATATTTTTATGCACTGTTTGCCAGCCCACCGAGGAGAAGAGGTAACTGATGAGATTGCGGATTCTAAGAACAGTGTCATTTTTGATCAGGCAGAGAACAGGCTCCATACCCAGAAAGCCATCCTGACCCTTCTGCTCGGATAACGTTTTAAACTCTTTGACTCATTTTACCTTAACCTTGAAGGAAGGCTTCATCGATGAAGATTTTAATAAAGGGAGCCAGTTTGATCAAGAAAGAACCAGAACACCTGGAACGATTAGATGTCTTAATTCAGAATGGAGAGATTATAGAGATAGGTGAGTCTATTAAAGATCCAGAGACCTTTGTGATTGAGGCAAGTGGGAAAATATTGGTTCCTGGTTTGGTTGATGTTCATGTACACTTCAGGGAACCGGGTCAAGAGCATAAAGAGGATCTACAAACGGGTTCTCGAGCTGCTGCAATCGGAGGATTCACTACTGTCATTGCCGAACCCAATACCACTCCGACGATCGATACTCCTCGGAGACTCCAAAATCTGAAGGATTTAGCTAAAAAGAAAAGCCTCGTAAACTTCTTTTCAAAAGCTGCTATCACCCAAGGGATCAAGGGTGAAAGGCTGTCTCGGATTGGGAAGTTAAAAGAAGCAGGCGCAAGGGCTATTTCCGATGATGGAAATCCAATCCCTACTCAAAGATTGATGCGACATGCCCTCATGAAGGGGAAAGAATTTAAAATTCTGGTCAATCCCCACTGCGAAGAATCTCCTTTGTATCGGGAGAGAATGCTCAAAAGGGTGAGCAGGGAAGTTACTCCCTATACCTCTGAAGCCTATTTTATACAGCGGGATATTGAATTGGCTGAAATCGTAGGGGGTCGGATCCATTTCTCCCATGTAAGTCTTGCCCAGTCAGTGGAAATCATTGCAAAGGCGAAAAAACGTGGGGTTCAAGTTACCGCAGAGGCCACTCCCCATCATCTCCTTCTTAATGAAAAGATGGCAAAAGAGATCGGGCCAAATGCAAAAGTCAATCCTCCTTTGCGGTCAGAGGAAGATGTTTCCGCCTTGAGAGAAGGACTTGTCAATGGGACGATCGATATCATTGCCAGTGATCATGCTCCCCATACACCTGATGAAAAGAATCGATCATGGGAAGAGGCTCCTTTTGGAATCATTGGATTAGAAACTACGTTAGGCCTAATCCTAACCTTCTTCGTCAAGCCTGGCATTTTGACCCTTGGGCAGGCGATTAAAAAGATGACAACTCTCCCCGCCCGAATTTTCGGACTCGATAGCCTGGGAATCGGTGAGCTCAGGAAAGGGGGACGTTCAGACCTCATCCTAATCGATTTGGAAAAGAAATGGAGGGTTGATGCGAATCGCTTCTATTCCAAAGGCAGGAATTGTCCTTATAACGGGTGGGAGCTCCAAGGAAAAGCCGTTCTGACTATTGTCGGAGGGCGGATCGTCGCCAAGGACGGTGTGATCATAGAGGATGAATCCCCTATCTTTCAGTCTTCCCCCTTTTTAAGCGGAGAGAGGAGGTTACTCGAATGAGCAGTCTTAAAGGGAAGGATATTCTTCATGGAAATCAATTTTCAAGAAAGGATGTGGAAGGGATCATCCGAAATGCCTCCTTTTTTGAAAAGGCATTAAGGGGAAGGGGGATGATAAATCTATTGAGAGGAAAGATTTTGGCGACCCTCTTTTTTGAACCAAGTACAAGAACCCGCCTTTCCTTTGAAACGGCTATGCAAAGATTAGGGGGAGGGGTAATCAGTGTGACTTCAGCCGAAAGTTCTTCAACAGCGAAGGGTGAAACCATTGCGGATACAGCTCGCACCGTTGCTCAGTATGCCGATGCAATGGTCATTCGTCATCCCCGACTTGGTTCAGCCAAAGAGGCTGCCGATGCCGTATCCATTCCGGTCATCAATGCAGGCGATGGAGCAGGTCAACACCCCACTCAGGCCCTTTTGGATATTTACACCATCTATAAGGAATTAGGATCATTAAAGAATCTTACGATAGCCATGATAGGGGATTTAAAGTATGGTCGAACGGTTCATGCCTTAGTGGAACTGCTCTCTCTCTTTCAAACCCGACTCTTTTTTGTCTCTCCAAAACTCCTTCAAATGCCTGAAGAGATCACTTCTAATCTTAAGGCGAAAGGGATGGAGGTGATTGAGACCGAAGACATGAATTATGCTGCCTCTGAAAGTGATCTTCTTTATGTGACTAGGATTCAGAAGGAGAGGTTTGATGACATTTCCGAATATGAAAGGCTAAAAGGACGTT
The DNA here is from genome assembly GCA_037441725.1 of Deltaproteobacteria bacterium. Taxonomy (GTDB): domain Bacteria; phylum Desulfobacterota; class BSN033; order BSN033; family UBA1163; genus JBBIRT01. Next base: position 10,271 of record JBBIRT010000055.1, on the reverse strand, counting down.
ATATCCTGAACAGAACATTTTTGGATCGACTGGGGAAAAAGGTCGTGATCCTTCACCCCCTTCCAAGGGTGGATGAAATTAGCACGGATGTGGATGATTATCCTGGAGCTGCCTATTTTAGACAGATGAGAAATGGGGTTTTTGTTAGAATGGCCCTTTTGGCAATGATTTTTGGAAAGCGCTAATACAATTTTCTTGACTTTCAGTGAAAATTTTAATAGATATCCATCTATGATCCTTGGACTCGAAGAGATTGAGAGGAAGGTTTGGGAGGAAGAGAAGCTCTTCCTCATGAAACAGGTAGGGATCCTCCTAATCAAGAACAATGCCATTAAATTTGGCGATTACATATTGGCCTCAGGGAAAAAAAGCCCTTACTACATTGACCTCAGGCAAACCATCTCCAGTCCCATCACCATGGATTGGATTGCCAACTCTTTAACCCGAATCATCCTCAATGAAATTGGAAAGGATAAAATCGATAAAATCTTAGGGGTTCCAACAGCTGGTGTTCCCTTTGCAACGGTGGTGAGTCAAAAATTGGGGATTCCCCTTATCTATTATCGCCAGGCGAGGAAGGAGCATGGGGTCAGGAAGAAGATCGAAGGGATTTTGGAACGGAATGATCGGGTATTGGTGATTGATGACCTTATCACCACAGGGGAGAGTGTAATCGAGACAGCAGAGGTAATTAGAGATCAAGGTGGAGTGGTCAATGAACTGGTGGTTCTCTTGGATCGGGAGCAGGGAGGGCAACAGAGGCTTCGAGCCTCCAGGATTGAACCTCATGTTCTTTTTAAGATTTCCGATGCCATGAACTGGCTTCACCAAGTAGGTTTGATTGGCGATAAAATCTATGAGACTCTCATCAGGTATATTGAAGAGGAAAGTCAAACCACGGCTCTCAGCTCATCTTGAATTTTAATGGGAGGAGTGATTGAGGGATGAACACTAAATGGATCGTGAGGATAATCCTTTTATTAGGTTTATGGGTTTGGGTTACCCCATCTGTGATCTTTGCAAAAGGAATGATGATCCCCTCAAAGATATTGGCCTATGGAGGGAGGACATTTGCAGGTTTTCAGGACCCAGAATATCCTTCTTATGATCGAGCATTACGAGAATACCTGATTAAACGAATTGATCAAACGTTTGGAGTCCTCCTTGATCCAGGGAGATATTCGGGTTTTGATCTTCTTGAGATTGAATCTCTTTTCAAATTGAAAAAATCGGATGAGCCATTCGATCTATTTTTAAAAATGTTTCCTAAGAATCAATAGACCTCAAGGAAATGATTCTCCCTTTCTTTCAGTTTTAGGTTATTTTTTCTGAGCTTCTCCTTTAGTTTTCGCAAGGGTCTCATCCTCTTTTCTTACATCTTCTAAGGTTTTGGGTTTCACTTTGTCTGGCATTGGTTCAAGCCCATACTTCCATTTTAAGAATTCCTTGCCCGTTTGTGGGAAGAGTGCATAGATAAGGGTGTCACAAATATCTCTGGCCAAACCTTCGGTCTCCTTTTTGACCTTTTCCATTTCAGGTTCAATGAGGTCTGCAGGCCGACAGGTAATGGGTTCTTTGCCCCTTTTATAACCCTTCAAGACCAAATTTTTAATTTCATCAGAGATCGGTACTGGAGATCTCCCATAAAGCCCAAATACGTAATCTTGGGTTTCCCTTGAAACCATCTTGTACCTTCCAAAGAGCACATTCAATACGGCCTGGACTCCAACAATTTGTGAGGTAGGGGTTACAAGGGGTGGATATCCGAGGTCTTTTCTCGTTTGAGGGAGCTCAGCGTATACTTCATCGATCCGGTGCAGTGCCTTCTGTTGTTTGAGCTGGCTGACCATGTTAGAAATCATTCCTCCTGGGATCTGATGTTTGAGAACATTGGTATCAATCACCGCTGTTTTTGTGGTATCTAAGAATTCACGATACTTAGGGGCAATACCTTCAAGATAATCCCCTAATTTCAGGAGTTTATCCAGATCCAATTTTGTATCCCAAGGGGTCCCTTCAAGGGCCACCACCAATGGTTCAACAGCAGGCTGTGAGGACCTCAAAGCAAAAGGAGCCAGGCAGGTATCAACGATATCGACCCCGGCCTCAATTGCCTTAAGATATGTCATGGAGGCCATTCCACTCGTATAATGGGTGTGAAGTTGGATAGGGATTTTAACAGTATTTTTGAGGGTACTAATCAACGCATAGGCATCATAAGGGGCTAAAAGTCCTGCCATATCTTTGATACAGAGGGAATCTGCCCCCATGTCCTCTAAGATCTTTGCCTTTTCAATATAGTAATTTAAATGATAGACAGGACCTCCCATCCTTCTTTCAGTCAGAGAATAACAGATCGTTCCTTGAATATGTTTGCCAAGTCTTTTGATCACTTTGAAGGCCGTTTCAAAATTTCTTTCATCATTGACTGCATCAAAGCATCGAAAGATATCTATTCCAAGCTCAGCCGCCTTCTCCACAAATGCCTCCACCAGGTCGTCTGGATGGTTTCGATAGGCGACCAGGTTCTGGCCTCGTAGGAGCATCTGGAAAGGGGTCTTGGGCATCAATTTCTTCAATACTTTGATTCTCTCCCAGGGATCTTCACCTAAAAAACGGTGGGCTACATCAAAGGTGGCTCCCCCCCACATCTCCACGGAATGGAATCCTACTCTATCCATCTCCTCGGCAATGGGGATCATATCCTCAGTCCTCAATCGTGTGGCAATACTTGATTGGTGTCCATCGCGAAAGGTCGTATCTGTTATTTTGATGGGTTTTTCCTTGATTCTGCTCATGTCCTGCATTCCTTTTCCCTCCATGAATTTGCCTGTCCAAAGGGTTTGAGTCAAAGGACTTGAAAATGATATGATAAGTCTGTTAACATATTGATAATTTTTTTTCAAATCCACAATAAACTCGATTAGCTGATTTTTAAATCTTCTTGACAAAGAAGATTTTTTTTATATATTTATCATTCAATTGTTTAAGATAGATTTCTGACCAATCCATCATCAGCAGACCATGGCAAGGAGTAACAGGCCATGAAACGAACGATCAGGGTGGAAATGAATGTTTGCCTTAAGGCTTGATGAGATTCCAGAGGAGGGTTTAACCCTAAGGTGGACCGAGGACAAGGATTCCCTTCATACCTATCTAAAGGATCTTGCAAGGGTTGACTTTGACTTTGAAAGCCCTCTCCAATCCGAGGTAAAGATTAACAAGGCAGGTCGATCAGTCTTAATCAAAGGGAGCCTGGAAACCCAACTCCGATTACAATGTGTGAGGTGTCTGAGAGAATTTTCATACCCCCTATCCGCAACTTTCGATCTTACCCTTCATCCTCTAAAGGATGCCCCTGATGGGGAGGAGATTGAGTTAGGGAGCGAAGAGATGGAGTTGAATTTTTTTGAGGGGGGTGAAATTCATCTTTCTGAAATCGCATGCGAACAGGTTTTTTTAGAAATTCCCTACCAACCCCTTTGTCGAGAGGATTGTAAAGGACTCTGTCAGACATGTGGAAGGGATTTGAATCTTTCCTCCTGTAGTTGTATAAAGGAAGGATTCCAATCAAGTTTTTCCATTCTCGAAAAACTAAAACTTGATAAATGAAGGGGCAATCTGTTAAGTGGAAAGGGATAAGAGATCTAAGCTTCATATTCCATCAACATCCTGAGAGTGACTCCATCGGATGGGAAAGGATGATTTTATATGGGAGTTCCTAAAAGGAGGACATCACCGTCGAAGAGGGATCAACGCCGAGCTCATAAGAGACTGAGTCCTCCTCAATATTCTTTTTGTCCCCAGTGTCATGAACCCTTGCTTCCCCACCATATCTGTCCTCATTGTGGGACTTATAGGGGACGGGAAGTAATCAAGGTGGGAGAAGAGGAATAGACCAAAGGGGATGATTTCTTAAGGGTAGAGGCAAGATGAAGATTGCGGTCGATGCCATGGGAGGAGATTTTGCTCCCCAAAGTATTGTGGAAGGAGCAATTCTCGCTGCAAAACAGCATGGAGTGAAGATCGTTTTAGTCGGAGATGAGGATCAGATCAGTAAGGAGCTATCGAAATATCCCACCTCAAAACTTCCTATTTATATCCATCATGCTCCCTTTGTGGTGGCAATGCATGATTCTCCGTCTGCAGTGATCCGTAAGATGAAAGATACCTCCATCAAGATTGCCTTGGATTTGGCCAAAGAGGGTCAAGTGAGCGGAGTGGTCTCTGCAGGAAATTCAGGGGCGGCCATGGCCCTGTCCATGTATATCTTAAAGAAACTGGAGGGAGTGGACCGGCCTGCCATTGCGACCATTCATCCTACCACTCGAGGAAACACGGTTCTTATTGATTCAGGTGGGAACGTGGATTGTAAACCCATCCATCTTGTCCAATTTGCGATGATGGGAGACGCCTATGCCAAGAATATTCTTGGAAAGATGGAACCTCGAATTGGTCTACTGAGCAATGGGGAGGAAGAGGGGAAAGGGAATGAATTAACACGAGAGGTCCACAATCTTTTATCTGGAACAGACCTAAACTATATCGGCTATGTAGAAGGTCGGGATTTGAATAATGGAGAGGTCGATGTGATTGTCTGTGATGGTTTTGTTGGAAATGTTGCCTTGAAGGTGAGTGAAGGTCTTTGGGAGACCATCCATGCCATCCTCAAAATGGAGGCGAAGGATAACATTCGAGCCAAAGTGGCTTATTTCTTGATGCGACGAGCCATCCGTCGTTTAGAAAAGCGGTTGGATTACTCCGAATATGGAGGCGCCCCTCTCTTAGGAGTGAACGGCAACTGCGTCATCTGTCATGGTTCATCCAATGCCAAAGCCATCATGAATGCAATCCTTTTGGCATTGAATCTGGCCAAACAAAGATTGAATGAACACCTCATCATCGAGTTGAAGGAGAAATTGAATCGCCTTCATTTGGGTCAAAATAAATTAGAAAAAATCAATGGCCCGATCAAGGCGGTTCATGAGTTTAATCATTGATCATCAGGAGGAGAAGCGATTGGATTATTTTCTCACATCGGAACAGAAGATGATTCAGGATCTGGCAAGAAGGATTGCTGAAGAGAAGATGCTCCCTGTGCGTGCAGAATTGGATGAGAAGGAAGAGTTTCCATGGGAAATTGTCAAGGTCAGTGCCGAGGCCGGACTCATGGGGGTCTCTATGCCCGAAGAGTATGAAGGTTTTGGGGGAGGAATCTTAGAATATTGCTTGGTGGCTGAAGAATTGAGCCGGGTTTGTTTAGGAATCGCAACCAGTATTGTGGCCAGCGGATTGGGGGCGATGCCTATTCTTCTCTATGGAAACCCTGAACAGAAGAAGAAGTACCTTCCTGATATTGCAAAGGGAAGGAAGTTGGCTGCTTTCGGATTGACTGAGGCTGATGCGGGGAGCGATGCCAGTGCGATTAGAACCACGGCCATTCGAAAGGGAGAGGGGTATGTTCTCAACGGAACCAAACAGTGGATCACCAATGGGGGGGAGGCAGAGATCTATTCCATTATCGCCATGACCGATCGAGCAAAAGGGCCAAGAGGAGCAAGCGCACTGATTGTCGAGAAGGGGACGCCAGGATTCCATTTTGGAAAAAAGGAGAAGAAGATGGGGATTCGGGCCTCAGCCACTCGTGAGCTAATTTTTCAAGACTGTTTTGTTCCCAAAGAGAATCTTATCGGAAGGGAAGGAATGGGTTTCATTATCACCATGAGGACTTTTGATCGAACTCGACCTGGGGTGGGAGCTCAGGGGGTGGGATTGGCCCAGGGCGCACTGGATGCGGCTGTCCACTATGCAAGAGAACGAGAACAATTTGAAAAAAAGATCATCTCCTTTCAAGCCATTCAACATCTCTTAGCCGATATGGCCACACAGGTAGAGGCGGCGAGGGCCCTGGTCTATTCCGTGGCTCGCTATATTGATCAATCAAAAGATCCAAAGGAAATCTCCAAAGTGTCAGGCATGGCCAAGGTCTTTGCGACTGATGTAGCCATGAAGGTGACAACGGATGCGGTCCAAATCTTTGGGGGCTATGGATATATGCGGGATTATCCTGTTGAAAAGATGATGAGGGATGCAAAGATCCTTCAGATCTATGAAGGAACCAATCAGATCCAGCGCAATGTCATTGGGTTAGAATTGAATAAGGAATACGCAGGGAAGAAATGAGAAATTCGATATGAAGAAGATGGCTTTTCTCTTTCCAGGCCAAGGGTCTCAGTATGTCGGAATGGGAAGAGAACTTTATGAGAACTTTAGGGCGGCCAGAGAGGTTTTTGAGGAGGCAGATGATACCCTACATTTTTCGATTTCCGCGCTCTGTTTTAAGGGGCCTGAAGAGGAGTTGAAGCTAACAGAAAATACTCAGCCAGCCATCCTTACCGTAAGTATAGCAGCGCTTCGAGTCCTCCAGACCGAAAGAGGGATAACCCCTCAGTTGACAGCAGGACATAGTCTTGGGGAATACAGTGCTTTGGTGGCTTCAGAGGCCTTCGTTTTTTCTGATGCGATCAGAATGGTACGTTTCCGTGGGAAATTTATGCAAGAGGCGGTTCCAGTTGGAGAGGGAGGGATGGCTGCTATTTTAGGCATGGAGCAGGAGAGGGTCGAAAGGCTCTGTGAGGCATGTTCAGATGGTGAAATTCTGACCCCGGCAAATTATAATTGCCCTGGTCAAATTGTCATTGCTGGCCACATCAAGGCTGTTGAACGGGCCATCCAGAAGGTCAAAGAGGAGGGGAAGAAGGCCCTCCTCCTTCCGGTGAGTGCTCCCTTTCACTGCCCTCTTATGAAACCTGCCGGAGAGCGACTGGCAGAGGTTTTGGAGGGGATACCTATCAGGGATTTGAAAATCCCTGTGGTGACAAATGTCGAGGCCGAGATCAATGAGTCCAAGGATCGGGTCAAAGATTTATTGGTAGCTCAGGTATCAAAACCTGTCCGTTGGGAAGAGTCGATGAAGAAGATAATTTTAGAGGGGATTGAGCAGGTTCTGGAGATCGGTCCTGGAAGAGTTCTTTCAGGTTTAATGAAACGAATTGATAGCAAAGTCGGAGTTTCAAACCTTGAAGATCTTCAGTCTCTGAGAAAATTACCATAGGGAAAAGGTGATGGAAGTGTTGAAACTGAAAGGAAAGGTAGCCTTGGTGACAGGAGCAGCACAAGGGATTGGGAAGGCTGTATCCCTGTTGTTGGCCCGGAATGGCGCTGATATTGTTGTCTCAGATATTAATTTTGAAAAGGCAGAGGAGACAGCCAAAGAGATTGAATTGATTGGATCAAAAGCCCTCGCCATCAAGGTCAATGTGGCCCATTTGGGGGAAGTCGAGCAAATGGTGGAGACGATCTTAGAAAAATTTGGGAAGATCGATATTCTCGTTAATAATGCCGGAATTACCCGTGATAAGTTGATATTGAGAATGACCGAAGAGGATTGGGATATGGTCCTTGATGTCAATTTGAAGGGGACATTCAACTGCACCAAGGCAGTGATCAGATATATGGCCAAACAGAAAAGCGGTAAGATTGTGAACATTGCCTCGGTGGTTGGAGAAATGGGAAATGCAGGGCAGGTCAATTACTCTGCCTCAAAGGCCGGGGTGATCGGCTTAACCAAGACGATTGCGAGGGAGTTTGCCCAGAGGGGGATCAATGTCAATGCCATTGCCCCAGGTTATATCGAGACACCCATGACCGATGTCCTTCCGGATAAGGTGAAAGAAGAATTGAGACGGCTCATTCCAATGGAACGGCTGGGTAAACCTGAGGATGTCGCAGAGGCTGTTCTCTTTCTTGTTTCCGATGCTTCAAGTTATATCACCGGTCAGGTCCTGAATGTGAACGGTGGAATCTATATGTAAAAGAGGAATTTCGGGAAGAATGAAATGAGGTAAATTTAATGAGGAGGTGATTTCATGTCTATTGAAAAGAGGGTGAAGGAGATCATTGTCGAACAGCTGGGAGTGAATGAAAGTGAAGTGACCCCAGAGGCCAAATTCGTGGATGATTTAGGGGCAGATTCTCTCGATTTGGTAGAGCTCGTCATGGCCTTAGAGGAGGAATACAATATTGAGATCTCTGACGAAGAAGCCGAAAAGATTCTCACCGTTGGGGATGCCATTGAATATATTCAGGCCCATGTCACCCAATAACATGAGCTCATAAAAAAACCCCTACTAAAGGAGGTACGGAGTTTTGCGAAGAAGGGTGGTTGTAACAGGTGTGGGATTGGTGATCCCCAATGGAATTGGAGTCAATATGGCCTGGAAGAATATTTGTGAGGGGAAGTCAGGGATCGGTCTCATCACTCGTTTTGATACAAATGGATTTGAAACCAAGATTGCAGGGGAAGTTAAGGACTTCAACCCCGAATTGTATATTGAAAAAAGAGAGATCAAAAAGATGGATCTTTTCATTCAATATGCGATCGCCGCCACCCAGGAAGCCATAGGGGATGCCGGGTTGAAGATTGATTCAGAGAATTCAGATAGGGTTGGAGTCATTGTGGGGACAGGATTAGGAGGCCTTCCCAGTATTGAAAAGTATCATAAGGTGCTCATGGAGAGAGGTCCGGGCCGAATTACCCCCTTCTTTATTCCAATGCTCATTGCCAATCTGGCCTCAGGACAGATTGCTATTCAATTCGGTGCCAAGGGACCTAATACCTGTGTGGTCACGGCCTGTGCCACAGGGGCTCATTGCATTGGAGATGCCTTCCGAGCCATTGTCTATGGGGATGCCGATGCCATGATCACAGGAGGAACAGAAGCCAATATCACTCCCTTGACCATTGGTGGGTTCAATGCCATGAAGGCCCTTTCGACCCGAAATGATGAACCCGAGAAGGCGTGTCGTCCCTTTGAGAAGAATCGGGATGGTTTTGTGGTTGCAGAGGGTGCAGGAATTCTTATATTGGAGGAACTCCAATTCGCATTAAAGCGAAATGCAAGGATTTATGGGGAATTGGTTGGCTATGCGTATACTGGAGATGCCTATCACATCACGGCCCCTTCTCCTGATGGAGATGGAGCGGTTCGGTGTATGAGAATGGCCCTGAAAGATGCTGGGATCAATCCGGAAGAGGTGGATTATATCAATGCCCACGGAACTTCAACCCCTTTAAATGATCTCACCGAGACGATTGCAATCAAAAAGGTCTTTGGAGAACACGCCAGAAAGATCCCGATTAGTGCCACTAAATCGATGACCGGTCATCTCTTAGGGGCAGCTGGAAGTACAGAGGCGATCTTCACCCTTTTATCCATTCGGGATGGGATCATTCCACCCACGATCAACTACGAGGAACCTGATCCCCAATGCGATCTCGATTATGTTCCCAATGTGGCTCGGCAGAAGTCTTTAAATATCGCCATGTCCAATGCCTTTGGATTTGGTGGAACCAATGCCACTCTTATTTTTAAGAAATTCTCAGGATAAAAAGATGCAGGTGGCTTTAGCCAGTGATCACGGAGGTTTTGAGCTTAAAGAGGCATTGAAGGACTTTTTAAAATCCCTTGGAATCGAGCCTGTGGATATGGGAACCTTTGATGAGGATTCTGTGGATTACCCTGATTATGGGGCCTTGGTTGCAGAAAAGGTTTCGCGGGGTGAATTGGAAAGAGGGATCCTCATCTGTGGGACAGGGATTGGGATGTCCATTGTGG
>JBBIRT010000055.1:0-584 GCA_037441725.1 Deltaproteobacteria bacterium | reverse complement strand
CAATAAATTTCCAAGGGTTCGAGCAGCACTGGTAAATGATCTTTACTCTTCCCGACTGAGTCGAGAACACAATGATGCCAATATTCTTATCTTAGGAGGTCGAATGGTCGGTAAAGAACTGGCCAAAGAGATTGTAAAAGTTTGGTGGGAAACCCCTTTTGCCGGTGGAAGACATCAAAAACGTATCGAAAAGATTGAAGCGATAGAAAGAGAAAGGTTCAAATAACCTTGGATGAATGGGATGACCAATTCCATCCATCCATACTCCTCCTAATGGCTCGCCCTTGAAAAAGAAAGAGAAGAAAAAGAGAGTTTCATATCGCCCCTCTTGGGAAGAATATTTCATGGACATTACCCATCTGGTGGCCAAGCGATCCACCTGCTTGCGAAGACAAGTAGGGGCTGTTCTGGTTAAAGATAAAAAGATCTTAGCCACAGGCTACAACGGAGCTCCTTCCAAATTGAGACATTGTATCGATATTGGGTGCCTCCGGGAAAAGATGCGCATCCCTTCAGGGGAAAGAGTGGAACTCTGCCGGGGCCTTCATGCCGAGCAAAATGCCATATTTCAAGCCGCTTATCAT
>JBBIRT010000054.1:0-20578 GCA_037441725.1 Deltaproteobacteria bacterium | reverse complement strand
AAGTGGGTGATTTGAGCCAGTTCGAGAGATTTCTCAGACTTTGCGCCACTCGTACGGGACAGATTCTTAATCTTTCAGAGTTGGCCAAAGAAGTAGGAATGAGTGTCCCTACCATAAAGAGGTGGCTTTCCATGCTGGAGATTGGGCATCAAGTGTATCTTCTTTATCCCTACTATAAGAATCTGGGTAAACGTCTCTTCAAAAGTCCCAAACTCTATTTTAACGATACTGGATTGGCTTCTTATCTCTTAGGTCTCCATGATCGGGAGACTTTGCTTAACAGCCCAAATTTTGGAAACCTCTTTGAAACAATGATTGTTACCGACTTTTTGAAGAGATTCCTCCATTTCGGACAGATGCCCTCTATGTATTATTTGCGAACTCGCGATGGCATGGAAGTCAATTTAGTGGTTGAATTGGGTCAAAAATTACATTTATTTGAAATCAAGTCAGCCATGACCATTATGCCTAAGCATGGTTTTTCTCTTGCAAGGATAAGCAGGGAGTTAGGATCGATGATCAAGACTTCTGCAATAATTTCTGCTTCAGAGGAAAGTTTTCATCTTACCCAGGGAATATACAACTATTCCTGGAAAAATATTCTGGGGATTTAAGATAAATTTTAATGAGAGGAGAATGGGTGATCTCAATTTTAGGAAGGCTTAGATAGGAAGAGCAAAAAGGCTGGTCAGGGTTTTCGGAACATTTAAAAGATATCACAGGACATTTCTCGGAATCTTAATTCTTCTGGGGATCTACTTTACCAGCTTTTATGGTTATCTTCTGAGCAATTCAGCATTGTCATCGCCTTTGGCATCTTCATCGTAGCATGGCATTCCCGCCGTATTATCGACCACAACTATCTCCTCTTTTGGGGAATTGCCTATCTCTTTGTAGCCATGATTGATACGGTTCGCACTCTGGCCTACAAGGGCATGGGAGTATTTCACTTCTAACTTTCTCTGATAACCTCTTTCTCTTGGTCAATCTCAAAATCTTCAAAAACCGTTGGGGCATAATTTTTTAAAATCCTTAAAATTTCTATAGCCATTCTTCTAATCTCCCATTGGGATTGAGGCTTTCCCCTCAAAGTGATGATGTGTCGCCACTCACGGAAATTGGCACTCACCACAATCTGGCTCTCAACCGCATTGGGCAAGACATACCTTGCATCCTCTTTTTTGATCTTCATGCTCTGGAGCTTTGAATAAACCTCCCTTGCCTTACCCATGAAATCAACAAAAAGAGAATGGGCTTCAGGATCCTTTTGAATGGAGTCAGGTTCAATGTAGTTAAATTGACTCTCATCAACATATCTTTGAGATTGCTGGATAAAAGAACATAACCTGTGTCTTACCAATTGATGGGTTAAGGCCCTTGATGCCCCTGAAATTCTGAAGGTGGCGTAAGCGTGTTCGAGCACAGAGAGATGTCCATTTTTAATTAACATCCTGATAAATCGTTTCTCAGTCTCCTCACCCTGTTTATGAAAGGATAGATAGGAGGTGCGGCCTATTGCCTCAATCAATCTTTCAGCATCTGGAGTGACGAACAATAATTCAACTTTTAGAGTCATCATCGCCTGTCCTTCTTCGCCTATTGGTTCTAACTGCTCAAGGCTTGAAGAGGCTAAATATCTTTTAACATAAAACCTACTAAAAAACTATTCTAAACTTCTTCATCCAGGTAATGCATCACTGAAGTGGGGAACTCTTTAGAATCAGGCAGGAATATCTCCGAAAATTTTATAAAGCAGAGCGTTTCAAAAATATCTTGGTAAAAATTATATCGTCCAACAAATCATTGCCTTTCAGTATATAAGAAATTCAGTAGTTATGGGACAAGCTGGGGTTTCCACTATAGAATCTTCTCCCACATCCCTGCCTAATTCCCGAATAAGTAAGGCACTACTCATCCCGGATAAAAAAAATGAAGGATTTGACTTAAGTCAAGGTAATTTTTTCCATGGAAGGTTAAAAAATATATGAAAGGATGGTTAATGATAAATGGGGAGGTAAATGAAAGATGAGATGTCCAGGTCAAGACCCGATGTTCTGGAGACCAGGGGATGTTTTTGAAATCCCCTGCCCAAAATGTGGCTATGGGGTAGAATTTTTAAAATATGATGTGAAGCGAAGGTGCAGGTGTGGTCACGAAATAGTCAATCCGAAGATCAACTTTGGATGTGCTGAATGGTGTCCTTATGGAGACAGTTGCATTGAGGGGCTCCCAGATGAGATGAAGAGTAAGACAAAGGGAGAGAAAGAGAATCGATTAAAAGAAAGGATTTCCCAGGAGATGAAACGATATTTTGGGAACGATACCAAACGAATCAATCATGCATTAAAAGTGGCACAGTATGCTGAAGAGATTTTAAAGATCGAAGGGGGAAACCCTATTGTCATTCTTGGATCAGCTTATCTCCACGATATTGGAATTAAGAAGGCAGAGGAGAAATATGGTCATGCTTCAGCTGAATATCAGGAGAAGGAAGGTCCTGATATTGCCCGGGAGATCTTAAACCGATTGAATGTCCAGAAACCCATTGTCGATGAGATCTGTGATATCATTGGCCATCACCACCATCCCAGATCAAAAGAGACCCTCCATTTCCAGATCCTCTATGAGGCGGATTGGTTGGTCAATATCGACGAAGATAACCTCTTCCAGAACAAAGAAAAATTAGAAAAGATAATGACAAACGTTTTTAAAACAGAAACAGGAAAAAGATTGGCTGAAAACCTCTATCATAGAAATTAAAATATAATATTATTACAATAAGTTATAATTAATATTCCCACATCCTTCTCCACCTTAAGCATACCCGTAATGCCCAACTCATTCGGGAAATTAAGCAGGGATGTCGGAGAAAATTTTATAGCGGAAACCTCAGTTTGTCCCATAACTACAGAATTCCTTAGGTAATGGAAGGCAATGATTTGTTGGAGGATATAACCTTTACCCTCCCCTTTTTGAAGTGCTCCGTTTTATAAGATTTTCGAAGATATTCCTGCCTGATTCTAATATGTTTCTACACTTCAGTAATTCATTCCACATACCCTCATATTTTTCTTGACAAAATGAGCAAAATAAATTAGAAGTTTTGTGAATATTTTCTCAAAAATTTTAATTATTCAAATGAATAAGGAGCAATAATTTGACCCTAACAAAAGATGTCCTGATCATTGGTGGAGGCATTTCAGGAATAACTGTAGCCATGGAGTTGGCCCAATTGGGAATCCACTCTGCTATTGTTGAAAAAGAAACTTCATTAGGAGGCCTTTCTGCCTCTTTCTGTTGCAAGGCTTCAGAATCATGCAATAAATGTTTTGCCTGCGTGGTCGATAAAAGAATTTCAGAACTCTCGCGCTACCCCGAGATTTCGGTACTCACCCAAACAGAAGTCATTGGAGTGAAGGGAGAGGATGGAAGGTATTCGGTTACTTTGAAGAAGAGAAAGGAGAGGTTTGATCTAAGGGCCTCTGCCATTGTGATTGCCACAGGGATTGATCCTTTTAATGCCTCTCAAAAGGTAGAATATGGTTATGGTCGTTATAAAAATGTCATCACGGCAAAAGAGCTCGATGAGATGCTTCGTTTCAAAGGCCTTCTTTCACGGCCATCCGACGGAAGGCCTCCTAAAACCATCGCCTTTTTCCAATGCGTAGGAAGCCGGGATGAATCTATCGGAAATCTTTACTGTTCACAGGTCTGCTGTGCCTATGCCCTCCGTCTGATCAAAACAATCCGACACCAGTATCCAGAGGTGGAGGCAACCTTTCTTTATATGGATATCCAACCGGCTGGAACCTCTTTTCAGGAATTCCTTTCTTCTTGCCGGGAGGATAAGAAAATTCATCTCATCAGAAGTCTCCCTTCAAAGGTTTATCATTCCCCTCTTTCTGATAAATTGAGAGTGAGATTCATCGATCCTGAGAAGGAGGAGGTCGTCGAGGCTTCTTTTGACCTGATCGTTCTCTCGGTTGGGATGGTATTGAGTAAGGGAACCCAATCTCTTACCGAGACCTTTGGATTATCCCTAACGGAGGATGGTTTCATCGCCCCTCCGTCTTCTCATAAAGGATTATTTATTGCTGGGGCATGCAGTGGCCCTAAGGACATTGATCGTTCCATCCTTCATTCCAAATCTACTGCCTTTGTCGTCCACCAATTTCTGAGAGGGAGGGCTTAAATGCCTCGAATTGGAATTCTCATTGACACTTTACAGGGATCGGTCCCTGCCTCTTTTCAAGAAAAACTCTCTGCCTATGTCAAAGAGTTTCCAGAAGTTATTGTTTGCTTTAAGGAGGATGACCTCAATTCCTCTGATGCCATATCCAGAATAAACCGGTATGTTGAATCAGAAGGATTTGATAGGGTCGTCATCCTTGGTGGAAGTCCAAAAGATTATGAGATCTCATTCCAAAAACTTAAACTCTCACTCCCTCTCAACCCCTACCTCTTTTCAGTAGCCAACATCCGTGAGCAGGCCCTATGGATCTCATCCGACGAGGAAATGGCTCTTGAAAGGGCTAAGATCATCATCTCAAAAGCAATTCATACAGTAAATTCAACCAAACCCATTCCCACCCAATCCCTTACATTGAACCCTGAGGTATTGATCCTCGGAGGTGGCCTTATTGGGATCTCAATCGCCCTTGACCTCGCTCATGCAGGCATCCGGGTTTTCATCATTGAGAAGGAAGATCGCTTAGGAGGAAAGGCCCAAAAAGTTTTTAAATGGTTAGAAGAAAAAATCGATGAAGTGGAAAAGAATCCAAAGATTACTGTTCTTACCCAGGCAAGACTAAAACGTGTGGTTGGACATCTTGGACGATTTGAGGCTACCATTGAATGCCCTGATCGAAAAGAAATTACCCTCGCCGCTTCTGCCATGGTCGTATCTACAGGATATGCGTCCTACCGCGAAAGAAAAGGGATTTATGCCCACAAGCGGGTGGTGGCTATCGAAGAGATGGAGAAAATCATGGCTGAAGCCTCTGGCCCTTCCCTTCTTAAAGAGGGGAAAAAGATCGAAATGGTGACCTACCTTCTGGATGAAGTGAATGAGGACATTAAGATCGATTCCATCAGTGCCATCAGGCAGTCTCTTATCCTTCAAGACCTCCTGGGATGCCAGGTGGCTGTCCTCTGTAAAGATATAAAGGTCTCATCAAATGGAATGGAGCGACTCTATCGAAGGGCGCGGGAAAAGGGAGTCCTCTTTTTCAAATATGATGATCCCCCAAGGCTTTCGATCGTGGATGGCCAGATTGAGGTCGATCTGAAGGACACCTCCCCCATCCAAAAAAAGGAACGATGGCCAGTCTCCATCCTTTCTGACCTTGTGGTGATCGGTGAATCCTTTGGCCCTATTCCTGAAGCTGAAGAGCTCTCAAAGGTTCTTAAAATCCATCTTGGCCCAAGAGGCTATTTTATGGAGGACAATCCACAGCTTCTCCGTGTTCGATCGAATCGAAAAGGGATTTTCATTGCCGGGGCCTGTCGGTTTCCCCAGGAAGCTTCAGAGGCCTTGATCGAAGCCCGAGCCGTATCCCAGGAGATCATTACCTTACTCTCCAAAGGCACCTATCCATATGACCTTGCAGTAGCAGAGGTGGATCCTAAGAAATGTGCACTCTGTTATACCTGCCCAAGACTCTGCCCCCATTCTGCCATTACGATCGAAAAATATGGGGATAGAAATGTTTACACCACTCCTATGACGAACAAAGAGATGAAGTGGGGAGCAGCCAAGGTTGATCCTGCCTCTTGCTATGGATGTGGGATCTGCGTGGCAGAGTGTCCGGCCAAGGCGATCACCCTTCAACATTTGACGAGCGAACAGATCTATGCTCAGATGAATCTGGGAGAATAATAGATCAGGATTATGGGGGTAGGATGATTTCACAGCTATCCCATGGAGAATTCATATGACAGAGTTCAATCCTAAGATTGTGGCTTTCTGTTGTGATCAATCAGGATATCCTGCAGCAGATATGGCTGGAGCCTTAAAGCGAAAACTGCCCAAGGAAGTTGAGATTGTGCGCGTCCCTTGTGCAGGAAGGATTGAGACGATCTATCTCATAAAGGCTCTGGAAAGAGGTGCAGATGGGGTATTGATTTTTGCCTGCTATGAGGATAACTGCCAGTTTCTCAGGGGTAACCTTCGTGTTAAAGGTCGTCTCTCCTATGCCCATCGGATGATGGAGAGGGTTGGTCTTGAAAAGGAAAGGTTAGAAATCTGTCACCTGGCCACCAATCAAGGAGTGAGGCTGGCGGAAATCCTCCACCAGAAGGTAGAACAGTTGAAGAAGCTGGGACCCAATCCAGTAAGACAAAAGAAATAGGAGGACCAAATGATCAAGGCTGAACAGAAACCCATGGATGAGATTTTGAGATATCTCAATCCCTACAATAAAATTTTACTCTCAGGATGTGGGGCCTGTGTTACGGTCTGCCACGCAGGAGGGGAGAAGGAAGTAGAACTCTTAGCCTCGGGGCTCAGGATGGCGAGGCAGAAAATGGGAAAGAGGATCGAGATTCTGGAGGCCACTCCTGCCAGGCAATGTGAACCTGAGTTTGCCATAGAACTGTCTGAAATGATCGAAAAGGTTGAAGCGGTTCTCTCCATCGCTTGTGGCGTGGGCGTCCAAACCTTGGTCCGGCACTTCCCCAAAACTCCCATCTTCCCAGGGGTCAATACCACCTTCTTGGGAGAGACCCTCACCCATGGGGTTTGGGAAGAGCGATGCCAGGCCTGTGGAAACTGTGTCCTCGAAAAAACAGGAGGTATCTGCCCAATTTCACGTTGTGCCAAGCAATTATTAAATGGGCCTTGTGGAGGATCTTCTAAAGGAAAATGTGAAATCAAAAAGGAAGCGGATTGTGCCTGGCAGCTCATCTATGATCGGCTTAAGAGTCTTAATCAACTCTATAAAATGGAGGAATTCATTCCTGCCAAACGGTGGGGAGTCGAGTCGAGGGACAGTGGATTGAGAAGAATGATAAGGGAGGATCTGAAGATATGAAAGCAGGGAGTAACTTAGAAAAGATTTTAGAGAAGGGATGGTTTGCGGTCACAGGAGAATTAGGTCCTCCAAAAGGAAATGATGTGAGCGTCGTTAAAAGGAAGGCCGAACTCTTGAAGGGATATGTCGATGCAGTCAATGTTACGGATAACCAGACCGCTATTGTGCGGATGTCAAGCATCGCCACGTCAAGCCTCCTCCTCCAGATGGGATTGGAACCTGTGATGCAAATGACCACCCGGGACCGAAATCGCATCGCCATCCAAAGCGACATCTTTGGGGCAACGGCCTTGGGCATTAAGAATATCTTGTGTTTAACTGGAGATCACCATACCTTTGGAAACCAGGTGGATGCCAAAAACGTTCACGACCTCGATTCCATCCAACTCATCGATTGTGTCCGAACCATGAGAGATCAGGGAACCCTCCTCGGTGGAGAAGAAAAGATTGAGGGGGAGATCAGGCTCTTTATCGGAGCGGCAGAAAATCCTTTTGCTGACCCATTCGAATATCGAGCCGTCCGATTGGGGAAAAAGGTGGCGGCAGGAGTGAACTTTATCCAGACCCAGTGCATCTATGATATGAACAGGTTTAAGGAATGGATGAAGATGGTCCGTGATCGAGGCCTTCATGAAAAGTGTCATATCCTGGCTGGAGTGACTCCTCTCAAATCTGGAGGTATGGCTCGATATATGGCAAAAAATGTTTCAGGGATCATCATCCCCGAGGAGATTATCGATCGGGTCGTCAAAGCAAAAAAACCGGCTGAGGAGGGAATAAAGATCTGTGTTGAACAGATTCAAGAATTAAGAGAGATTGAAGGGGTTCATGGGGTTCATATTATGGCCATCGAATGGGAACAGATGACCAGTAAGATTACAGAGATGGCCGGATTATTACCTCGCCCGAAGGTCGATCAGTGATGGAGCAAAACCTTTTCGCTCTCTTAAAAAGATTTCTATCCATAGAGGAGAAAATCTATGTCATTCAAGGAGCAGTTGGAATCAGGAAAGTTTGTCGTCGTTGCTGAACTCCAACCCCCAAAGGGGACCGATCTCTCTGAGCTTTATAGATATGCAGAACTTCTGAAGGGGCGGGTGGATGCAGTCAATGTCCCTGATCTTCAGAATGCCATCATGAGACTCGGATCCCTTTCTGTTTGCACCCTTCTGAAGGCAAAGGGGATGGAAGTGATTTTCAATCTCTCCTGTAGTCATCGAAACCGACTCTCCCTTCAATCAGAACTTCTAAATGCCTCAGCCCTCGGTTTAAAAAACGTCTTGCTCCTTCAGGGGGATCATCCCTCGATCGGAGACCACTTTGAGGCCCAAGCCGTCTTTGACCTGGATGTGATGGGATTATTGGGTGCGGCAAAACGCCTCCAAGAGGGCTACGACCTCATGGGCAATGACCTTCAGGGAAAACCCCAATTCTTTGTAGGCACCCAGGTCAATGCGACGGCCAAGGGTCATGTCCTTGATTTGGAAATCATAGACATGGAGAAAAAGATCAGATTGGGGGTGGACTTCTTTTTGACCCACTCGATCTATGAGGTTGCTCCCTTTGAAACCTTTATGAAAAGGGTGGCTCACTTCAAAGTTCCAATCATTGTAGGCATTACCCTGCTTAAATCGGTTGGGATGGCTCGATATATCAATAAACACGTTGAAGGAGCCTTTATTCCTGATTCTTTGATCGATCAACTGATGAAGGCCTCTGACAAGCAAAGGGCTAGCCTTGAGATTGCAGGCCGTCTGATCAAGGATTTGATGCCCCTCTGCCAAGGGGTTCAGATCATCCCCATTGGCTGGGAGAGACAGATCCCTGCTCTCTTGGATGAAATCGGACTTTAATCTTAGACCATGTTCAATAAGGATATACGAAAGACCGAACGTCATGAAACAACCTGGTTTCCTTGTCAACTCTAAGGAGATATGGTACTTTGGAAAAGGTATGACTTCCAAAAAACCAACTCCATCAACCAAAAGAAAAACCTCCCATTCCCTCACCTTGATCAAGAAGAAAGGGATCGGGCCAGAGGTATTTCAATCCATTGCTGAATTGGGAAATGATGGCATTCTGGTCTTCAATGAGCATCACCAAATCGAATATGCGAATCGGATGGCCTCTGAAATTACTGGCTATTCGAATAAAGAATTATTGAGGATGTCGATCCTCTCCCTCTTGGAGGAACCCAACCATTCCTTTATTAAGGACTTCTTCACCCATCCTGATCGTTACGGTGAAAAAACGTGTACATCTCCTTACCTCTAAGGGTGAAATCAAAGAGGCAGAAATCTGTATTGCCTTAGCCAAAACTCCTTCAGGAATGCAAAAAGGATATGCCTATATTCAAGACATTACAGAGCGTAAGAAATTTGAAAGGGAACTTAAAGAGTCTGAGGAGAAACTTCGAAACCTCTTTGAACGAGTCAGACATGGCCTCTTCATCAGCTCTAAGGAAGGTAAATTCTTAGATTGTAACCAAGCCCTTCTCGACATGTTGGGATATGATTCGAAGGAAGAATTTCTTAATATGGATATCACCCATGATCTCTATGTCCACCCAGAAGATCGAAAAACTTTTCAGGAGCGGATGGAACGAAATGGTTATGTCAAAGACATGGAGGTAGAGTTTAGGAAGAAAAATGGCGAGAAGATTACGGTCCTATTAACCGGCCATCCCATCAAGGATGAGAAGGGAGAGGTCATTGGGTATCAAGGGATCAACTTGGATATTACCGAAAGGAAAAGAATCGAAAACGAACTCCGTGAGGCCAACGAGTTCTTCATGAATCTGATTGAAAGCTCTGTGGATGGAATTATTGCCGCAGACATGAAAGGCAACATCTTTATCTTTAACAAGGGGGCTGAGGCCCTGACAGGATATAAAGCTGAAGAGGTAATTGGGAAGGCCCCTATTACAGAGATCTATCCTCAAGGGGTTGCCAAAGAGGTGATGAAGAAACTCCGGAGCCCAGAGTACGGAGGGGTAGGGAAACTCACCCCGACTCAATTCAACGTTCTCAATAAAGCTGGAGAAGAAATTCCTATTCAACTCTCAGCGACCCTAATCTACGATGAGTCGGGAAAGGAGATTGCCAGTGTGGGCATCTTCACAGATCTGAGGCCTCGCCTGAAGATGGAGAAGAAGCTTCAAGAGACTCACCTCCAACTGGTCAGTTCAGAGAAGATGGCTGCCCTGGGGAAATTGGCGGCTGGCATTGCCCATGAGATCAACAACCCATTGGGCGGAATTTTGATTTACTCCAGTTTGTTGATGGAGGACCTATCCGAGGATGATCCCCGACGAGCCGATTTGAATCGGATCGTTCAAGAGGCCGGTCGGTGCAAGGCGATTGTCAAGAGCCTTCTTGAATTTGCTCGGCAGTCCGAACCGAAGATGGAGCCTACGGATATCAATCGTGCCATAAATGATGGTCTCTTCTTTTTGGTGAATCAGGCCCTCTTCTATAATATCCAGATTGTGAAGAACCTTGACCCTTCTCTTCCTTTGGTCAAAGGGAATGCCGGCCAGTTGAAGCAGGTCTTTATGAACATCATCGTGAATGCGGCAGAGGCCATGCATGGCAGCGGGACATTAACGATCACGACCTCTCCTGCCCCGGAACGAAAGATGGTCATTGTTGAATTTACAGATACAGGCGAGGGGATTCCTGAAGAAAACCTCACCCGGATCTTCGACCCCTTCTTCACGACCAAAGAGGTGGGAAAGGGAACCGGCCTGGGCCTGGCCACATCCTATGGAATTATTGAGGACCATGGAGGAAAAATCAGCGTGAAGAGCAAGGTGGGCGAAGGGACCACCTTCACGATTGAGCTCCCTATTCACCAAGGGACTCAGCCTATTTTAGAAGAACAACCCATCCATTCGGAGAGGTGAAAATGGAATTAACTCAACCCATCCATCAAAAAACCAACTCTTTCTTGGAGGAGATTGTTCAGGCCAGTGGCGAAAACATTCAGGCCTGTTACCAATGTCAGAAATGTTCCGCAGGCTGTCCAGTGGCCTTTGCCATGGACCTCCTTCCCAATCAGGTCCTCCGTCATATCCAGTATGACCATCGCGAGCGGGTCCTCTCCTCCAAGACCATCTGGATCTGTGCCTCCTGTTATACCTGCAGTGTCCGATGTCCGAATAACATCGATATCGCCAAGGTGATGGACCACTTAAGGAGTCAGGCTATTCGATCAGGGATCAAGCCAGGAGAGAAGGATATCCCTCTCTTTCATTCGGTCTTCCTGGAGACCATCAAATCGAAAGGCCGGATCCATGAATTGAGCCTTCTCCTTCAATTTAAATCGAAAACAAAGGATTTCTTTAAAGATGTTGGATTAGGTTGGAAGATGTTTCGAAAAGGAAAGATCAAGATCTTCCCCTCTAAATTTGGAGGGGGGAAAGAGATTAAAGAGATCTTCAAGACCTATGAGAGAGTTCTAAAACAACCTTGAATGCTGATCCGTCAAGGGAACCGAAAATTCAGAAAGGGGAATGAAGGTGAAGGAGATTTCCTATTATCCTGGATGTTCCTTACATGGAACCGCCAAAGAATATGATGAATCGATTCGCGCCATCTCAACGCTCCTCGATATCAAACTCCACGAGTTGGAAGACTGGACCTGTTGTGGAGCAAGCTCCGCCCATTGTACGGATGAGGAGTTAGCGATCGACCTGGCTGCCCGGAATCTGGCCCTTGCAGAAAAGAGTGACCGAGAACTTCTCGTCCCCTGTGTGGCCTGTTATAGCCGTTTCAAATGGGCTGAAAAAGAGTCTCAGGAACATCCAGAAAAAATCCATTTTCCCTATCAAGGGAAGGTCCCCATCCGATATGCCCTGGATTTTTTCTGTGAAAAGTCAATCCTATCAGAGATCAAGAAAAGGGTGATCAAACCACTCAACGGCTTGAAGGTGGTTTGCTATTATGGGTGTCTTACCGTTCGACCCCCCCAAATGACAGGGATTAAGGACTATGAGAACCCTCTCCATATGGATCATCTCATGGAGTTATTAGGGGCAGAACCTATCCCCTGGTCTTATAAAGCAGATTGTTGTGGGGCAAGCCTCACCTTGACCCGCACTGACATTGTGAGGCGATTGAGCGGAAAACTTCTCTCTATGGCAAAAGAGGCAGAGGCAGATGGGATCGTGACCGGTTGCCCGATGTGCCACGCTAATCTCGATACCCGTCAGGAAGAATTGGCCGGGGAGGTTGGGGAGAATTTTCATCTTCCCGTTCTCTATTTTTCAGAACTCATTGGATTGGCCTTGGGGCATCAAGAGGCAAAGAAATGGTTAGGACATCATCTCACCGATCCTATTCAAATGCTCCATAGCAAAGGATTACTCTAATCACCTTGGAGATTTGAGAAATGTCCAAGAAGTCCTAAACGGAGTGGAGTTGAATGGCAGAAAATATGAGTGAAAAAGTGGGGGCAGTGATGGTGGTGGGAGGAGGGATTGCAGGAATTCAATCCTCCCTTGACCTGGCTGAATCCGGTTACTATGTCTACCTCGTCGAAGCCTCACCTGCCATTGGCGGGGTAATGGCTCAACTGGATAAGACCTTCCCCACCAATGATTGCTCCATGTGTATCCTGTCCCCTAAGCTGGTTGAAGCAGGCCGTCATCTCAATATCCAGACCCTCACCTATTCTGAAGTTCTTAAGGTAGAGGGAGGGCCTGGAAATTTTGAAGTCACCATAAGAAAAAAACCTCGTTATGTCGATCCCCTGAAGTGCACTGGATGTGGGGAATGTCCCCAGGCCTGTCCTGTCCTGATCAAAAGCCAATTTGATGAAGGGCTCATCGATCGAAAGGCCATCTATAGACCCTATGCCCAAGCCTTCCCAAACATCTTCACCATTGAAAAAGGGGACCGTGCTCCCTGTACCCTCACCTGCCCTGCAGGCATCAATGTCCAAGGGTATGTGGCCCTGACGGGTATTGGCAAATATAAAGAGGCCCGCTCTTTAATTCTTGAAAATCTTCCCCTTCCTGGGGTGTTGGGCCGGATCTGTCCCCACCCTTGCGAAAAGGAATGTAATCGAAAAGAGTTGGATGACCCCATCGCGATCTGTGACTTGAAAAGATTTCTTGCAGATCAGGTTAAGGGAGGGTTCCCCCCTAAAAAAGAAGAGAGCAAAGAGGAACGAGTAGCCATTGTGGGTTCCGGGCCTGCAGGATTGACGGCTGCCTCCTTTTTGGCCTTGAAGGGTTATCCTGTAACCATTTTTGAGGCCCAGCCTGTCGCGGGTGGAATGTTAGTAACAGGCATTCCCCCTTATCGGCTACCTCGAGAGATCTTAGAGGAGGAGATCAAAGGAATCCAATCTCTTGGGGTAGAAATCAAGACCAACTCTCCCATTGGCCCCAATCTCACATTGGATGATCTTTTTGAAGAAGGATACCGAGCTATCTTCATAGCGGTAGGGGCACATCAAGATCAAAAACTGAATATCCCTGGAGAAGAAAATCCAAACGTCATTCCAGGGGTGGTCTTTTTGAGAAAGGCCAATCTGGGTCAGAGGGTGGAAGTGGGAAAGCGAGTGGCCGTAATCGGTGGGGGAAATGTGGCCATGGATGCTGCACGGACCTCCCTCCGAATGGGAGCCGAAGAGGTGACCATTATCTATCGTCGATCCCTCAGTGAGATGCCTGCCAGTGAAGAGGAGATCAAAGAAGCAGAAGAAGAAGGAATTAAATTCCAGTTCCTTACAACCCCAATAGAGATCATTCCAAAAGATGAGAAGACCTCTTCCCTCCGGTGTATTCGAATGGAGTTGGGTGATCCTGATGCCTCAGGTCGAAGACGTCCTATCCCGATTGAAGGATCGGACTTTTTTATTGAGGTCGATACCGTGATCCCTGCCATTGGTCAGATCCCTGACCTCAATTTCTTAAAGGGGATGGGGGTTGAAGCCACTGGACAGGGAACAATCAAAGTCGATCCCATAACCCTCCAAACCTCAAGAAAAGGAGTCTTTGCTGGGGGAGATGCCGTCACAGGTCCCTGGATCGCCATTGAAGCGGTTGCCTCTGGAAAGGAGGCAGCCATTTCAATTGATCGCTACCTTCGGGGGAACGATCTCTCTAAAGGAAGGGAAAAAACAAAATTAAGAAAGGCTCAATTCAAAGAGATCTATGCAAACCAACCCAAATCAAAGAGGGTAGAAATGCCGAGGAGCCCGGCAGAGGCAAGGCGAAAAGAGTTTTCAGAGGTGAAAAAAGGGTTCATGGAAGAGCAGGCAAGAAAAGAGGCCTTAAGATGCCTGAACTGTGGCCTCTGTTCGGAATGTCTCCAATGCGTTGCCCTCTGCAAGGCCGGGGCCATCAACCATCAGATGAAAGAGGAGATCGTAAGTTTTAAGGTGGGTTCCATCATTGTCAGCCCTGGATTTGATGAATATGATGCCAATCGATTGTTGGCCTATGGTTATGGTCAGTTGGCCAATGTGATTACAAGCATTCAATTCGAACGGATTCTCAGTGCCTCTGGACCATTCCAAGGAAATCTTCTAAGGCCATCAGATCAGAGGCCTCCAAAAAAGGTGGCCTGGATCCAATGTGCAGGCTCAAGAGACATGAATGGAAATGGTGGAAATGAGTATTGCAGCTCAGTCTGTTGCATGTATGCCATTAAAGAAGCGGTCATTGCCAAAGAGCATCACCCGGAAGTGGAGCCCACCATCTTTTATATGGATATCCGTGCTCATGGAAAGGATTTCGATGCCTATTACGAAAGGGCCAAAAGGGAGTATGGCGTCCGTTTCATCCGCTCCATGGTTTCCAGGGTGGCGGAGAGACCCAAGACGAAAAATCTGGTCATCAGCTATGTGGATCCTGAAGGAAGGGTTAAAGAAGAAGAGTTTGATCTCGTCGTCCTCTCCGTGGGATTGACCCCATCCAAGGGGGCAAAAGAGTTAGCCCAAAGACTTGGCCTGCAATTAGATTCCTATGGATTCTGTAAAACAGAGGAGTTCTCACCCCTTCAAACAAGCCAACCTGGAATTTATGTCTGCGGGGCTTTTCAGGGACCAAAGGACATCCCAGAAACTGTTGCCCAAGCCAGTGCTGCTGTTGCAAACGCTTCAGGCCTTCTGGTGGAGGTCCGAGAATCTCTTACCCAGAAAAAGGACTATCCTGTTGAAATCGATGTGACAGGTCAAGAACCCCGCATAGGCGTCTTTGTTTGCCACTGTGGGATCAACATCGGTGGGGTGGTCAACGTCCCAGAGGTGAAGGAGTATGCCAAAACCCTGGAGGGGGTCGTTTATGTGGAGGAAAATCTTTACACCTGTTCCCAAGATACTCAAGAGAAGATCAAACGGGCCATTCAGGAGAACCAGTTGAATCGTGTGGTGGTAGCTTCTTGCTCTCCTCGAACTCATGAACCCCTCTTCCAAGAAACCATTCGGGAGAGTGGATTAAATAAATATCTTTTTGAGATGACTAACATCCGGGATCAATGCTCATGGGTGCATATGCACCAACCCAAGGAGGCCACTGAAAAGGCCAAGGAGTTGCTCCGGATGGCCGTAGCCAAGTCGAAACGTCTCCAGCCTTTAAAAGAGCCTGTAGTGGAGGTCATTAAAAAGGCCCTGGTGATTGGAGGAGGACTCTCAGGAATGAGGGCCGCCTTAGAATTGGTGCGGCAAGGGTTCGATTGTGCCTTAATCGAAAAGGAGGCGGAATTGGGGGGAAATCTCCGCCATCTCTACTACACGATCGAAGGGAATAATCCTCAGACCCTTCTTCAGAAAATGGTTGCCGAAGTCCTTGTCAATCCAAGAATCCAGGTTTTCACTCAGGCAACGCTTAAGAGTATTCATGGATACATTGGAAATTTTAAATCCGTGATATCGGTCAACGGGGTTGATAAGGAATTTGAGCATGGTGTGGTGGTCGTGGCCGTTGGGGCAAAAGAAAGCATTCCAACCGAGTATCTTTATGGTCAGGATTCAAGAATCCTCACCCAAAAGGAATTGGAGGAAAAGATCGTTCATCAATTGGATGAACTGAAGGCCTGTCGGCATATCGTGATGATTCAATGTGTGGGTTCCCGGACCCCGGAGCATCCCAATTGCAGTCGAATCTGTTGTTCCATGGCTATTAAGAACGCCCTGAAGCTCAAAGAAAAGATGCCTAACCTCCGAATTACGATCTTGTATCGAGATATCCGGACTTATGGACTGATGGAAAGGTACTATACTCAGGCAAGAAATCAAGGAATCGAATTCATTCCCTATGACTTGGATGCAAAACCCATCCTCAAAATAGAAGAGGGTCATCTCAGGTTGAACGTAAAGGACAGAATTCTTGGAGAGGAGGTGGTCCTCCAACCCGATCAGGTGATCTTAGCCAGTGCCATTGTTCCTTACGAGAATGAAGCCTTGGCGAAGATGCTTAAGGTTCCTTTAACGGGAGACGGATTTTTCCTCGAAGCCCATATGAAATTAAGACCTGTTGATTTTGCAACCGATGGGATCTTCCTGGCGGGGATGGCTCACTTTCCAAAAACCATCCAGGAGTCAATTTCACAGGCAGATGCAGCCGTGGCCCGAGCCACAGCTTCGGTGGCCAAAGGGTATGTCCATGCCCTCCCAACGATTTCAGAGGTTGATCAGACCCGATGTGTGGGATGCGGACTGTGTGAATTGCTCTGTCCTTTTAATGCGATTCGAGTCGTGGAAACAGAGCGGGGAAGCAAGGCGGAGACCATTGCAGCTTCTTGCAAGGGTTGTGGAGTATGCGCCTCCAGTTGTACCCAAAGGGCCGTGACCGTGCATCATTTCACAGATGACCAATTATCTGCTCAAATCGAAGCCTTGATCCCTCTGAGGGAGAAAGAAGCAGCCTGAGACCGGTATGGTCATATGAATGGGTAGGGAGCTATGAGTTTTGAACCAAAAATCTTATCCTTTCTCTGTAACTGGTGTGCCTATGCAGGAGCAGATCTTGCAGGCATTTCAAGGTTCCAGTATCCTCCTCATACTCGGGTGATTCGGGTCATGTGCTCAGGAAGGGTGGACCCTGCTTTTATCCCCAAGGCCTTCCTGGCAGGATACGATGGGGTAATGGTCCTTGGATGTCATCCTGGGGATTGCCATTATCTGACCGGAAATGTCCAGGCTGAAAGAAAGATGAAACTGACCCGAAAGCTACTGGATATGGCTGGAGTTGAATCAGAGAGGCTCCTTCTCGATTGGGTCTCTGCAGGGGAGGGAGAACGCTTCTCCCAGGTCGTTCGCCAATTCATCGAGAAGATCAGAACGATGGGTCCTTTTCCCCTCCATCAGGAGATGAAGGGAAAGGTTCGAGCCATTCAAGCTACCCTGGAGGGAGAAAAGGTTCGATGGATCTCTGGAAAAGGTCCAGAGCTTCTTGAAAAAGAAAATGTCTATCATGAAAAGCTTTCACAAGAAAGGTTAGAAGAGATCATGGAGGGAACGATCCGGGAGGAGTTGATAAAGAATCAGATCCTATCTTTGATCGAATCAAGATCTCTTCCTGCCACAGAAATCAGCCAGAGATTGAATTTGAAATTAAATGAAA
Source organism: Deltaproteobacteria bacterium (assembly GCA_037441725.1). Lineage (GTDB taxonomy): Bacteria > Desulfobacterota > BSN033 > BSN033 > UBA1163 > JBBIRT01. The sequence goes on along the minus strand of JBBIRT010000054.1, from coordinate 2,974 downwards.
CCCTCACCTACCTGATCTCTCTGGTAGGGGAGGCAAGGATCGGATTTGATCCTTCAGAAGAAGGAAAGATACCAAAATACATACGCAATATTTAAATGGTTTAGGCAATGGGTTCAACGTTCGTAGTCTGGAGTCTTCAAATATGGAAGCGGCGATAAAAAAAGAAGGCATCCACACCACCCAGCCACCCATTGGTGCAGTGATGGTGGTCGGTGGAGGAATTGGAGGAATGCAGGCCTCTTTGGACCTTGCTGAGTCAGGATTTTACGTCTACATGGTTGATAACTCCCCCACGATTGGTGGGGTGATGGCCCAGCTCGACAAGACCTTTCCCACCAATGACTGTTCCATGTGCATCATGTCTCCAAAATTGGTGGAGTGCGGAAGGCATCTCAATATCCATATCATCGCCAATGCAGAAGTTCAGAGGGTAGAGGGTGAACCGGGCCGTTTCTCAGTCACCCTCATTCGGAAACCAAGATATATCCATCTCGATCGATGTACAGGTTGTGGAGAATGTGCAAAACATTGTCCTGTCACGGCAATCGATACCTACAATGAAAGGATGAGCCGAAGAGCAGCCATCTATATTAAATATCCCCAGGCCATTCCAAAGGTATTTATCATCGATCGGGAAAAATGTATTGGGTGTGGATTGTGTGAAAGGGTCTGCCTGGCAAAGGCGGTCAATTATGCAGACACCCAAAAAGAGGAGAAGGTTGAAGTGGGTTCCATCATCCTCTCCCCTGGTTATGAGGTTTTTGATGCCCATCTTCGGCAGGAATTCGGTTATGGAATCTATTCCAATGTCGTATCCAGCATTGAGTTTGAAAGATTACTAAGCGCCACCGGACCTCATCGAGGTCACCTTCTCCGTCCTTCTGACGGAACGATTCCAGAAAGAATCGCCTTTATTCAGTGTGTCGGATCTAGGGATTCAAATTGCGGGAATGATTATTGCTCTTCCATCTGCTGCATGTATGCAACCAAAGAGGCCATCATTGCCAAGGAGCATGTTCACTTTGTCAAACCCACCATTTTCTATATGGATGTAAGGGCCTATGGGAAGGGATTCGATGCTTACTATGAGAGGGCAAAGTCTGAGTATGGAGTGAGATTTATTAAATGTATGGTCTCCAGGGTAAGAGAACATCTTAAGACCAAAAACCTCCAGATCACCTATCTCAATGAGGAGGGGAATTTTATCGAGGAGGAGTTTGATCTCGTCGTCCTCTCCGTGGGCATGGTTCCCTCAAAGGGGACCATGGAGATGGCAAAAAGAATGGGGGTGGAATTGGATCGATATGGATGGTGCAAAACCCGACCCTTCGAACCTACTGCCACCTCAAAACCAGGCATCTATGTTTGTGGCGCTTTCCAAGGACCAAAAGACATTCCAGAAACCGTTTCACAGGCAAGCGGTGCAGTGGCAGACGCTACGGCAATGATTGCTCAGGCAAGAGGGACCATTGCCACCAAGAAAGAATATCCTCCTGAGTTGGAGGTGGCCCAAGAAGAACCTCGCATCGGAGTCTTCGTCTGTCACTGCGGGATCAATATTGGAGGAGTAGTCAATGTCCCTTCGGTCAAGGAGTATGCTCGAACATTAGAAAATGTTGTGTATGTGGACGAAAATCTTTACACCTGCTCTACTGACACCCAGGAGAAGATCAAAAAGGCCATCAAAGAAAATCATCTTAATCGTGTGATCGTGGCCTCCTGCTCTCCAAGAACCCATGAACCCATGTTTCGAGAAACCCTCAGGGATGCAGGATTGAATAAGTATCTTTTTGAAATGGCCAACATTCGAGATCAGTGTTCATGGGTTCATATGCAACAGAAGGAAGAGGCCACCCGAAAAGCAAAGGATCTCATCCGGATGGCTGTAGCCAATGCCCGGATGATTCAGCCCCTCGGAGAATTGGCTGTCTCAGTGATTCAAAAGGGATTGGTCATCGGTGGAGGAGTGGCTGGAATGACCTCTGCCCTCAAGTTAGCCCAACAGGGCTATGAGGTCTACCTCCTTGAAAAGGAAGCCCAATTGGGTGGAAATTTAAGGAATATTTACTATACCCTCGAAGGTGAGGATGTCCAGGCCTTCCTTAAAGAGTTGATTGATAAAGTGACCCACCATCCCTCTATCCATGTCATCACCAATGCCTTAGTGGTAGATTTCAGTGGCTCAAAGGGAAATTTTTCCACAGGAGTGATGGTCGCCCCGACCATGTATTACCGAAAGATTGAACATGGGATTACCATCTTAGCCACAGGTGCAGAGGAATGGAAGCCCACAGAATACCTCTATGGTGAGGATCCTCGCATCCTCACTCAACTCGAGTTAGAGAATCGAATGGCCAATCAACCCGATGAAATGAAGAAAGTTCATCAGGTCGTGATGATCCAGTGTGTGGGTTCAAGAAACGAACAAAGGCCCTATTGTAGTCGCACCTGCTGTGCCACGGCTATTAAGAATGCCCTCAAGATAAAGGAATTAAATCCTAATGCCAAAATCTCCATCCTCTATCGGGACATGCGAACCTATGGACTTCTTGAACCCTATTATGAAAAGGCTCGAAGCAGGGGGATTCTATTTATTAAATATGAACCTGAAGAGAAACCAGAGGTAAAAAAGAATGGTCAGGATCTCACCATATCCTTCATTGATCGAGTCTTAAAAGAAAAGGTGGAGGTGACATCCGATCTTCTCATTCTCTCCTCTGCGACCATTCCGAGGGAGAATGAAGAATTGGCAACGATGTTAAAAGTTCCTCGAACCGCGGAGGGCTTCTACCTTGAAGCCCATATGAAGCTAAGGCCAGTTGATTTTGCTACCGATGGCCTCTATCTTGCAGGTGCAGGACATAGCCCCAAACTGATCAGTGAGAGCATATCCCAGGCAAGTGCAGCCGTTGCCCGTGCCTGTACCATCCTCTCAAAAGAGAAGATGTTAGTGGGAGGAGTGGTAGCGGTGGTG
>JBBIRT010000053.1:0-20748 GCA_037441725.1 Deltaproteobacteria bacterium | reverse complement strand
AACAATTGGTCAGCCGGTGGCTTTCCTTTTTTCTCTTAGGATTCAGTGAACTATGGAAGGAGAAGGTTCTTAAAGGATTTCTCTTCCTCTGTATTTTTTTCATTTTTATTTTAAAATTTATCTATTGGAATGGGGTAATACCTTCTTCACTGCCCTTACTTCCTAAAACTTTTTGGGGAGGGACGGTGTGGATTATACTATTCCTCCTTTACTATTATTGGTCCGTTCGTCGCGTTTATCGAATGAATCAAAAGGTGGAGGAAAGGATTACGCCTCCATGAGGTTCCCTATCTTTTCTAAGGAACCTGAATGGGATGGATGATGTTTTAATGATCTTTATGATCGTCGAGAGAAAATATGGCCCTCCAAGGAACATTAAAGGACTTTAGTATCACGGAGATTATCCAACTGATCGGACAACAGCTTAAGACAGGGATATTAAAGATCCGTCGGGGAAAGGACTTAGTGGAGATCCATTTTGTGGATGGGATGATCGTTCACGTCTATTCCAATTACCGGGGAAAGAAAGACCTGATCGGTGAGATTTTGGTGAAGGCCCAACTGATCACAGAGGAACAATTGGAAAGGGTTTTAAGGATTCAAAAAGAAACGCTGAAATATATCGGGGAGATTCTGGTCGAACTACAATTCCTCACCAAAGAGGATGTGCTCAAGGTGATCTCCACACAGATTTACGAAACCATTTATGATCTTTTTTGGTGGGAGGATGGCAACTTTAACTTTGACTTGAAATTGGTGGAGAGCTATAAAAAGATCCCTTTTGCCTTGAGTACAGAACAGGTTTTATTAAATATCCTGCGTATGGTTGATGAGTGGTCAGAGATCGAGAAAAAGATTTTCTCTCCTCACATCGTCTTTAAAAAGACAGAGGGAGTTGAGGGAAAGACCCTGGATGCCTCTCAATACTATTTAAAAGAGAAACTGAACTCCGAACAGGAATTGATTTACAATTTAATCGATGGAAATAGGACGGTTCAGGAGATCATCGATCGGAGCCTGTTGGGAAAGTTTAATGCCAGTGAAATCCTTGTTGACCTTTCTGAAATGGGACTCATTGAAATGGTAGGGGTTCGAACCCCCAGTCTCATCAAGAAGGTGAGCATGGTGAATTTTAGAAGGGCTCTCCCTTATGTTTATTATGGTATCTTTTTAGTGGTTGTCTTCCTCTTCCTCGTCTGGATTAGGCCCCATTTCTTAAATCACCTGTGGAATTCCCGAATCGAAAGGGCTGATTTAGGAATCCCCTCCCAATTTTTTCACAAGACCCAACTGGAACGAATTAAGGCAGCCTTGGAGGTCTACTATTTGGAAAAAGGAGAATATCCATCTCAACTCGAAGATTTGGTTTCAGAGAAGCTTTTAAGAAAGGGTGATCTCTTTTACCAAAAAGGGGTAACTTATCACTATGAGTTAAGAGATGGGAAATATCTATTAATGCATTGAAGAATTGAATCCATCCATTACCTTTTTCCTAATCCTTCGTGATAAAATATGAGAAAGATGAAGAGACAGGATTTTTATGATAGGATTCTCATCCTCGACTTCGGTTCCCAGTATACCCAATTGATCGCCAGGAGGGTGAGGGAGTGCCAGATCTATAGTGAAATTCATCCCTATGATCTTTCAGCGGATCAGGTGAAAGCATTATCTCCCCAGGGGATTATTTTATCAGGAGGTCCAGCCAGTGTCTATAAAAAGGGTGCTCCCTATTGTGATCCTGAGCTTCTAAAATTGGGGATTCCCATTTTGGGTATCTGTTATGGGATGCAGATGATGGCCCAACTATTAGGGGGGGAAGTGATACACTCAGAGAGAAGGGAATATGGGAAAGCCAAATTAATCCTGGACCACGAGGATGAATTATTCAGGGGCATTGGAAGGAAAGGAACACCCATGGTGGTATGGATGAGCCATGGGGACCAAGTCAAGAAGATGCCTCCCCAATTCCAAGCCATGGCCCATTCTCGAAATACCCCTTTTGCCATTATTGGAGATCCTCGGAGGAAGATCTATGGCCTTCAATTCCATCCTGAGGTGGTTCATACTCCGAGGGGAATGGATCTCATTAAGAATTTTCTTTTTCTTATCTGTCAATGCGACCGTCGGTGGACGATGGACTCTTTCTTAGAGCAGACCCAACAGGATTTGAAAAAGAGGCTGGGAAAGGGAAAGGTGATTTGTGCATTGAGTGGAGGAGTTGACTCAACGGTTGTCGCTCTTCTTCTTCACCAGATTGTAGGAAACCGCCTGAAATGTATCTTTGTGAATAATGGCCTCTTAAGAAAAGGGGAGGCCCATCAGGTCGTGAATTTATTCCAGAATCATTTTAAAATTCCCCTGGTCTATGTCAATGCGGAAAAATCTTTTTTGACAAAGTTGAAAGGGGTAGTGGATCCAGAGGAAAAGAGAAAGAGGATTGGAAAGGAGTTCATCTCGATCTTTGAGAAAGAGGCTAAGAAGATTAAGAATGTGGAGTACTTAGCCCAGGGGACCCTCTATCCAGATGTGATTGAAAGTGTTTCTTCAAAAGGGCCCTCGGCCAAGATCAAGAGCCATCATAATGTGGGAGGGTTACCGGAGAAGATGAAATTAAAATTAGTCGAGCCCTTACGAGAATTGTTTAAGGATGAGGTCAGGCAATTAGGTAAGGTGCTGGGGTTGCCTGATCGAATTATTAAACGTCAACCCTTTCCAGGACCTGGCTTGGCCATTCGGATCATTGGAGAAGTCAATAAAGAAAGATTAGAGATCCTGAGAGCAGCGGATGAAATCGTCCTAAAAGAGATGGAGAGGTATCCTTTTTTCGACCGATTGTGGCAATCATTTGCAGTTTTACTCCCAATAAAGACTGTAGGGGTAATGGGAGATGAAAGGACCTATGAGAATGTGGTTGCCTTACGGGTGGTTTCCAGTCAGGATGGAATGACTGCAGATTGGGCGAGGCTCCCCTATCCCATTTTAGAACATATCTCGAATCGAATTATTAATGAGGTAAAGGGGGTCAATCGGGTTGTCTATGACATTAGCTCTAAGCCCCCCAGTACGATTGAGTGGGAATAAAAGGAGCAGGGGTTCAAACCTTAGAAGGATGGGATGATCGATCTTATGGAAACCTTGGGCTTTGTCCATCTTCATGTTCATAGTCAATATAGTCTATTAGATGGAGCCATTCGATTTGAAGAGGTTCTCGAATTAGCCAAAAAATATCGGATGGGAGCCTTGGCCTTAACTGACCATGGAAATATGTTCGGGGCGGTGGAGTTCTACCAGACAGCCATCAAACATGGAATTAAACCCATTTTAGGATGCGAGGTTTATGTTTCTCCCAGTTCCCGATTTGAGAAACGAGGGGGAGAAGGGACCGAAGGGGCCTATCATCTAACCTTACTGGTCAAGAATAGAACAGGTTATTTCAATCTGATTAAGTTAGTCAGTTTAGCCTATCTTGAAGGATTTTATTATAAACCCCGGGTCGATAAAGAACTTCTGAGTAAATATCATGAAGGACTGTTCGCTTTGAGTGGTTGTCTTAAGGGAGAGATCTCTGTTCATGCGGGCCGGGGAGAGATGAAAAAGGCCATCCAAGCAGCAGAGGAATATCGAAAGATCTTTGATGATCACAGATTCTTTCTGGAGGTTCAGAACAACGGCGTTGAGAACCAGAGGCTGATCAATGAACGCCTCTTCGAGATCGGTCATCAACTCTCAATTCCTCTTGTGGCAACCAATGACTGCCACTATCTTCATCGAGAGGATGCTAAGGCTCATGAGGTCCTCTTGTGCCTTCAGACAGGAAAAACCCTCCAGGATAAGGATCGGATGAGGTTCTCATCCGATGAGTTCTATTTTAAGTCTCCCCAGGAGATGTCAGACCTTTTTCCAAACCATCCCGAAGTGATTACCCAATCGGTTGAGATCGCAGAACAATGTAACCTGGAGTTGAGATTTGAGGAGAAACATATTCCCAAGGTGGCCGTTCCATCTGAAGAATCTTTAGATAGTTATTTAGAAAAGCTCTCAAGATCAGGATTGCAAAAGAGATTGAGTGCTTATCCTAAGGAGAAAAATTTTGAAGAACGGTCAAAAAAGTATCTGGCCCGCCTTGAGGAGGAACTGAAAATCATCAAATCCATGGGGTATTCAGGATACTTTTTAATCGTTGCAGATTTTATCCGTTTTGCAAAAGATCGGGGGATTCCAGTAGGCCCAGGAAGAGGATCAGCTGCTGGTAGCCTTGTGGCCTATGCTCTGAATATCACCGATTTGGACCCGATCGAATACGATTTGATTTTTGAGAGATTTCTCAATCCAGGTAGGAAGAGCAGCATGCCCGATGTCGATGTGGATTTTTGTATGGAGGGAAGGGGCGAGGTGATCCAGTATGTGACTGAAAAGTATGGGAAGGAAAATGTGGCTCAAATCATCACCTTTGGGAAGATGCAGGCCCGTGCCGTCATTCGAGATGTAGGTCGGGTCATCGGGCTTCCTTATGCTGAAGTCGACCGGATTGCCAAATTGGTCCCAAGCACTCCTTTAAATATTACGCTCGAGCAGGCTATAAACCAAGAGCCCCAATTGAAGGAATTGATTAAAAAGGATTCTCGGATCGAGTCCCTATTCTCCATTGCAAAATCCCTGGAGGGATTGACCCGCCATGCCTCTACTCATGCAGCAGGAGTGGTCATCTCTAATAAATCACTGATGGAATATCTTCCTCTCTATCGTGGACAGAATGGCGAATGGATGACCCAATATTCCATGAAGGAGGTTGAAGCCATTGGCCTGGTCAAATTTGATTTCTTGGGGCTAAAGACCCTCACGGTCGTCAACCATGCCCTCCAACTTATTGAGAAAAAATATGGTGTAAAGATTGAGCTTTCTCAGATCCCCTTGGATGACCCTAAAGTGTTTGAACTTCTCGGAACAGGGGCTACCCTTGGAATCTTTCAGCTTGAGAGTTCGGGGATGAGGGACTTGTTGATCAAATTGAAACCAGAGAACTTCAGGGAGATCATTGCCTTGGTAGCCCTCTATCGTCCGGGACCTCTTAAAAGTGGAATGGTGGATGAATACATTAAAAGGAAGAATGGACAGGAGACCATTCGATACGATCACCCTGATCTCAAAGAGATATTGAAAGATACCTACGGAGTCATCGTCTATCAGGAACAGGTGATGCGAATAGCAAGTTCGTTGGCCCATTTCAGTTTGGAGGATGCAGATGTACTCAGGAGGGCTATGGCCAAAAAGGACCCCAGAGAGATGGAGTTACAGAAAGAGAAATTCTTAGAGGGGGCCAGGAGGAATCGAATCAACCCGGCTAAGGCAGAGAAGATTTTCAACCTGATGGCAAAATTTGCTGAATATGGATTCAACAAATCTCATAGCGCTGCCTATGCCCTTATCGCCTACCAGACAGCCTATTTAAAGACCCATTACCCAATTGAATTTATGGCAGCACTCCTAACCAGTGAGGCCCAAAATGCCGATAAGATATTGAAATACATCTCGGAATGTCGAGAGATGGGAATTGAGATCCTCCCTCCTGATATCAATGAAAGTGATCGAAATTTCACTGTCGTGGGCAACCAAATCCGTTTTGGCCTGGCTGCAGTGAAGAATGTAGGGGATGCAGCCATCGACGCCATTCTGTTAGAAAGAGAGAAGCATGGGAAATTCAAATCCTTATATGATTTTTGTTATCGAGTGGATTTGAGAAAAGTGAATCGTCGGGTGGTTGAAAGTCTGATCAAATGTGGCGCCTTTGATTTCTCAAAAATCTACCGATCTCAAATGTTAACTATCTTGGGAGATCTTCTCGAACAATCACAGTTTGAACAGAAAAGAAAAGGGGAACCTCAACTCAGCATGCTGATCGATCGGTCTCAAGAGAGGAGGGAGGAATATCCTGAAATTGAAGAGTTTCCTGAGAATCAGTTGATCGCCTTTGAAAAGGAGACGATTGGATTTTATATCTCACGTCATCCTCTGTCCAGGTATCAAGAAGAAATTAAGAAATACACGGACTTGGATACCTCTCTCCTTTCAAAGTTACAAAATGGAGCTGAGGTAAAAGTTTGTGGCCTGATCAGTGGATCAAAAGAGATCATGACTAAAAAAGGAGAACGAATGGCCTTTGTTACCCTCGAGGATATGAAGGGATACGTTGAGGTGATCCTTTTCCCTGAAGTGTTTAAAGCTGCTTTACCTCTTTTGAGAGGAGGGGATCCTCTCCTCATCAAAGGGATCTTAGATCTCTCCGACGAACAAGTGAAGATTAAAGGTTCCGAGGTCCAATCCCTTTCCAAAATACTCATCCCTGAAACCCAATCCCTGCGTTTGAAAATTCCCGTCACGACCACTCCTTCCCAGCTTAACGCTCTCAAAGGAATTATTGAAGCCTACCCTGGATCTCACCGAGTGTTTCTTCACTTTATGAACGGGACAGATCATGAGGTCATCATTTCTTTATCAGAGCATTATCAAGTAGATCCTTCTTTAGAGTTTAGGAATGCAGTTCAAAATCTATTTCAGACCTCTGTACTCTTTGAGTGATTGGGGATAAAATGGTCAGACACTATTTGGATTTTGAAAAACCTCTCGTTGAATTAGAGAGGGAGATTGAAAATCTGAAAAGGTTCTCCAAAGGGAAACAAATCTCCTTCAATGATCCCTTAAAAAATTTAGAAGAAAAACTTCAGCGATTACGCAAGGAGATATTTTCAAACCTCACAGGCTGGCAGATCACCCAACTGGCTCGACACATTGACCGACCCAGGACATTCTACTACATCCAGTCAATGTTTGATCAATTTATTGAGCTTCATGGGGATCGAAGCTATAAAGACGATCCAGCCATCATTGGAGGCTTGGCTAAGTTTAATGGGAAGGCCGTGGTGGTCATTGGCCATCAAAAAGGGAGTGACGCCAAGGAAATGCTCTATCGAAATTTTGGAATGGCCCACCCTGAAGGCTATCGAAAAGCCCTGCGACCCCTGAAACTGGCTGCGGCCGTCAAAACGCCGAGCATCAGTCTTATCGAACCCCACGGGGCCCATCCCGGGCGCGGCGCCGAAGAGACACGCCAGGCAGAGGCCATTGCCAGGAATTTGAGGGCCATGGCCATCCTTCGGGTTCCGATATTGGTCATCATCATTGGAGAAGGGGGAAGTGGTGGGGCCTTGGCCATTGGGGTGGGGGATCGAATTCTAATGTTAGAATACTCTATCTATTCCGTCATCTCCCCTGAGGCCTGCTCAGCGATCTTATGGAAAGATTCTGAGAAAGGTAAGATGTTAGCGGCTGAATCATTAAAGATGACAGCCAATCATCTATATCAGTTAGGGGTGATTGACGAGGTCGTCAAGGAACCCCTGGGAGGGGCCCATCGAGATCCTAAGGCCATGGTGGAGACCTTAAAGGAAGTCATTGGACGGCATTTGAATGAATTAGGAGGGATAGAGGTCGATGAGTTGATCCGTCTTCGCTATGAAAAGTTTAGAAAGATGGGAGCTTTCATCGATGGAGGGTGAAGGACGTTCGTCATGGCAAGAAAGATTGCAGTCTTACCCGAATCCATTTCTCAAATCATTGCTGCAGGAGAGGTGATTGAGAGACCTGCTTCTGTTGTGAAGGAGTTAATGGAGAATTCCATCGATGCGGGGAGTACGGAGATCATCGTAGAGCTGACCTCCGGGGGGCTCCAGTCGATTCGGGTGATGGACAATGGAGAGGGAATGGACCCCGAGGATGCACCAGTAGCTTTACAGAGGTATGCAACGAGTAAGATTAAAAGCTCAGAAGATCTTTATGCCATCCACACCCTCGGATTCAGGGGAGAAGCCTTGCCCAGTATCGCCCAGGTTTCCAAAATGACCCTTCGGACGAGAAACCCTCACTCCCTCATTGGCACAGAGGTGATCTGTGAAGGCGGAGAGATTAAGAGGATTTTGGAGATCGGATGCCCTGTGGGGACTGAGGTTGAGGTAAAAAATCTCTTCTATAACATCCCTGTCAAACGGAAATTTTTAAAATCGATCCAATCCGAACTTCGGCACATCCTCAATCATTTTATCCGTTTAAGCCTTTCTTACCCTTTTATTTCCTTTAAATTGATTCATGAGGGGCACCTCCTCCAAGAGCATATCAAGGCAACAGCCCCGGAGCAGCGTATTGAGGATATCTTTGGGAGCGAGGTCTATCACCATCTTCGACCGATGGGTTACGAAACCGGAGAGATTAAGATTACCGGTTTTGCCAGCCTCCCCAACTTTTCAAAGCGAAATTCAGGAGATCTTTATTTCTATGTCAATGGAAGGTTTATTAAGGATCGAATCATCTATAAGGCAGTGTTAGATAGTTATCGCCATGTCCTTCCGAGCAATCAATTCCCAGTAGTCATCCTCTTCATTCATGTTCCTCCCTCTACCATAGATGTGAATGTTCATCCTACAAAGGCAGAGGTTAAGTTTAAAGACTCCGAAAAGATTTACCAGGCGATCCGATCCGCCCTCTCTATGAATGGGGGTGAACCCATAACGTTACCTAAAGAGAAAAACGAAAGCTTATTGTCGACCTCCCAAGAACATTTTGCCCTTCCCCTCCCATCGATGATTCATCAGGAAGAAAATGCCTTTTTAATCCGGGAAAGAGAAGAAAAAATCTGGGAGCCACAAAAGAGGTGGCCTTACCCTGTTTTAGGTCAGATTCAGGGAACCTATATCCTCTGCGAAGGAGAAGACCATCTGATCTTCATTGATCAACATGCTGCCCATGAGAGAATTCTCTTTGAGAGATTTAAGGAGGAGTATGAGAATCATTCCATTGCCTCTGAAAGATTACTTCTCCCTATCTTACTTGAATTGTCAATGGAAGAATCTTTGCTCCTGGAATCCATAGGAGAAGGATTGAAGCTTATGGGATTTGAGATCGATCCAGTGGGTGAAAGACTCTTTGCGATTTGCTCCTTCCCTTCTTTGATCGGTCGGAGGGATCTAAAAGAAGTTGTAAGAGAGATCCTCCATGATCTCTCTTCCATAGAAAGATCAGATCAGACAGAAGGAGTGATCCATCAGATTTTAGTCACCCTGGCCTGCCACTCTGCCATTCGGGGTAACTATTCACTGAGGCGAGAGGAGATGGACCAATTGCTCGATCAACTTGCCTCTTTTTCCCTTTCTTCTACCTGTCCCCATGGGCGCCCCATCTTTTTCCCTTTTCCTATCAATGAGTTAAGAAAACAGTTTAAGAGGAAGTGAAGGGAAGGGTAAATCAGCTGAGCTCAGAGTCTCCTCCATGATTCAATCCATATTTTTCTAAACGGTATCGCATGGATCGAAAATTGATATGGAGAAGTTCTGCAGCCTTCTTCTTAATTCCTTTGGTCTTATCCAGAGCTTTTAGCAGGAGGGTCCTTTCTAACTCTTCCACTACCTTTTCGAGGTCGATCCCCTCACTTGGAATTTCGATGTCAATGGGACCCTTCTTCAAAAAGGACGGTTCACTCAGATAGGAGTGGAGATGATGGGTGGTCAATTCTGTATGGCTTTCGAGTGCCACGGCTCTTTCGATGATGTTTTGTAATTCCCTCACATTGCCTGGATATTCATAATTGAGCAGGATCTGAAGGGCTTCAGGGGTAATGGTGGAGATTTTCTTATTCAATTCCTCTGAATACTTTTTTAAGAAATGGCTGGCCAAGAGGGGGATATCCTCTTTTCTCTCTCTGAGGGGAGGAAGCTTGATCTGGATGACATTCAATCGGTAAAAGAGATCTTCCCTAAAACGCTTCTCCTTGACTGCCAGTTCCAGGTCTTTGTTGGTCGCAGAAATGATTCTGACATCTACGCGGATATCCTCTGTGCCTCCAACCCTTTTAAATTCTTTGTCCTGTAAAACACGGAGAAGTTTTACTTGCATGAGAAGGGGGAGTTCGCTGATTTCATCTAAGAAGATGGTTCCCTCATCGGCAACCTCAAATAGTCCCTTCTTGGTTGCAATGGCATCCGTGAAGGCCCCTTTCACATGGCCAAACAGTTCACTCTCGATGAGCGTCTCAGGGATGGCTCCACAATTTAATGTCACGAAAGGCTTTTCCTTTCGTGGGCTATTATAGTGGATGGCTTTTGCAACCAACTCCTTTCCTGTGCCACTCTCTCCGGTGATCAGAATATTGGTTTTGGTAGGAGCGACTTTTTCTAATAGGTCATACAGGGCTAACATCTTGGAGCTCTGTCCGATGATATTTCCAAAGTGATAACGATCCTTGACCACCTGTTTTAGGAGGAGATTTTCCTTTTGGAGCGATATCTTTTCAAGGGCATTCTTAACAATCAGCTTAATTTCATCCACCTTGAAGGGTTTGGTGATATAATCATAGGCCCCTTCCTTCATGGCCTTAATCGCCGTATCCGCGGAGGCATAAGCCGTGATCATGATCACAATGGTTTCAGGGGAAATGGCCTTAATCCTTTTAAGTGCGGTGATCCCGTCCAATTTAGGCATTCGAATATCTAAGAGCACCAAATCGAAGAGATCATTTTCAATGAGATGGATCACCTCCTCCCCATTCGAGGCAAGCGTCACTTTGTAACCTTCTTTTTTAAGCATGATATCTAAGAATTCTCTCATGCTTTGTTCATCATCTGCTACTAAGATTTTATCTTTTACCACTTTTCCCTCATCCATAGTGGATAAAAAAACATGATCCTTTTAAAGATTCCATTTAGGTCTAATCAGCAGGGAGAAATATCGTAAATTTCGACCCTTTACCAGGTTCGCTTTCTACCTTGATCAAACCATTATGATTTTCGATGATTTTATGAACGATGGAAAGACCCAATCCTGTCCCGTTGTCTTTGGTTGTAAAAAAGGGTTCAAAGATCTTTCCTCTATCCTCTGGAGCAATCCCATTTCCAGAGTCTGAAATAGATATTTTGACCCATTCTTTATCCCTTGATGAAGCTAAAATTGGAGAAGAGGGACCATCTAAAGGATCCCCTTTCTTAACCTGAATGCATATCTCTCCCTTTTCAGATATGGCTTGGGTGGCATTCATCAAAAGGTTCCAGAAAACCTGTCTCATTTGGGCAGGATCAACAGATGCCTGAACCTCTTCCTGGCCATTGGATCGGACAATGTGAATTCCCTCATGGAGAGATGGGGAGTGGGAGAGGAGATCCAATGTTTCGTCAATGATCTTGTCGATGGAATAAGGAGTCTTATGAATTTTCGGTGGCTGAGCAAAAAGTAAGAAATCTGTGATCAAGGCATTGAGTCTCTCCGACTCCCTGAGGGAGATTTCCATCAAATGCTGTTGGACATCATTTAATGTAAGTTCAGACCTGAGCATTTGAATCGATCCACTTAGAGAGGCTAATGGGTTTCTAATCTCGTGGGCCATCCCGGCTGCCAGAACCCCGATGGCTGCCATTTTATCAATCTGTTTCATCTGCTCTTCCATCTCTTTAAATTTTGTAATATCTTGAAAGATCAGAGTATGTCCAATCAACCGTCCTTCAGGATCGGTCAAAGGGGAGATCGAAAATCCTAAGTAGACTTTCCTCTCGTCCGGATGGGTAAGGAGTGTTTCATAACGATGGTATCCGGAGGAGATCTCTGTCGATTTATTTTTTAACTGTTCAATCATCCCCCCGAGAGTGGGAAAAAGGTCATAAATCGATAACCCCTTCAGTTCTTCAAAATTGCGATTCAGAATCTTTTCACCAGTTCGATTAATAAAAATGATCTTTCCAGTAAGGTCACTGGTCAGAAGCCCGCTATCTAAGCTCTGGATGATGTTCCGATTAAAGGTTTCCAGTTGGTTATAATCGACCTGTTTCTGAATGAGTTCCTTTCTCTTCTTCTTCAATTCCTCAGAGACCATGCTGCTTAAAAAGGCAACGATGTAAAAGGTGGCCATGTAGATGACCAATGAGTAAAAAGTATGACTGGCTTCAATGGCTAAATCAGAAGGACGGCCTGATGGATTGATCAGGTGGTATAATTGAAGTAATGATACCAGACCGTAGAGTAAGGTGGAGAAGGAGGCTGACAGGAATGCCCCTCGCTTGTAAAAGAAGATACTGCTTCCAATGATGGAAAAGATGTAGGTGATGGTGAAATAACTTTCTACCCCTCCTGTAAAATAGATTAGGCAGATGATGAAGAAATGATCTAAAAGGATCTGGATAAAGGCAAATCTTCTAAGATCTTTAACCCTTTTCAATAGGAGTCCATAGAGGATGGTGACAAGATAAAAGAGACTGATAAAGTAATAAAAGCGGTTGGTCAACGGGATAAAAAAGAGTTTCTTATCCGAAAGCTGGAACAGGAAGGCAATCGTCAGCAAGAGGGTTAGGATGATGATTCGACAGAACATCAACCCTTTTACAGTACTCAGAGTTTTTTGATCTGACTCATGCATCAGGGTTTGATCTAAACTCATCCTTCTTCTTTATCCCACAGCAGAGGCCATTTGGAAAATAGGAAGATACATAGAAATGACCACCCCTCCAATCACGACCCCTAAAAAGATCATGAGAAAAGGTTCAAGAAGGGAGGTCAAATTGGCCACTGCGATGTCTACTTCGTCCTCATAAAAATCGGCAATCTTTGAGAGCATGGAATCTAAGGCTCCTGTGGATTCTCCAACAGAGATCATCTGGATGACCATGGGAGGGAAGATTCCCCCTCGATTTAAAGGCTCAGCAATCGTTTCTCCTTCCCGAATGCTGGCCCGGGCATTAAGGATTGCATTTTCAATGGTCTTGTTCCCCGAGGTCCTTGAGACGATGTTTAATCCATCTAAGATGGGAACCCCGCTGCTGATGAGCGTTCCGAGGGTACGGGAAAAACGTGCCACCGCTATTTTCTTCAGCAGCAGACCAAAAACAGGTAATTTCAAGAGAAGACGATCAATAACGGTCTTTCCACTTTCGGTCTGGTGATATTTTCTGAGAAGATAGAAAAGAAGAACAAAAGCCGGAATGATAATGATCACATATTTCTTGACTAACTTACTCAATGAGACCACAATCAGTGTTGGGAGGGGGAGGGTCTGTCCTGCTGATCTGAACATGGCTTCAAAAACAGGGATGACAAAGATCATCAGGATCATCACAACGATGATGGCCACCCCCACGATGGTCGCCGGATAGAAGAGGGCTGACTTGATCTTCTTTTTTAAAGCCTCTGCCTTTTCGATATAATTGGCCAAGCGGGTGAGGATACTATCCAATATTCCTCCTTCTTCCCCGGCCACGACTAAGTTGGTATACAATTCATTGAAGGTTGAAGGATGTTTCTTCAGGGCTCCTGCAAATGTTGATCCTCCTTCTACATCCTCACGGATCTCCCTCAAAATATTTTTAAAGGTTTTATTTTCCTGCTGGGAGGAGAGGATCTCAAGAGATTGGACGAGGGGAAGGCCTGCATCAATCATGGTGGCCAACTGCCTGGTAAAAATGGCAATCGATCGCTGTTTGACCTTTCTCTTAAAAGGCAAAGAGATTTTAATCTCTGTCCCCTTTGTAGCGATCTTTATCGGGATGATATTCTGTTGGTGAAGGTGGACTCGAAGAGCAGCCTCATTCGGGGCTTCTGTCTCACCTTTTTTAATCGCTCCTTTTGCCGTTTTTCCTTCCCATTTATAGATTGGCATAATTCTTTCCCCTTAAATTAAAAATCACAATGAATGTTTTTTGTTAAGGATTAAGCTGTTCTTACCTGTCTCTCCTTCCTTCCCACAGCAGCGTTAGAGGTTGAGAGCATTTGACGAAATTCGTCGAGATTATGGCTTCTCTCCATTGCGTCTTCGAGGGAGATGAGGTGTCGTTCTACAAGTGAGAGGAGGGCCTGGTTCATGGTCTGCATCCCAAATTTTGTCTGTCCCACCTGCATGAGGGAATAGATTTGCTGAATCTTGTCCTCTCGGATCAGATTTCGGATGGCTGGGTTTGGGATCATGATCTCCATGGCTAAGACACGGCCTTTCCCCCCTACCTTTGGAATGAGTTGCTGGGCTAAAACACCTTCTAAGACAAAGGAAAGCTGTGTTCGGATTTGAGTCTGTTGATGGGGAGGAAAGACATCAATGATACGGTTGATGGTTTCAACACAAGAGTTGGTATGCAAGGTTGCAAAGGTTAGGTGCCCTGTTTCCGCACAGGTTAGAGCAGCCTCGATCGTTTCAAGGTCCCTCATCTCACCGATAAGAATAATATCTCGATCTTGTCGAAGGATGTGTCGGAGTGCTGCAGCAAAACTCTTGGTATCTGAATTAACCTCTCTCTGATTTACAATACACATCTTATGGCGATGAAGATATTCGATGGGATCCTCAATGGTGACGATATGGCAATTCTTTTCATTGTTGATCTTGTCGATCATGGCGGCTAAGGTGGTTGACTTTCCTGTGCCTGTAGGGCCGGTCACCAGAACCAATCCCTTCGGTTTTTTTAGCAGTTCATTGACAACGGGGGGGATTCCCAGTTCAGAAAAATTGAGAATGTCAAAGGAGAGGGCCCGAAAGGCTCCTGCAACTGCCCCACGCTGCATAAAGATATTGCCACGAAATCGACTCAATCCTTTGATCCCAAATGAGAAATCAAGCTCCCAATCCTCTTCAAATTTATGTCTTTGAGCATCGGTCAATACGCTGTAACAGAGTCTCTTGGTATCAGGGGCAGTGAGGATGGTGTTATCAAAGCTCACCAATTTACCATCGATTCGAAATTGGGGGGGAGCGCCTGTGGTGATATGGAGATCAGATGCCTTCTTCTCAATGACCATTTCAAGCAGTTTCTGTAATTCTACCATTCCTTCATCCCTCCAATCTTAAGTACAGAGGAAGGTTATCGATCCTCGATGGTCGATCGTAGGACCTCCTCAATAGTGGTTACTCCCTCTTTGATCTTTGAAATCCCACTCTGCCTCAAGGTTTTCATTCCCAAGCGGATGGCCTCCTTTTTGATTTCAGAAGTGGAGGCTCGAGCCAATACTAACTCTTTGATCTCTTCTTTCATCGGCATCACTTCATAAAGTCCGATTCGACCTTTGTAACCTGTCCCATTACAAATGGCACAACCCCTTCCTTTAAACACCTGGAAAGACTTGACTTCATCTGGAGGGATTCCTAAATCGATAAGCAACTGAGGATGGACTTTAATCGGTTCCCTGCAATCCATGCAGATCTTCCTGACCAATCGTTGGGCCAGGATTAAGATGACTGCTGAGGAGATGAGAAAGGGTTCAATTCCCATATCAATAAGTCGGGTAATCGTTCCAGGGGCATCATTGGTGTGGACCGTGCTTAAAACCAGGTGTCCGGTTAAGGCTGCCTGAACCGCGATCTGAGCGGTTTCAAAGTCTCGAATCTCACCAACCATGATGATATCAGGGTCTTGTCGAAGAAAGGAGCGTAGGGCTGAGGCAAAGGTAAGTCCTATCTCTTCATGCATCTGGACCTGGTTAATTCCCATGAAATTATATTCAATGGGATCTTCAGCGGTGATGATATTTTCGGTCTCCTTATTCAATTCGGAGAGGGCTGAATAGAGGGTCGTGGTCTTTCCACTTCCAGTCGGACCGGTGACCAGGATCATCCCAACCGGTTTATGAATGGCTGCCTTTAGGTCAGCCAAAGAAGATTCTTCAAAACCGAGTTTGGTCATGTCCAGTTGTAAAGCTGATTTATCCAAAAGACGCAATACAACCTTTTCACCAAAAAGGGTAGGGATCGTGGAGACTCGGAAATCCATCTCCCTTCCTTTTCCAAGACGTAATTTGATTCTTCCATCTTGAGGAAGTCGTTTCTCTGCAATATCCAATTTGGCCATAATTTTTAGGCGCGATGTCATGGCATTCTTAATCTGGATCGGGAGTAACATATCCCGTCTTAAAACCCCGTCGATGCGATATCTCACCCGAAAGGTCTTTTCATAGGGTTCAAAATGGATGTCACTGGCTCCCAACTTTATGGCCTTGATCAGGATGCCATTCACGATCTTGATGATCGGGCCTTCCATTTCGAAGACCTCTTCTGCTGTTTGCTGGCTTTCAACGACTTCGACATTATCCACTGCTCCGTGAACCAGCTTGTCAAAGTCGTCAATATCAACAATATCTTCACTTAACACCATGCCATCATTGGAGGAATGATCATCCTCCAATTCAAAATCACCGGCCTGGAACGATATTGTTCCCAATCCGGCGACATTTCCCCCTCCACCATAGTATTTCTTAATTGCATCGATAATCTCTGTCTCTGAAGCGACCACAGGTTCAACATTAAAACCTGTCATAAATTTTATTTCGTCAATGACCACGATATTACTGGGATCAGCCATAGCCAGGGTCAATTTAGGACCCACTCGATTGATTGGAATGATGAAATATTTCTTAGCGATACTGGAAGGAATCAGTTTGATTACATTTGGATTGATTTCCATCCTTGAAATCTTGACAGAGGGGACTCGATATTGTGCGCTGAGAAAGGAGAGCAGTTCATCTTCTTTTATGTAACCTAATTTGACCAGGTTTGATTCTAAACGTCCACCCTTTAGTCTCTGTTCCTCAATGGCTCTTTTTAATTGGTCTGAAGTAATATAGTTCCTTTTAAGAAGGAGTTCACCTAAGCGCTCTGTCAATTTATTTCTCCATTAACATTATGAAATTATTTGGGATATTCAATAATAAAAAAATTGTCATGATTAACTGGATTGGGAGCAAAATTAGTGCCAATTTTTGACAGAGATTAACTTATTGAAAATAAATGAATTTTTTAAAGATATCCTCTATAGGTTTACAAAATAGTGCAAAAAAATGGTACACCTGGATAATTATTAACCAATTTAAATTAATTACCGATTGATGAAAGATAATATTTTTTAAGTAATCATTGGGGGGGCAGGATGGGTAATTTTACAATGAATGAACTCCCTTTTCCTAACTGACTTTCCACCTTTATTTCACCATGATGGGCTTCAACAATCCATTTACATATGCTTAGGCCGAGACCACTTCCTCCTTGCTCTCGGGAGCGCGCCTTGTCTACTCGATAAAAACGATTGAATATCTTCTCTTGATCTTCTGGTGCAATTCCAATTCCAGTATCTGAAACTGTAATCTTTATATATCCTGATTTTTCCTCTTCTACTTCGTTGGTTTGATTTTTTAGTGGAGGTTCCAATTCTTTTGAGAGGGTAACATGAACGGAACCTCCTTCTTCAGTATATTTAATGCCATTTTCGATTAAATTGATGAAGAGCTCCCTGATTCTTAAGGCATCTCCAAAAATATTCATATTTGATTTATGGTTTGATGTGATCAGTTGAAGCCCCTTTGAGTTGGCCAGCCAACTTAATTGGTTGACGACTTCATTAAGAATCTCTGTAACATTTATTTCTTCTTTATTTAATCTTATCTCCCCCATATCTGCCTTTGAAAGAAGCAACAGATCATCAATAATTTGAGACATTCGATTGATTTCTTCTAAGTTGCTCTTCAATACCTGTTGATACTCTAAGGGGGTCCTCTCTTTTCTTAACGCCACCTCGGCTTCTCCTTTAAGAATGGTCAAAGGAGTTTTTAATTCATGTGAAGCATCCGAGCTAAATTGTTTAATCTGTTGAAAGGATTGATCAAGTCGGGAGATCATCTCATTAAAAGTGTCGATCAATCGGGATATTTCGTCTTTTACTTTAAGGGGGGTAATCCTCTGATTTAAATTTTTGGAAGTGATCATCCTCGCTGTTTGAGTGATGTGGTCTACTGGTTTTAATGCCTTATGGGCAAGGAGTTGTCCTCCAAAGCTGGCAACCATTAAAGCCAAAGGAACGGTGATGATCAAAATGATGAAAAGGGTATTGAGGGCCTCTTCAACCTCTTCTAAGGAAGAGGCGATTTGAACAATTTTGGTGACATGATTATTCTCTATGATGGGAAAAGTGATGATCCTTAAAGGGGTATTCCCAATGGCATGATTGGTCTCATATGTAATGATTCCCTTCGTAGCGTTTCTTAGAGCATAGAGGCTGATGGGGAGTTGAATATTTTTCAAATTTTCTGATTTACGGCCAATGTTCCCAGATCCATCAAGCACCTGGATAAATTTACCAATTGGCTTTAAATTCATAGAGGCTTCGAGGGCTTGATCAATGGTTCCAAAACCAAATTTTGATAGGGGAGACATGGATTCTGAGGCTATGAGTTCAGCAAGAGACCGCAGTTTTTTATCCACATCTTGATGAAGGCTTTTGGAGAGGGTAAAGTATAAGAAACTACTGAAACTTATAAGCAAAACAGCTAAAATCAAAACATACCAAAGGGTTAATTTAAATCGGATACTTCCAAAATGCATAAGGCTTTATCCTATCGAAACAATAAGTTCTTTTAATGCTGAACCTATTTCCCAAATCCAATGAATGCCTGATTATTAGGCCTGTGGTTTTGAGGCAGATAGCATATATCCCACTCCTCGAATCGTATGAATCAATTTGGGATCAAATTCCTTGTCTATCTTTCTTCTGAGGTAGTTAACATAGACATCGATGACATTGGTCATCGAATCAAAGTGATAATCCCACACATGCTCAGAAATCATGGTTCGAGTAAGAATTTTATCCGGATTTCTCATAAAATATTCTAAAAGGGCATATTCTTTGCTAGTGAGTTCGATCTCTTTTCCCCTTCGGGTCACTTTATGGGTCACCAAGGAAAGGGTAAGATCTGCAACTTTTAAGACAGGCTCTTTATCTACCTTCTCACGGCGTAAAAGTGCACGGATCCGAGCTAAAAATTCTAAAAATTCAAATGGTTTTGTTAAGTAATCATCACCACCTGTATCTAAGCCCCTTACGATATCCTCCACTGTATCTTTGGCTGTCAAAACCAATATTGGAACATTGTTTCGATTTCCTCGAATTCTTTTCAAAACTTCCAATCCATCAATCTTAGGAAGCATCAGATCAAGGACAATAAGATCGTAATCATTGACTTCAGACATATAGAGACCTGTTTCTCCATCATAAGCCAGATCCACTGCATAATGTTCTTCTTCCAAACCTCTTTTAATAAAGCTTGCGACTTTTTTTTCATCTTCGATGACTAAAATTCTCATCCATCTAAACTCCTGTCTAATCCCGATCATTCAAAAGCATTTGAATTGTTTGGGGGTTAGACATTTTAAAAACATTATAATTCTATTGGTTAAAAAATCAATAGAAAAAAATTACGACTAAAAACAATGAAATCTTGACTCTGAATCCTAACTCTGTTAGCATTTTTCGGAGTTTCTTTTACCCTATGGAGCTTCTCAGGACAAGTTTGGGGTTTTCTGCATCGGCAGATAATAGGAAGTGGATCTAATGATTAAGTTGGCAGGTATTCAGATATCATGTAGTGAAGAAAAGGAAAGGAATATTGAAAAGGCTATAAGATTTGCTCACATTGCAATAGAAAAAGGTGCCAATTTTATCTGTTTTCAGGAATTATTTACCACCCATTGGTTTCCAAAAGAGATGGATAAAAAATATTTTTCCCTTGCCGAAGAGATGAATGGTTCAACTATTAAAAAGATGCAGAGGTTAGCTGAAGAATTTGGGGTGGTATTGATCTGCCCTATTTTTGAAATAGAGAGGAACACCTATTATAATTCAGCTATTGTTGTCGATGCAGGTGGAGAGATCCTGGGAAGCTATCGAAAGATTCATGTTCCCCAAATTCCCCTTTGGGAAGAAAAATATTATTTTTCACCAGGAGACCATGGGTTTCCAATCTTTAATACGAAATTTGCCCCTATTGGCATCCAGATCTGCTGGGATAACTTTTTCCCCGAGGGGTCAAGAATATTGGCTTTAAAAGGGGCTAAAATTATTTTCTCGCCTACGGCTGCAGCCTTTGCTTCCCAAAAAAGATGGCAGGTCATGATGATGAGTAATGCAATTGCTAATGGAGTCTATATATTTAGGGTCAATCGGGTAGGGAGTGAAGAGAAACAGGATTTTTACGGGCAATCTTTTTGTGTCTCACCTGAAGGAGAGTTGTTGGATGAGCCAACCGGTTTAAAGGATAGCGTTTCAGTCATTGAGATCGATCTGAAAAGAGTGGATAAGGTGAGAAAGGAGTGGCCTTTTATGAGGGATCGAAGACCGGAGGTCTATTATGAGATTACTGGGAGTATTGAACAAACGATGGATCAAATATTGACAACCTCCTTTGGCCATGAAAGGTAAACCCTCATTCCTTTTACCTTGTTAAGAAGCCTCTCTACGAGGTGAATAAGCTCATTTCGAAAGGAAAAAGTTCCAATGGGAAAGAAAAGTTTTTTAAAAGAATATGTTGAACCAATTGTTATTGCAATCCTTATAGCCCTTCTTATTCGAACTTTCATCGTTCAGGCCTTCAAGATCCCATCGAGCTCGATGGAACCTACCTTACAGGTAGGAGACTATATTCTTGTCAGTAAATTTATATATGGGATAAAGATTCCATTTACGAATTTAAAATTGTTTGAATTTAAGAAACCGAAACGAGGCGATGTGGTTGTATTCATCTATCCCAAAGACAGATCTAAAGATTTTATAAAAAGGGTAATCGGGACAGAGGGGGAAAAGGTAGAAATCATTCGAAATAAAATCTATATCAATGACAAATTGATCGATGATCCTTGGGGACATTTTGAAGAAATGAGTGATTGGACAAATTATTTCCAATCGAAAGAAAGATATG
>JBBIRT010000052.1:0-21460 GCA_037441725.1 Deltaproteobacteria bacterium | reverse complement strand
AAAGGAAGGGTCGGAGAACTTAAAGATAAAAATAGGATAGGGAAGTCTGCAGGATTCACTTTCTGATAGGAGGGAGGGTTAGGCATATCTGGAGGCAGTTGTCTCGAAGCCTTCCCAATCATGGCCTGAACATCTTGAGCAGCAGCATCGATATCCCGATTCAAACTGAATTGTAATGTAATTCGGGTAGTTCCTTGGGTATTGATTGAATTCATCGAATCCAGCCCTGAAATGCTAGAGAATTGCCGTTCGAGAGGGATGGCTACAGCAGAGGCCATCGTTTCTGGGCTGGCTCCTGGGAGATCGGCCACGACTAAGATTGTAGGGAAGTCAACCGTAGGAAGGTCACTTACTGGTAGAAACCGGTATCCAATTATGCCGAATAAGAGGATGCCCAGCATTACGAGGGTGGTCATTACTGGGCGACGGATAAAAAGCTCTGGAAGGTTCATGGTATTTTTTAGGGTTGAGGGTTGGAACCGAGATTTTTAATTTCTACTTTGGCTCCAGGATAGAGCCGTAACTGTCCATCCGTCACGACCTTCTCATTGAGTTGAAGTCCTTTTAAAATTACAGCATCCCCTTCAACCGTCCGACTTACAACCACTGGTCTTGATTCTACAGTAGAATCTGGTTTGACGACAAATATATATTGGCCATCCTGCCCTGTCTGGAGGGCTTGAGAGGGTACCACGATCACATTAGGCTCTGTGGTGAGGGTGAGAACGACATTAACGAATTGCCCAGGCCAGAGTTTCCTCTCTTTATTAGCAAAGGTCCCTTTGATCCGTATCGTGCCCGAATTTGTATCCACCGTATTATCGATAAAAGTAATGACCCCTCTCTCAGGCCTTTTCTCATTCATTGGTAAGAAAGCTTCAATGATCATTTTTCCAGAGGCCATATATTTATGGATTTCATATAGATTTTGTTCTGGAATAGAAAAGATGACATCGATGGGAACGATTTGGTTAATGATGACAAGGATGGTCTCATCGGCTTTGATCATATTCCCCTGTTTAGCCATCAGTTGGCCAGTTCTACCGTCTATAGGCGAATGGATCGAGCAGTAACCGAGTTGAATCTTCGCATTCTCCAAAGCGGCTTTCTCTGCAAGAACAGATGCTCGTGCATTCTCTAAAGCTGCCCTTGAAGAGCGAACAGCTGCCTCAGCACTTTCTTTGGCTGCCCTATCCGCACGAACAGTTGCTTCAAGGGATTCTGCCTTTGTGTAAAATTGATCATATTGTTGCTTCGAGACCACTTGCTTTTCCATCAAAGAGAGATAACGTTCTGCATCTGCTTTAGCATTTTGGGCCTGGCTAATATCCTTCTCAAGGTTGGCCTCCATCTGTTTTACTAAGGCAATATTCTTTATAAGTTCAGCCTCAACCTGATTCACTAACGCCAAATTCCTTGCTAAGTTAGCCTCGGCTTGCCTCAGATTTGCTTCAAAGGGTCGAGGATCAATGGTGAAAAGGAGGTCTCCCTTTTTCACCTCCTGACCCTCTTTAAAATGGACCGCTACCAACTCTCCTCCAACCTTAGACTTAATGACCACTGTTGAATAGGCCTGGACATTCCCAATTGCACGGAGTTGTATCGGAACCGTTTTTTGTGTTGCTATCGCAACGGTTACAGGAAGAGGAGCCAATACAGGTTTTTTAGATTCCTCATTGGAGCATGACCATGTAAAAAGCAAGGAAGAAAATAAGACCATCATTCTCAATAAGAGAAATGGAAGAAGTCTTCTATTCAAGGAATGGTTTCGAATCATTTGATTTATTGTAGAAGTACTCTATTTTTTTAAAATTTTAACTCTTACATACCATTTGTCAAATGTCTTTAAAAATTTTTCTATAAGACTATTTTTTCCAAACTTTGTCTTGTGAAAAAAAGACTTATTAATAATTGAATCCAAATGAATAAGAAAAGTGTTTGAAAAAAAACACTGAAATAACTTGCTGATATTTTAATACTTTTTAATCTTATCTGTTAGATTTACCAAAATTAAATGTCTAAATTTGAACAAATTTCTCTATTTAGAAAATTTTTTTTAGCCCATATTTGCTATAACTTTTTATAACTAACGATTATTATTTAAGAATCTAAATATTGGTACGAAAATTGCTTTATATATTTTAATGATTATATTTTTGAAAGGAGGGAGTTATGAAATGTTATCGTTGCGGTGGGACGATGGTCTATGAAAAATTTTATGGTGTCAGTGAAGATTTTTATGGTTGGAGATGCATTTTCTGTGGCGAGATTGTAGATAAAGTGATCTTACAAAATAGACTTGAACAAAAAAGATGAGTTTTCAATCTCAGATGATTCAAGGGATCTTTCATAAGAAATTGTTTCTTAAATCAATTTCTTTCCTGTTCCCTACCACAATTTTTAGTATACCTATTTAAAACTGCTCATTTAAAACCGATATGACCTATTCAAAATAATTGTAAATCCCTCAGAAGGTTTGAGAAGATTGGTGAAAAGCGTTTGGCCCTATTTTCTAAGTATGGGAGGGATATAAATATTTTGTAATGCATCAATGAAGTAGGGAATCCTATTAGAATCATAGCCTTCCAGTGGATAGGTCATTCTGTAGTTTTGAGACAAGCTGAGGTTTCCGCTATAAAATTTTCTCACACATCCCTGGCCGTTTCCCCGAATGAGAGGTCCGATAAAATATTTTTTCTTTTTTCTCCCCTTAGAGACCCAGATGTGATAAAATAATAATATATATTAGACAGTTGTTCTGAAGAGATGTTGAAAAGATTTATTCTCTCACAAATTGATAAGAATGGGCCAATCCCCTTTTCTCAATTTATGCAGTGGTGCCTCTATCATCCTGAATATGGGTATTACCAAACAGAAAAGGTGGGTATCGGAAGGGAAGGAGATTATTATACCAGTCCTTGTGTTCATCCCCTCTTCGGAGGATTGATCGCCAAACAACTCATCCAGATGGCTCAATGTCTAAGAGGGGAGACCTTTGATGTGGTGGAAATGGGTGGGGGAAGAGGATTCCTTTGTGAGGATATCCTAAATTGGATCAAGGAAAATCATGAGGACCTTTATAACCATCTTCGATATCACCTCATTGAAACCTCCCCTGTTTTATTGAGAGAACAGAGGGATAGATTGAGAGATTATGAAAAAGAAGGAAAGGTTTCTTGGATTGATTTAAAATCCTTTGAAATGGGAAAGGATCAATTGGTAGGGTGCTTCCTCTCTAATGAATTAGTTGATTCCTTTCCAGTCCATCGAGTCCTGGTTGATCAAGGGACACTAAAAGAGGTCTATGTCACCCATGATCATGGCCAATTTAAAGAGCAGTTGGGAGTGCTATCCAATCCAAAGATTTCATCCTATTTTCAATCCTTGGGCATTACGCTCCAAGAAGGACAGAGAGCAGAGGTAAACCTGATGGCCTTAGACTGGATGGAGAGGGTGGCCCATTTTTTAAAAAAGGGTTTTGTTTTAACCATTGACTATGGCCATCTCTCCCGAGAGCTTTATTCACCTTACCGGATGGAAGGGACCTTCCTTTGCTATTTCCAACATCAAATTACAGAGGATCCTTACGTGCGATTGGGGAAACAGGATATGACCGCTCATGTCAACTTCACCAGTCTGATTCAGAAAGGAGAAGAGGTAGGCCTCAGGCTCACTGGTCTTGTCCCCCAATACCAATTTCTCATTGCCCTGGGTCTCCTTCAGGAGATAGAATCTCTGGTTAAGAACCGTTCTGAGATTGAGGCTCTTCAATTGAGGTTATCCTTAAAACATCTGATCGAACCAGAGAGGGGGATGGGAGAGACCTTTAAGGTATTGATCCAGCATAAAGGGATGGGGCAGCCCAAATTAGATGGTATAAGGGATCTTGAGTCTATCTGGAGGGTTAATGAAAGTATTAGGAATTTTTAGCAGTCCAAGAAGAGGGGGCAACACAGAACTTCTTCTTGAGGAGGCCCTTAGAGGAGCAGAATTGGAGGGGGCTGAGGTAAAACGGCTTTACCTCTATGAGTTTGCCATCACCCCCTGTAAAGAATGTCATGGGTGTGATACTACGGGAAATTGTGTCATTCAAGATGAGATGGGGAAGATTTATCCTCTCCTTTTAGAGGCCGATATTATCATCCTTGCCTCTCCGATCTTTTTCTATGGGGTCACGGCATGGGCCAAAGCGATGATTGATCGAACACAAGCCTTCTGGTCAAGAAAATACCTTCTTAAAGATCCCTCTCTGGGAGAAAAAGGGAGAAGGCGAAAGGGTTTCTTTATTTCTGTAGGAGCCACCAAAGGACCGAAAGTGTTCGATGGAGCCATTCAAACTGTTAAATATTTTCTCGATGTCCTCAATGCAGAATATGTTGGAGAACTCGTCTTTAGGAATGTAGAGGCGAAGGGTGAAATTTTGAAAAATCCAGAGGCACTCCAACAGGCCTATGAGGTAGGCAGGAGATTGGTGAGAGAAATGAGACGAGAAAATGAGGAGGTGAGACCCATGACTCAATGGAAATGTTCAAACTGTGGCTATACCTTTGGAGCCGAGACCGTACCAGAACGATGTCCTTCCTGCAAACAGGTTTGTACCTTCAGTGATGTGACCTGTTATATTCCTGATTGTGGAGGGCCTGGAAATATTGATCCGAGGCTGATGGGTGAAAAAAATAAGTAGGAACGAAAAGAGACAAGAAGGAGAGAGAGGATAGAAATGGATTTCAAAGATGCAATGACCTGCCATCATTGTGGGGCAGAAGCAGAAATCACCCTCGAAGGATTTGAGGGGGTGGCAGAGGTAATCAAAAGGGAAAAGAAAAGGTTGTGTCAACATTGTGGAAAAGATTTACCTTGGACAGAGAGGGAGGATCTTAAGGCCATCTGGATGGCCATTGAGGCAGAAAAAAAGGCCTATCAGGCTTATTTGAAGGCGGCCAGGAAGACAAGAAATCAGAAGGGAAGGGATATGTTCCAACAACTTTCTGAATTTGAGAAGAACCATTATCAGAAGTTGAAGGATCTTCTCAAATCCCTCCAAGAGAAAGGAGAATGGATCCTTTATAAGGGGACCTCTCTCAAAGAGAAGAAGATTCCCTTAAAGATAGGGATGCCCAGGGATCAAGACCAATTAACAGACATGGATGCCTTAAAGATCGCCATTCGAGAGGAAAAGAGATCGCTTGCCTATTATCAATCCTTGGCTGAACTGACACAGGATCCTCTCGGAAAGCAGATGTATAAACAATTGGCCCATGAAGAGGCCCTTCACGAAAAGGTATTAAATGATCAGTATTATAGTCTCCACAACACAGGTTCATGGAGTTGGGGAGACTGAATCGGATGTCGATCCCTTAAAACTTTTTTCGATGGCCTTGATCAGATCGGTCACCGCTTGATTAAATGGGACAGGAATTCCTAATGTCTGGGCCTCTCTTATAATGGCTCCATTGATCGAATCAATTTCAGTTCTTCTCCGATAATCAAAATCTTGGCCCATCGAAGATCGATTCTCACGAGTGACTTCCGCTACCTTTCGAACCTTCTCAATCGGATTTTCATCCACCCTCACCCCTTTTCTTTTTGCCACTTCCACCGCCTCCAACACCAACCTCTCCATCAATCTCATCGTTTCAGGGTAGTCTAACAGCTGGCCATTTTTAAAACCCGTTAGAGCGGTCAGGGCATTGATCCCAACGTTGACCAAAAGTTTTCCCCATAGCTCATCATGGATATTTTGGGAAACCTCTGTTTCAATTCCGGCCTCACAAAACATTTTAGCGATCCGGAGGATCCGTTCGGTGACTTGGTGATCGAGTTCACCGATAATCGTCTTTCCCCATCCTGCATGGCGGACATGGCCAGGCTTAAGAAGGGTGGCTCCTTGGCCTGTAATCCCAAGGATGACCTTTTTCGGATCAATCTTTTTACAAATTACCTCTTCATTTCCAAGCCCATTCTGAAGAGTCAAGAATAGGGTGTCCTCCTTTTCAAGCGCCAATGCATCTGAAACGGCCTTCTCTGTATCATAAGTTTTAACGAAGAAGATAACCAGATCAGCTTTACCGATAGAGTTGATCTCCGAAGTGGCTTTCATGCTAATGATTTGGGAAACGCCTTTCTCTTCAAGAATAAGGCCCCTGTTGCATATTAGGTCTGTATGGTGTTTATGGATCCCCACCAACCAAACATCGTTTCTCTTGATGGTTAAAAGACCTCCAAAGAGGCTTCCCATCGCCCCTGGGCCTATGATCACTATCTTCATTCGTCATCCTCAAATTCTCAATGATTAGAAATTAACAAGGGTTGGTTGAAAATTCAATAGGCAAAAATCGTAAACTAAAACATCTGAATCAGAAGAAAGAGGATCAGAGCAATCAACAAGAGAGAGGTTGCCCATGCGATTAGATTGAAGACAGGGCCGTTCGTTTGATTCCCCATCAATTTCTTGTCGTTGATGAGAAGGAGCATAAAGATGAGGATAAAAGGGAGGACCATTCCATTGATCACTTGGGAGAAGTACATGATCGGGATCAAAGGAAAGTTTGGGAAAAGCACAATTCCTGCTCCTAAGAAGATGATAATGGAATAGAATCCATAGAATTGTGGGGCCTCCACAAATTTTTTATCAATTCCAACCTCCCAGCCCAATCCCTCACAGATGAGATAGGCTGTAGAAAGAGGAAGAATCGAGGCAGCAAAGAGAGAGGCATTGACCAAACCAAAGGCGAAGAGATAAGTACAATACTTTCCTGCTAAAGGGGCTAAGGAAAGGGCAGCGTCTTTGGCCGTCTCAATTTTAAGACCATGCTTGAAAAGGGTTTCGGCACATACCAGTATAATAAAGAAAGCCACAATGTGCACTACGACCGAACCCATGACCACATCGAATCGGGCAAATTTATACTCCTCCACTTTAATTCCCTTCTCTACAATTGAGGCTTGCAGATAGAACTGCATCCAGGGTGCAATGGTGGTCCCCACCAGACCAATCACCATGGTCATTTCTGAGGGATTTAGACTGAGTTGAGGATGTAAAAATTGTTGGGCCACTTGTCCCCAATCGGGTTTTACAATAATTCCAGTAAGGATATAGGAGAGATAAAAGAGACATGCAATGAGAAAGGCCTTCTCTACCGATTTATAGGTTCCCTTCACCACCATCCACCAGACTAAAAAGGCGCTTGCTGGGACCGAAATCAATTTGTTGACGCCAAAGACTTCCATGCCTGCCGCCACCCCTGCGAATTCGGAAAGGACATTTCCCATGTTGGTTAAAAATACAGCCATCATCAGATAGAAAGTAACCTTGGCTCCAAATTTTTCACGGATCAGATCAGAGAGCCCTTTCCCTGTGACTACCCCCATCCGAGCACACATCTCCTGAATCACAATCAGAGCAATCATGATAGGGATTAAGGACCAAACCAATTTCAGACCATATTCAGCACCTGCCAGAGAGTAGGTGGTAATGCCCCCTGCATCATTATCCACATTGGACGTGATGATGCCAGGCCCCATGAGGATGAAGAAGAGGCCAATGGTTCTCCAGAGAGAACGTTTCGAGGTCGAAACCCATTTCTTATAGTCCGTCATGATCTTTCTCAAACCAACAGATTAAAAATCTCAATAATCAAATGCCATGGTCCAAACAGATTCCCATCCCTAATCATGGAGTGAGAAAAGGGGGCTTGGTTTATTATTTAATTTTTAGTATTTGGTGCTTAAGGGATTACCCTGCCTCAGGAGCTAATACATCTAAAACGCTGCGGAAACCGATCACTCCCTTGAGATGGCCTTCTTCATCTACCACAGGCAAAGCCCTGAACCCATATTTTACAAAGGCCTCGACCACCTCATGCTGATCTTCATGCAATTTTACACTCACCACTCGGGCAGGTTGAATCTCCCCAAGGGTCTGTTGAGAATGGGCAGTGAGGAGATCACGGATGCTCACCACTCCTTGAAGGATGCCTCCTTCATCCACAATGAAAATATAGTCGATGATATCTAAATTCGATGCCTCCAATTTCAATCGGGTGATGGCTGTCTCTACGGTCATCTCTGGAGTCAGACTGAGATAAGCAGTGGTCATCAACCCCCCTGCAGTTTCATCGGGATGGATCAGCAGTTCCCTCAGGTCTTCTGCCCTCTCCTGCTCCATTCCTTCAAGGATCTCTTCAGCCCTCTCCTCAGGGAGGTCACCGAGAAGATCGGCTGCATCACTGGGCGACATCTCCTCGACGATATCAGAGGCCTTCTCCACTGGAATGGTCTCGATTAAAGCCTTCTGGATCTTTGGATTGATCTCTTCGAGTGTTTCTGCCGCGGTCTCCGCATCCAAGGCATGGAAGATTGCCGATCGTTCACGACTGCTCAAGTCTTCAATGATATCGGCTAAATCTGCAGGATGAAGATGGGAAAGCTTCTTCTGAGATACGCTGAGCTGAAGGAGGTCAGAACCCGACAGGAGCTGAACGTATTTCCATGAGATGAATTGATTGGGGAGAACATAGGAAAAAAACCACTGCAGGGCTCGGTCGACTAATTTTTCCCATCCCACCCTCCTCATCAATCCACGAAATCCGACATCCACATGAACCAGCCTGAGGCGTGAGTCTACGCAAAGAAAATGGAGATCATTGACTCGAACCACCTTAGCACCGAAGGTATCGACAATCTGCTTGTCCATGACTTCTTCCCGAAGGAGTATGATATCCTTTCCTGGAAGGGAGATCTCCTGGTTGAGGAGGGTTTGGTTAGAAAGGATAAGCCGGGGTTCAATTTGAGAAAGTTTCTCCCAAGGCAAATAAGTTTTTTTTCTCCCTCTCCTGACCATGATTCCAATGATCATGGGGTAGGGTTCCGTCCTTTCAGCTACTAAATCTGAAATCTTTCCAAATCTCTGCCCAGAGTGGTCATATACCTTTCGGTTCAAAAATTCACTAAAGAAATAGAAATCTCTTAAATTTTGCTCCATAAGTGAATTCCAACTATAACGATTTCAAAGGGGGGTGTCAAATTTAAAAAATTTTGATCTCACCCTCCTTCATTTCTTCCAAAGTGGTTTGAATCCTTTTGAGAAAATCCCTTTCAAGATCTTTTAAAGACTGGACTGAAAAGAGAAGACATTTCGGCTTTACCCAGTTTTTCATTTCCAATAACCGTTGAAATAAATTCTCCAGTTCATGGGGAGGGACTTTCCTCAAATGGGTTAAGATCCCTCGAATCTCCTCCAGGGCATAGCGTTCGATAACATCATGTTCACGCAATTGAATTCTGGATTGAAGGAGGTCAAGGCAAGAGGGATCTCCCCGGAGCAGGAAGAGAGTCATGGATCGACTCCCAGAAAGATCACGCCTTTCTCCAAGATCGGGTTGGGGAATGGATTCATAATCCAATCCCTTAAGGGTTCTTAAATTCTTTATAAGGGTAATCTGATTTTCCTTAGAGCGGAACCATTGAAACGATCCAATCACCTGTTCTGTCTTAGAAGGTTGTCCCTTCAATCTTTTAAGAGCTTCGATCTGCATCATCGTGAACTCAAATTTTGAAAAGCAATTTTTTGCAATAAATCCAAATTCTAAGATCTCCTTATCCCGAATGGGGTCTCGACGATAATATTGTCGATATTTTCCCTGAAGGAGTTGTTCAACCGCCCTGATCTCAGATAATCGATTCCGAATCTCTTTATACATTTCCCGAATGTCTGCTATAATGGCTGGAGGAATAGTCTTTCCAGGACTGACCAACCGACAAAGTTCTTGGAATTCTTCAATAGCCCCTTTCAGATAATGGTAATTGGTCTGAATGGTTCTATTTAATCCTTCGGCATATCGTTGAAGGGGATCTTTCTCCATCGATCCTCCTTAAATCTATTCTACTCCATTTTGCCTTTTTCTCCAAGAGAGCCCTTACCCATTAGACATCCTTTTTCATTCTTGATCCTGTCTCCCAAATTTTTATCATTGAAACAAAGACGCTTTCGGATTGGGTCATCCGCTGGTGGCATGGCTAAGGTCTTCAGTTCTTTCAGGGTGACCCACTTATGGTCATGACAACCAACAGGTTTGAGGAAGCCCCTCTTGATCTGGCAATGATATACCAACAGGAGGATCCAATATTCTGGATAGGGATAAAAAATTCCGTCATAAATCATTCCCACCTCCACCTCAATATCCAATTCCTCTTTCAATTCTCTTTTTAAAGCCTCTTTGGGTTCCTCCCCTTCCTCCACCTTTCCTCCTGGAAATTCCCATAGAAGTCCATGGGAAGAATCTTTTTTCCTCTGAGTGACAAGGATTCTCTGTCCTTCAATGATAAGAGCTGCAGAAACGATAGTGATCTTCATCCTTAATCAAGGCGATCAGAGGATGGTCTGGACTCTTTCTTGGATCCTTTTCAAGACCTCTGGGCCATAAGGATCGATATCTTTAAATGAAGGGTCTAATGGGTTTTCGGGATTAAAGGGCTGGAGAATAAATCGTTGACCTGCCCTGAGTTGGTGTCCAAGGGTTTGAATATCTTCTTCTTGATGGAGTTTTGGCACAACGGTCATTCTAAATTGGTAGTCTACCTCTCCTCTCTTTAGGATCTCAATTGATTTAAGAATGGAGTCGAGATTGATTGAAACCCCTGCGGCCCTTGAATAGTGAAATAAATTTAAAGGGGCCTTAACATCCATTGCGATAAAATCGATCATCCTTGAATTCACCAGATATTCTAATAGATAAGGATTGGAGCCATTGGTATCCAATTTGACTAAGAATCCCTCTCTCTTAATCTTCTCTGCTAGTATAGGAAGGTCGGGATGGAGGGTCGGTTCTCCACCTGTAAGGCAAACCCCATCAATCCAATGCCTCAATGGATGAAGGCGGTTTAGAATATCCTCTAACGGGATTGAACTGTATTGTTCAGGATGAAAGATGAGAGGATGATTGTGGCAATAGGGACAGCGAAAATTACAATGGGGGAGGAAAATCACCGAGCATAATTTTCCTGGCCAATCCGAAAAGGAGGTCTCTAAGAATCCCTTGATCTCGATCATGAAGAAAATATGCTTCTTTCATCCATCTCCTCTTTCACAGCGAGGAGGGGATGATGTGAAAAGAGATGGGAGATATTGTTTTACCTCATCGAGGGTTGGAACCGCCCCTCTCCAACTGACCACTTCCTTCTCCTCATCATCCTCGATAATCAGAGAAGGGGTTGAAAGCACACTGTAATAGGAGGCTTCCGCCAACCCATCAATGGTATCCAGATCATAATTTAAAACTGGGATTCCTTCTTTTTTTAATTCTTTTCCAATCTCTTTTACGGCAGGACATCTTGGACATTTGGCTTTTGTAAAAATCTTTATCAAACCCATGGTTTCTCCTTTCAACTTGCTTCCAATACCATTCCTTCTTCTTTTTCTTTTAGGAAGGCTTGATTCCGATAGCGATTCCTTAGTTCTCCAATCTTTCCCTTATTCCAACTCGAGATTTTTGTAAAGTATCCAGTGATCCGTGTAATCCCTTCTACATCTTCCGATCCACAATAGCAACAAGAAGAACGGAGGCCCCGGCTGGTTCGGTTACAACGATTACAGGTGGTAAATTCTGGAGAGAATGCGATCTGATCGTTCTGGGTGAGGCGAAAGGTTTTTAAGACAAAATTGGCCAGAGATGATTTTGAGGGCCTGGCTTCACCGAGCCAGATGTGGGTCAAGGCCCCTGCTTCAATCAGTGGATGAAAGAGGCCTTCCTGCCTAACCCGTTCAATGGGATTTAAGACCGCAGAATTATTTAGGTAAGTGGAATTGGTATAATAGATTTCGCCTTTTGAGAGGTCTCCTTTTACAATGTGTCCTGATTTGGGGGAGTGATATTTAAGATCTAATTTCGCAAACCGATAAGCGGTGGATTCAGCCGGGGTTTGTTCAAGGACAAAACGCATTCCATAGCGCTGGCTGAAACGATCGACCAATAGTTTCATATGGGCAATCACCTTCAAACCAAATTTGAAGGCCTGCTTGGACTGATGCATTTCCTGACCAGTATGGATTTGGACCAGCTCGTTTAGGCCAACCATACCGATTAAGAAACTGGCTCGATGCATTCTCAGATACGGGAAGCCATCCTTGTTCATGGCCAATAGGGCCAGGGGACCCTTCTCACCTAAGGAGAGGAGCTTTTCGATAAAGAGTTTCTTTTCCAGATGGGCCTTCACAGCCATCTCCACAAATTCAGTAATCTTAGAAAAGAGCATGGAATCCTCCCCCTTAGCTAAGTAAGCAATTCTGGGGAGATTGAGCGTCACATTCTGAAGGGCACAATACCGCATCCTCCAGGGATGCTTGGCATCTTCCAGATCGGTTTGATCCAATTTAAAACTGAGACGACAGCATTCTGAGATTTTGGCTGTTTCCCCGCGATCAAATACGAAATAGGTATTCCCTTTTTCAGAAGCGACCTCACAGATTTGATGGAGAAATTCCATATGACCTGGGGTTTGAAAAAATTTTTCAGTAATATGGACCAGAGGTTTTGGGAAGAAGAAGGGTCTTCCAGATCCATCTCCTTCTTGGTAGATATTGAAGAGGGCCTCTGCAAAGCGCTGGGATTCTTGTAAATAATCACTATAGGTTTTTCCAGTAAACTCCCCACCTGGTCCGATGGCAGGGACATTTTCAAAATGTTTAGGTACCTCCCAATAGAGGTTGAGATCGGTGAAGATGGCCTGTCCCCCTCTGGCCACTGCCTGCTGGGAGAATTCAAAGATCATCATCTGAGCTAACTGTTCCAACTCTCGATTGGACATCCCCACCAGATAAGGAGCAAAGAAGAGATTGACCGAGTGCCAACCAATGGCTCCGGCAAAATGGCTCTGTAAGGCTGCAGCAAATTTAACCATATGGGCCAGTAGCACCTCAGGATGTTTGGCAGGTTTAGCCATAGAGATTGAATTGGGAAGGCTTAATCCGAAGCGTTTAATATATTCGAGGGATTGACCACTGCAATAAGGACGATCGATAAAACCGAGGTCATGGAGGTGAATATCTCCACGCATATGGGCATCTGCAATTTCCTGTGAAAATACCGAGAGGAGGGCATACTCCTTCTTAATCCTTTCGGCCAGGGTGAGATTAGTGGCTTCTGGTCCATGGGGGACATTTGCGTTCTCCTTATTCGGATGGAGAATGAGCTGATCCACATCATATAGGGGCATTCCCAATCGGGTATGCATTTTGCGAGCTTGTTCAAGTCCCCTTTCAATCAGCTTTGTATCGACCAGTTCTCGAATAAGAGGAGCGGTGATCATGCTGATTTTCGAGGAGGCGATTAACTCCTCCACTTCTCTGGCAATCTCCTTGGCCGTATCAAAATCGACATAGGTCTCCCGAATAAGGGCATCAACAATTTTCTGCCGATCCCATCCGCTCACTGATTCGTCAGAGGTTCGGACGAAGAGCGCCATATCGGTTGTTTCAACTTCCCCTTTAAACCCCTGTAGACTTCCTTTTAATTCTATTACTGTTGGCATTTTATCTCACCTTATTTATTAAAAGATTTGTTAAGATTATTTTGGAAGGGCTATATTTTGTATGTCTAAATCTTCTTACAACAAGATATTGTTATTGTCAAGAGAAAAATTCGAAACTCCTGGAAAAAGTCCTTGAGTAATTAACCCCCACTACCTCCCCTTTAAAAAAGGGGAGGCAGGGTGGGGTTATTGTAATTGCAAAAGCATATTAATTTAAAGACTTAACAACTTTTTCAATTCTGAAAAAGTCTTCAAAAAGGCTTTTTAGCCTGGGGAAGTGGGGATCCTCCGTTTTTTAAGGACTTTTTCTTAGATCTCCACGCAATAAAAAAGAGATCTCTGAAAAAGTATCTTAAACCATATAGAATGGAGAGGTGTGATGGAAAAACTTTTGAGCAGATACCTTTAATATTAAAGCACAAATTTCGAAACATAATGAAATTACACTATGTTTAGCAGTGGTGACGGTTACCCATAAATTAAACGCCTGCATTCAAAAGTTTTGGAATGATACCTCTGCATTCATTCTTGGAAGTTTTTCAGAGCTCTCAAAAAAATTTCCTTGACAATCCTAAATGATCTGTGCCATTAATTTAACAATTTTTATTTTGTTAGAACGCCCGGCAACAAAGTCGACTTAAGGGTTTTATTTATATCATGCATTTAAGGGAGGTCTTTCATGAGGGATAGAATCTTAATCATTGAAATGACCTTAATCCTCTCCTTTATGGGTTTCCTTGGTCCAGTCCTTTTTTCTGGAACCGCTTATTCTCATTCCTCTTTAAATGAGGAGAGATCCTCTGAACCATCTTTCTTATGGAGTTTAGAACTTCCAATCAGTGATGAATCCAATGATGATTTCAATTTTATCAATCCAACGGCAGATCAACAGGCCCAGGAGGAGCAACTCGATTTCCCTATTTTGATTAATACTAAAGTTGAGCAATTCATCCATTACTTTCAAACAAAGGCCAGAAAGGTTTTCATCCAGTGGCTGGCCCGATCTGAAAGATATGTTCCCCTCATGAGAAATATCTTGAGAGAAAATGGTCTTCCAGAAGATCTTGTCTTTTTGGCCCTGATTGAAAGTGGTTTCAATCCTCGTGCCTATTCTAAGAGTAAAGCCTCTGGTCCATGGCAATTTATCGATTCCACTGGAAGGAGATATGGATTAATTTCAAATTGGTGGATTGATGAGAGGAGAGACCCTGAGAAATCCACCATAGCTGCAGCCAAGTATCTCAAAGACCTTTACGAGATGTTTGAATGCTGGTACCTTGCGACGGCAGGCTATAATGCTGGAGAGAAAAAGATTGTGAATGCGATTCATCGTTATCATACAGAGGACTTTTGGGAATTGACGAAATATCGTTATCTGAAACGGGAGACAAAAGATTATGTCCCTCAGATGATTGCGGCTGCCCTTATTGCGAAAGACCCTGAGAAATATGGATTCTCTGACATTGACTACCATGCCCCATTACAATATGAAAAGGTAAAGGTTCCAGAGGTTACCGATCTCCGCCTGGTTGCCAAGGCTTGTGAAGTCACGGTGGAGGAAATCAAAGAACTCAACCCTGAACTCTTGAGATGGTGTACCCCTCCCAATTTTCCCGATTATGAAATTAAAATTCCATTTGGCAAGAAGGAGGTTTTTTTAAAAAATTTTAACGCCCTTTCCACTGGTGAAAAGGTCCATTTTAAAAACCATGTGGTCAGGAAGGGAGAGACCCTTTCAAAAATTGCAAGCATTTATAAGGTTCCATTGAAGGTAATCTTGGAGCTCAATAGGTTGAACAAGAAGAGCCGACTTTCTATCGGAATGAACCTTCTCATCCCTTTACCCAAAAGGCAGGAAACGAAGCTTCATCTTACCAACCAATACCTTTTTAAAAATTAATCAATAGAGTTGTTGAGATCTAAAAAAGGATTGACTTGGTCAAATCTTTAACTCTAAATTGATCATATCTCCTCTTGTAAATCCCATGGCATGGAAAAATTGGAGGAGGTCCCAGTCATTCCAACTGACGAGGGTATAGATGGTTTTTACTCCAATGGCTTTTAAATTTTTAATGAGTTCATTAGCCAATGCAGTAGCTACTCCCTTTTTTTGATAGATTGGATCAATCCCAATCGTATCAATCCAACCGATCGTTTCGGGTACCCCGAATTCGAGTCCACTTATATCACCAAGGATAAATCCGATCACCTTTTCATCCATTTCGGCGACCAATGAAAACTGAGAGGATTTATTATTCATCAAATCTAATTTTTTCTCCCAATAATTTCTCCGGCTCTCCCCTAAAACCTTTTCATCGATCTCGACAATGGCATCCAGATCGGTTTTTTTCAGCGTTCTTATTTTTAAACTTCCCAGAGCATCCATATCTCTCATTCACCTATATTAATCCATAAACAAGACCCGAATATTTGTCAAGTCCAAACTTCAGCCCCCTCATCCTCCCCCACTCACCCCTATTGTCACCCATTCCTCCGAGAAGGATGGAAAGAAAAAGTAGCGAAATCAATCTCCCTCTTCAGTGAGGATCCCTTTTAACTCTAATGCATTGGTTATAGGGGGACGACAGGTCAATCTTTTACAGACAAAGGCAGTAGGAATCTTAGGAGTGCCTTTTCCCTTTAAAAAAGGTAGCCAATTCTCTTTCCTCTTTTCTTGTGGGTCTCGAAAGCTAAAAATCTTATTTGGAAGATAGGCATGAAATATCACTTGGGCCAGAGACTTTGTCATAAGATCATTTTTCGGACCAATGAGCCCAATCTCCTCAGGATCGAATAAGAGGAAAAGACCAGAGAGCATTTGAGTAAATCCAAAAGGAGATTGATTGAGAGAATGATAAAAGAGACGGATGATTTGCTCGGCTTTCTGTTTAAGAATTTCCTCTCCTGTTAGGTAACTTAGTTTAATCAAATTGAATAGGGCAACAGAGTTAGCGGAAGGGATAGCAATGTCATAAGGGTTTTTTGAACGAGCGATCAGGATCTCATTTTCTTTTCCTGAGAAGAAGAACCCACCATTTTCCTCATCCCAGAATTGGAGGATCATCCTTTGATTGAAATCCTCTGCTCTTTCGAGCCAATTTAAGTCAAAAGTGGCTTCATAGAGATCAATAAGGGCCTGGACTAAAAAGGCGTAATCCTCTGCATACGCCTTCCATTGGACCTTCCCTTTGTGAAATACCCTCATCAAATGGTCCTCCTTGACCAGCTCTTGAAGGATGAAATGAGCTGCCTCAATGGCGGTATGGAGATAGAATTCTCTGCCTGAAACTTTAAATCCGTCTACAAGACTTGAGATCATCAGACCGTTCCATGAAGTCAGGATCTTTTCATCCCGATTGGGCTTTGGTCTCTTCTCCCGTTCGATATAGAGTTTCTTGATCCCTTCTGCCAATAACCCCTCTAATTCAAAAGGGGGAATTCCGTATAATTCAGAGATCTTTTCTGGAGTGGAGGCTATCGTCAGGACACTTTCTTCTCCCTCAAAGTTACCTTGATGGGTCACTCCATAAAAGGTACAAAATGGGAGACCCATCTCCTTACCCAATATCTTTTTAATCTGGTCTTTTGACCACAGATAAAACTTCCCTTCTTTGCCCTCACTATCAGCATCCTGGGTTGAGTAAAACCCTCCTTTTGGATCTTTCATCTCCCGAAGGACATAGTTGAGGATTCCTTCCCCTACTTGAAGATATCTCTCTTTTTGGGTAGCCTGGTAGGCTTCGAAATATAATCGAGAGAGCAGGGCTTGGTCATAGAGCATCTTTTCAAAGTGGGGGATTAGCCATCGGGCATCTACCGAATAGCGGTGGAACCCCCCTCCGAGATGATCGTGAATCCCGCCTTTGGCCATCATTTCAAGTGTTTTTTCTACCATCTCTAATGCTTTTTTTGACCCTTTCCACTTCCAATAGCGAAGAAGGAAGGAAAGGGCCATACTATTCGGGAACTTGGGAGCATCTCCAAATCCTCCATAAAAGGGATCAAATTGTTTTTCTAAGGATTCAAACGCCTTTAAAAGAATGTTTTCGTTTAAAGTTTCCTGAGAAGGAATCATCTTGATCATTTGAGTTAGGACCTTCCTTACTTGGGTTGTAATCTTTCTCACCTCTTCTCGATGGGTATGGTAATAGGTGGAAATGAGGGTCAATATTTTTGGAAAACCTGTCATCCCCATTCGATCCTCAGGAGGGAAATAAGTCCCTGCATGGAAGGGAATGAGATCAGGAGTTAAAAAGATGGTCATGGGCCAGCCTCCCGAGCCTGTCATCATCTGAACCACATTCATATAAAGTTCATCAAGGTCGGGACGTTCTTCCCGGTCAACTTTGATGTTGATGAATCGTTCATTCATCAGATGGGCGATCGCCTCGTTTTCAAATGATTCCTTTTCCATTACATGGCACCAATGACAGGAAGAGTACCCGATGCTGAGAAGAATTGGCTTATCCTCCTCCTTGGCTCTGGTGAGAGCTTCATTCCCCCATGGATACCAATCTACAGGGTTATGAGCATGTTGCAAGAGATAAGGACTTGTTTCATGAATCAAACGATTTGTGTATTTAGGCTCCATACATACTCCTTATATCCTTTATAACCATTGGGAGGAATAATAACAAGGATAAATTTTTCATCATGAAATATTGTTGAGAAAATTGTATATTTAGAAAAGATGAAAGAGATAATCTTTTTAGCCCTTATCATTATCTCTATTCTTTTCCTATCCATTCATTCTCTGGATGGGAGGGAGGATGAACTTTTTTCAAAGATAGGGATGATCAAAATCGCTGGAAATCAAAAGAGTCCTGAATTTTCTCTAAAAGATATGGATGGGAAAAAGATTGCGATGAAACATTTTAGAGGGAAGGTCATTTTGCTCAATTTTTGGGCGACCTGGTGCACTCCCTGCAGAGAGGAGATGTCCAGCCTGGAATGGCTTCAAAACCATTTTGAGGGGAAGGATTTTATTTTCCTGGCGATCTCAGTTGATTATGGAGGGGTCAAGGCGGTTCAAGAATTTATGAATAAGCATCAATACAACTTTCTTGTCTTGCTTGATCCCCACCATCAGGTGTATGATCTTTTTAAAGTTCAAGGGATTCCAACCACCTTTTTAATTGATAAGAGAGGGGTCATTTTAGGAAAAGCAATAGGTCCGAGGGATTGGAGAAGCGAAATGGTAGTCAATCTTTTGAATCAATTTATTGAAAAATGAAAAATTCCATCCCCCTTTAGAACCTTGATTATCTCAATGGTTAACCATCCGATGAAGGAGGGCATAAAGATGAAAACATTTCTTACCTTTTTAACTTTAATAGTTTTCGTTCTGCCTGCCCATGGGGCAACGATTTATAAATGGGTGGATAAAAATGGGGTGATAAATTTTACCGATGACTATGAGAAAGTTCCACCCCTTTATCGTCATCAAGTTCAGAAGGAAGAGGAAGAAGATTTCCAAAAACCAGTTCCCCCGGCTCCTTCCTCCCAACCCCCTCCCCCTCCTATAGAAGAAGAACGGGATATTTATGGAAGGGGTGAAGCCTGGTGGCGAGAAAAGGTTCACCCATGGAAGGAAAAGTTGAGAGAGGCAAAAGAAAACCTTGATAGATTGCGGCAGGAATATTCGGATAAAACCGCAACAATGGCTCAAAAGGGACTTGTGAGTCGGGCTCGGTATCAAGCAGAAACAAATAAATATAATGAAGAGAAAGCAAAATATGAAGCTCAGATTACTGAGGCTAATGAGATGTTAGAGAAGCTTTCAAAAGAAGCTAAAGAATCAAAAGCCAATCTTGATTGGTTGAAATAAGGGAAATCTATGGACCTAAATGACTCAAAAGGAAGGGTCGAGCGGATTGACCTCTCCATCACGGGGATGTCATGTGCCAGTTGTGCAGCCAGGATTGAGAAAGGTTTGGCCAGTCTTGAAGGGGTCTCTCAGGCTACAGTCAATTTTGCTGCGGAGCGGGCGACGGTTTTTTTCCAGCCCGATCAAATCAACGTTTCGAATCTAATCGAAAAGGTGAAGGATCTGGGATATGGTGCAAAATCAGAGAAAATCGTCCTCCCCATTCAGGGGATGAGTTGTGCCTCCTGTGTCAATAAGGTGGAGAAATCGATCCGTTCAGTCAAAGGAGTCCTTCGAGTGAGTGTAAATCTCGCTACCGAAAGGGCATTGATCGAATATCTCCCCGAGGTGGTTTCGATAAGGGATCTAAAAAAAGTCGTAGAGGGAATTGGATATCAAGTCTTAGAGGTCGAAGAAGGAGATATCGTTGAGAAAGAAAGGCTTCTCCGAGAGGCTGACCTATCAAAATTAAAGTGGAAATGGATGATTGGTGCAATCCTTCTTGGTCCCATTCTCTTTCTCATGTATGGAGCAGGTCTCTTAGAGAGGTGGACTGGGCTTCATAGGGAGATAAATTACTTCTTACAATTTTTACTTGCCACCCCCATTCAATTCTGGGCAGGGTGGCAGTTCTATGTTGGATTTTGGAAAGCTGCAAAACATAAGACCAGTGACATGAATACATTGATTACAGTAGGGACTTCGGCTGCTTATCTTTATAGCCTCATCGTGACCTTCATTCCTCATCGAATCATGGTCAAAGGTCTTATGATGGATGTCTATTTTGACACCTCAGCAGCCATCATCGTTCTCATCCTGCTTGGAAGATTTCTTGAAGCCAGGGCCAAGGG
The DNA here is from genome assembly GCA_037441725.1 of Deltaproteobacteria bacterium. GTDB lineage: Bacteria > Desulfobacterota > BSN033 > BSN033 > UBA1163 > JBBIRT01. The sequence continues at coordinate 1,216 of JBBIRT010000052.1, read as the reverse complement.
AAGAACTTCAGAGGCGATCAAGACGTTGGTCGGTCTTCAGCCCAAAACGGCAAAGGTGATCCGTGACGGCAGGGAGGTTGATATTCCCATTGGAGAGGTGGAATTAGGGGATATTATTATCGTTAGGCCTGGAGAGAAGATTCCAGCGGATGGGGTCATCAAGGAAGGATATTCCTCAGTCGATGAATCGATGGTGACCGGAGAATCTTTACCGGTCGAGAAGAAGGTTGGGGATCATGTAATTGGAGCCACAATCAATAGAAATGGGACATTTAAATTTGAGGCCACTCATGTAGGAAAGGACACCGTCCTTGCTCAGATCATTCGCCTTGTTCAGGAGGCCCAGGGATCAAAACCACCCATTGCTCGGATGGTTGACGTGATCGCCAGCTATTTTGTTCCTATCGTTATTTCCATTGCTCTCATAACCTTCAGCATTTGGTTCTTCTTCGGGCCGCCTCCAAGCCTAACCTATGCCTTTCTCAATTTTATAGCGGTGCTCATTATTGCCTGTCCCTGTGCTCTGGGACTGGCCACCCCTACCTCAATCATGGTAGGAACTGGAAAGGGGGCCGAAAACGGTGTCTTAATCCGAAGTGGTGAGGCCTTAGAGACAGCCCATAAGCTGAGCGCTATCGTTATGGATAAGACAGGGACTCTGACCAAGGGAGAGCCTTCGGTTACGGATATTATCGAGCATCATCCCTTCACACGAGAGGAGCTCCTTCGATATGCTGCATCAGCAGAGAAAGGATCAGAGCATCCCCTGGGAGAGGCCATTGTTAATAAAGCCAAAGAGGAAAACCTCCCACTCATCGACCCAAAGAACTTCAACGCCATTGCTGGGCATGGGATTGAAGCCACCCTTGATGGGAAACTGCTCTTGTTGGGGAATGAGAAGCTGATGAAAGATCGGGGAATTCAACTGAATGGACTTTTGAAGAAGGCTGAGGATCTTTCCAATCAGGGAAAAACCCCTATGTTTGTGGCCTTTGATCAAAGGGCAGCAGGAATCATTGCTGTTGCCGATACGCTCAAAGAGAACTCGAAGGAGGCTGTTCAAGCCCTTCATCAGATGGGAATAGAAGTAGCCATGATCACTGGAGATAATCGTCGGACAGCCGAGGCCATTGCCAGTCAGATCGGGATTGACCGTGTCCTTGCAGAAGTCCTACCAGAGAGAAAGGCGGAGGAGATAAAAAGGCTTCAATCGGAG
>JBBIRT010000051.1:0-21898 GCA_037441725.1 Deltaproteobacteria bacterium | reverse complement strand
GTCATGATGAGCATTTTAAGAGGATGGAAGACCGGTTAATATCTCTTCAGAAAGATTTTAAAGAGCATCGAGAGAACACAGAACTTCATGCTATCAGGAAAAAAAGAAAAATTTCATAAGAACACTTACCCTGAAAACCAAATAGTGACTATCAGAATTCTCTTTATAACAAGTAAAAATACAAAATTTTTCACTCTAAAATAGAGTTTTCCCCCATTTCTTTTGATCAAATTTTTTTGTAATTTGATTAGATGATTCAGTAGTCCTACTTGATTAATTCTAAAACTTTTTTCATTTGATAGGAGTTAAGGGGATGTTTCTCATAAGAGAAATAACACTATAAGAAGAAAGGGTAGAGGCGTGATGAACAGTCAATCGAAGAATATTCTTATTGGAGGTGAAGCAGGGCAGGGACTTCAAACTATTGGTCTTATCTTTGCAAAAAGCTTCGTTCGAAGTGGCTACTCTGTCCATGTGACTCAAACCTATGAATCCAGGGTCAGGGGAGGACATAATACATATTCTATTCGAGTGGGTTTGAATAGGGTGTTGGCCCCTGTCGAAGGGATCGATCTGTTGATTGCCCTTAACCAAGAGACCATCGACTTGCACCAAAAGGAGGTGCTTCCCGGAGGTTTTATCATTGGAGATAGGGCCTGGAATCGAAATGATAAAAATTGGATTGGAGTCCCCCTTAAAGAATTTGGGAAAGAGATATATTGGAACACGGCCTCCGTAGGGATTGCAGGTTGTTTACTGGGTTTGGATCAGCAGTTAATCGCTCAGACCATTAGGGATGTGCTCGGAAAGGAAAAGTCCCAAGAAAATCTGACCATCCTTGAGAAAAGCTATAGCTGGTTTAAATCTCAATCCTACCCCATAGAATCCCTTCCCATTATTCCAAACCCCTCTCCTCGATTATTGATGAATGGGCATGAGGCTGTGGCTCTTGGAGCCATTTCTGCAGGCCTGAAATTCTGTGCTTATTATCCAATGAGTCCTTCGACTTCAATTGCCCAGACACTGATCGATTGGTCAAAGGAGATGGATTTGATCGTGGTTCAGGCTGAAGATGAAATTGCTGCAATCCATTTAGCGATTGGGGCCTCTTATGCAGGCGCTCCAAGTATCGTTCCAACTTCAGGAGGGGGATTTGCCCTGATGGTGGAGGCCGTAAGCCTTGCAGCAATTAGTGAGACCCCTATTGTGATTGTCGTCGGTCAGAGACCTGGGCCAGCGACAGGATTGGCCACTCGAACTGAGCAGGGGGAGCTTTGGTTTGTTCTTCAAGCTGGACACGGGGAATTTCCCAGGGCCATCTTTGCCCCAGGAACAATCGAGGAATGCTTCCACCTTACTCGAAAGGCTCTCGAACTGTCAGAGAAATATCAGGGGCCTATCTTTGTCTTGACAGATCATTTTTTAGCTGATTCTTACCATGATATCGAACCGTTCGATGTTGAGAGACTCTCTTATATTCACCCCCCGATGACCCTCTATTCGATCGAGACCCCTTATTTTCGTTATCGGATCACTGAAAGCGGGATTTCACCCCGGTTGCTTCCAGGATTTACTAAAAATCTTGTCGTTGCGGATAGTCATGAGCATACAGAAGATGGGCATATGACTGAGAATCTTGCGATTCGACCCAAAATGGTTGAGAAACGCCTTAGAAAAGGGAATGGATTATACGCAGAAGCGCTTCCTCCCACTTTTAAGGGAGAGTTGGAGCCTGAAATCCTTTTTATCTGTTGGGGATCGAGTAAAGGGTCTGTAGAGGAGGTAGTTTCAAAACTCTTATCAGAAGGAGTCAAAGCATCTATGCTCCATTTTTCTCAGGTTTGGCCAATGGTGACAGATCAATTCCTTCACCATTTGGAAGGGGCAAAACATGTGGTCTGTGTGGAAAGTAATGCCACAGGACAACTGGCTCAGTTGATTCGAAGAGAAACAGGGTTCAAAATTGAAAAAAGGATTTTAAGATATGATGGGTTAGCCCTTACCCCTCAATATATTCTGAGAAACCTAAATTAGAAACAAGAAAGGAAGGAATACGATGGTCACTTTGAAGGATTATGGAGAATATCAAACCGCATGGTGTCCAGGATGTGGTAATTTTCCTCTTTTAAAAGCCATTAAAGAGGCTTTAGTTAAGAAAGGAATTGAACCCCATCAGGTCCTCTTTGTTTCAGGAATTGGTCAGGCGGCAAAGGCCCCTCATTATCTCAATGCCAATATTTTCAATGGACTTCATGGCCGAAGTCTTCCGGTGGCCACTGGTGCCAAGCTTGCCAACCCTGACCTTATTGTGATTGCAGAGAGTGGAGATGGATGTATGTATGCAGAGGGAGGAAACCATTTCTTGGCTGCAATCCGACGTAACATTGATCTTACTGTGATCGTCCACAATAACCAAGTATATGGGCTAACCAAGGGGCAAGCGAGTCCAACCTCGGATGAAGGGTTTGTTACCAAGGCGCAGCCAAATGGGGTTGCTGAGGCTCCCTTCAATCCTGTTGCCGTAGCCGTTGCCATGCATGCAGGCTTTGTGGCACGGGGATTTGTTGGAATGGAAGAGCATCTGGTAGATCTTATGGTTCAAGCGATCGATCACCCTGGATTTTCATTAATTGATATTCTTCAACCCTGTATCTCTTTTAATCGAGTCAATACCTTCAAATGGTACAGGGATCGTTGCAAACCCCTTCCCTCTTCCTATAATCCTTATGATTGGGAAAGGGCAATAAAAGTTGCTGAAGAGTGGGGAGAGGAGATTCCAGTTGGGATCATATATAAAAATGATAAATCCTCCTTTGAAAAATACTTTTCATCATTAAATAAAGGTCCAATCGTTTCGCAGAAGGTAGATCTTCTGAAATTGAGAAAGATCTTAGAGACCTATCGTTGAGGTTGACCTACTTTCAGAAAAAGTGGCTATCAGCCAATCTTAGAGGGTGAACCTGGTCTATCTTCTCAATATCTCCTCTCTAAGGCCTCGAAGCAAGGGATGCAGAACGTTTTATTCTGAAGACGACGGGTTCGGGTTTCCATGACCGATTCCCCACACGATTCACAGATCAAGCTGATTAGAATCCTTGCCCTTCTGGGTTCGGGATCCGACGGAGTTTTTACTTCAAAAAGATCTTCAAGGTTGGATTCCATGATCCGCTTAGAGATTGCCTCTCGTGTTTCCTGCCAGATCTTCTTCTCTTCATCCGTTAAATCTTTACCCTCCATTTTTTCACGAAGTTTATTCATGAGAGATTCTTGATCATCAGAGGCGGTTGAGGATGGACGAGTAACCAAGCGGATGGCCTTTCCATCCCTGCGCCGGTAAAAAGTAAAGGCGTTTTTCCCATAGTCTTTAAAGATGAGATTTCCCTTACCAAACGTACATCCAACCAAGAATTGAATGGCATCCACCCCACACATATCGGTCTCCACAACAGCAACAATCTCTTCGTCTGATGCCTTCCCGATCTCTCTCAAAGCCAGTTCGGCAGCCCGAATGCCAATGGCTAACCCTGGACACCAGTGACCATGGAATTCAGTCGTTTTCTTGATTAATTCTGGATCAATCCTTGAAGCATTCATAAACCCTCCTTATGGTGGAAAGATTTGATCGTGTATTAAAAATCCACTTTATCGTCTTGCAATTCCAATGACATTGGGAATGGGACGGGAAGACCTTGGGAAACCTTCTTCATTTGGACTCCCTTCATGGTATCCAACCCTTTCGAATTCAACTCCACTGGCTGAAAAATAGAGAGCCGCCTCAGGACCGCCTTCCAAATACATCATATTGTAAATTGAAATGGGGAGCGATAAAAGGATATCAATGAGGTCGTGGACTGAATAGGGGAACTCTGCAAAGATGAATAACCCATTTCCCCTCTTATCTATACCAAATGAAGCGGTGCTCCACTTCTTATCTTGCTTCTGCCAAACATTTTCTTGTCGACAACTGATCATTCTTATTCCCTGGATAAGGGTTTGATACTTATCCATGAGCGTCTCGAAATCCTGGCATGTCATGTCTATGATTTGGATTTCAGGGAGGGATGCCTCTATTGGATTAAACGCTAAAAGCGCTTTATATCTTTTATTCAATTTTGGGTTATTGATATGACTGAAATTTTTCATATAGCCCACATTTTTAATCCCATCCTTCTGGTACATTCCAGCATTAATGGCTGAAATCAGGTGATGCTTTTGACACCATTCCTTTACAGTCAATCGGTGGTTTCCTTTTTCAGAGGCACATAAAAGCTTAAAGGAGTAATATGTTGGATCGATCTTGAGGAGGGTAATCTTTTTGGAATGAAAATCACTTAAATATAACCCTTCATCCATCTTCTTCCATAGGTTTTCTTGTGGGAATAGAGCCGAAGGAGAAAATAGTGAATCGAAGGTGATTAGAAAGATGATCAGGAGAGGGAATTTCAAGGGCATAAGATTATTTTCTTTAGGGTCCACCATGATGATTTGAATTATTGGAAGATTTTTAGCAACTGTCGGGTATTGTATTCGAAGATATCCTCCAAAGTCTTCGTGTTTCCAACACCAGGAAAATTGATTATCTGAACATATTGACATTTCGCATTCTCCGCAATGACCTGGGCCACCGGAAAGTGATAGATATCAACGACGATTTCAGGATTTTTAGCAACAGCCTCTCCAATTACTTTGGGCGTCAATTCTCCAGGGCTAACAATTTGAGCAACCTGGAGCCCTGCCCATTGGGCAAAGGGTTGGGCAAAACGGTGAACAATGGCACGTTTTCCAGAGAAAGAGGCAACCTTTATTTTGAGTTCTTTTAGTTTCTCTAAGAAATTCTCCTCCCAGATCTTTTCTTCCTTCTCGGTCTTAAAGATTTCGGATAATTTCCTTGCTTGAGAGATTAAATTTTCAGGGGAAGTCTCTGTATTGATCTGAATGGCGAGGATATTTTTATTTTTTGAAGTCTCAACAAGCTTTGAAACCATCCTTTCATATCCCCCATAGATCACCCCCTTGGCCCCTTCAAATATTAAAAGATCAGAGGGCTTTAAATCATACTCGGGAGGGTGTTTCATTTCAGAAGAGACGATTACCCGAACCTCCTTTAGCCCTGCTGCCTTTGCAATCGCTCCAGCTAATGAGGTGGAGGCGACCACCCCCTCCTGTGCCATGGCCGCCGCTGGGAACTTAAAGTTTCCTGACCCGATGATTAGGATCATCAAGATTACCATTCTTCTTTGTGAAAATATTTTCATTAGTTTTTCCATGGCTGACCTCCTCTGGATTAAAAAACAAAAGGCAATAATGAAAGATGCAACTATAATAATCATTGAGCTTGCCGGGATATCAAAAAGGAAAGATAGATAAAGACCGATCATACCTGAGATGAAACCAAAGAGGGATGAGAAAAAAAAGATCTGTTTCAAACTCTTTGAGATGAGGATTGCTCCCATAGCAGGGAGGAGGATAAAGGCATCTACTAAGAGGGCCCCAATCACTCGCATGGAGATTGCAATGGTGAGACCGAGCATAAAGATGATTAAAAAGTAAAGGATCTTTTCTGGAATACCAACCGTCAAGGCAATTTCACGATCGTAGAGAATGGCCTGAATCTCTTTAAAGAAGAGGAAGATCATACTTAAAATTATAAGGCTGATCACGATCACAAAGATGAGATCCAACCAGGTGAGGGAAAGGATGTTTCCCCATAGGATGCTAAAGGCCTGGAGAACATGGATGTCGGCTTTATAAAAAAGGATAAAGGCTAAAGCGAGCGTAAGGGTCATGAAATACCCCGAAACAGTCCCCACACCTAATTTTGTTCTTTCTGAAATCGGCCCCAGAGCCAAAGAAGAAAGTGCACAAAGAAGCATACCCGAAAAAATAGGGTCCACTTTTAGAAAGAGCCCAATGGCTCCCCCCAATAAGGCGATATGCATCATAGCAAAACGGAGCGGAATGAGATTGAGGGAGATGGTAAAAACGCCAACCATGGGAAATGAAATCCCAGCAAAAAAGGCAGCCAGGATGGCATGCTGCATAAAAGGAAAATGGAGACTTTCGGTCCAGCTCACACGTGCCCCCGAATTAGATAGCTCTTTCCCCCTTCCAAAAGATAAGTCTTATCACTGTATTGCTCCACCAGTTGCGCATCATGGGAGACCAGAAGGGTGGTTAATCCCCTCTGATGATGAACCGTATGGATGATCTCCATAATTTCAGATCTGGAAAGACTATCGAGGTAGGTGGTGGGTTCATCCAGAAGCAGGATTAAGGGTTCCTGGGCTAAGGCTCTTGCCAAGGCAACCTTCTGCTGTTGCCCTCCTGAAAGTTCACCCACTAACTTTTTTGAGAAGGATCCTATTCCGACTGCCTCCATCGCTTCATTGGTCTTTTCCCAATCCTTTGACTTTGGATTTCGGAATAAACCAATCTTCCCATAGCGGCCCATCATCACGGCCTCTTCCACACGAATAGGAAATTGAATGGGATTCGGTTTTTGAGGGACGACGGCGATGTTCTTTCTGAGGGTACTTAATTTATTACAGAAATTAAGATCTTGCCCCAATACCATCACTTGACCTTGGTCAGGTTTGAATATCCCATCCACTACTTTGAGAAGGGTGGTTTTGCCTGCCCCATTTGCTCCTACAATAGAGATGAATTCGTACGGTTTGGCTTCGACATGAACTCCTCGAAGGATCTCTACATTCCCCAGTCGTACATAGACATTGATCAATTCAATAGAATGATGCATTAACTCTTCTGACCTTGAGCCAAAAACTTCCCAGGCTGATTGATAATAGAGATTTCGGAAAGACCTACCCTCTTCATGAACTCCTCCATCTGATTCAGATGAGGCAATGAGTCATGGGCCACAGGACCGCCAATGCCTTTATGAAGCTGTTGAATCTCCTCCACACTATGAAGATGAGCGATAAAGAGTTTCCCTCCGTTTCTTAGGACCCTGACCATTTCCAAAAGGGCTTGAAATTTATCAGGGAAATGTGGAAAGGCTGAGAAGCAAGTTACCCGATCGAATCGGTTGGGTTGAAATGGGATGGCCGAAACACTGGCGTTAATCAGGGCTTTCTCTTTGCTTTGACGGGCTTTTGCCTGCAAGAGCATCTTGAAGGAAAAATCCATGGCCATCAGGTTTCCTTCGGAACCAATGGCCTCTTTGATCAATGGAAGAAGAATCCCTGTTCCTGTTCCGACATCCAGGACAGTATCACCTCGAGAGAGTTCAAACCACTTCACCACCTCGAGGAGCTGATAAATTCTTTCCTGATAATGAAGTTCCCTGTCCCACGTATTGGCATGATGATCGAAAAACGCTTTTCGGTTCTTCATCTCTTCTGCAATAAAAAAACCACGAGGTAAGAGGGGCTTCTGTCCCCGTTGCCTTCGTGGCATCGTTTAATATAACCCTTTGGCAAAGGGTTTGTCAAAATTTTTTTCTTGACAAGGGGTTATGATTTCAAATAGAATTAATTCCAAAATAGTGAAATTAATTCCACTATGTGGAAATAATGGGGGATCCCAAGTAAGGAGCCAGACGGGGATAGGGAGGGTAAGGACCGATTCCATAAGTTTGTAGGTGCAACAGGTTGGTGGAATCAATATGGCCTTAAGAAATGAGCTCTTTTTTATCCAAAGAAAGGAGTCAGACTATGGCACGAGGGTATATGGAGAAAATATTATTTGTCAATCTCTCCACGGGAGAAATGAAAACAGAGGAACCGGATGAAAAGTTTTATCGTGACTTCATTGGTGGTTATGGGGTGGGAGCAAGGATCGTTTATACCCGCCAGAGGGCGAAGGTGGATCCTTTGGGTCCAGAAAACACCTTGGGGTTTATGACAGGACCCTTAACCGGAACCGATTTTCCCTATGGAACTCGATACACCGTCATCGTGGGAAAGTCCCCTCTGACTGGAGGATGGGGGGACGCAAATTCAGGTGGGGATTTTGGCCCATACCTTAAATTTAGTGGCTATGATGGCGTATTCTTTACAGGGGTGTCAGACAAACCCGTCTATCTTTTCATTAAAGAAGGAAAGGCAGAGCTCAGAGAGGCCAGTTTCTTATGGGGAAAGGATACGGTTGAGACAGAGGATATTCTGAAAAGTGAGTTAGGAAAAGAAGTGCGGGTAGCCTGTATTGGGCCAGCCGGAGAAAGATGCTCGTTGATCTCCTGTGTGATCAATAATAAAGGAAGGGCCGCTGCTCGGTCAGGAGTGGGTGCCGTCATGGGTTCCAAAGGGTTGAAGGCTGTGGCCGTGATGGGAAAAGCCCAGATCCCCGTTGCTAACCGAGAGGAGATCAGAAGGCTGAGAAAGGAGTTATTAAAAAGGTCAGAGCCAGTGAGAGAGTTGTTTGAGCGGTTTGGGACCTGTGGCATCACAGCCCAATTCATCATGTCGGGGGAGTGTCCAGTAAAGAATTGGGGAGGAGTGGGAGAAAAAGATTTACCCAATGGCCATCTCATCAGCGATGTCCATGTCATTAACCTTCAAGAGAGGAAATATGGTTGCTATCGCTGTCCAATCAGTTGTGGGGGACACATGAAGGAAGGAGTGGGTGAATACCGATATCGAGCCGGGGCTCACAAACCTGAATATGAAACCCTTGGGGCCTTTGGGGGTCTTTGTCTTAATGATCATCTTGAATCGATCGTCATGGCCAATGAGATTTGCAATCGCTATGGACTCGATACTATCTCTACCGGGGCCACCATTGCTTTTGCAATGGAATGTTATGAAAAAGGAATTATTAACCAGAAGGATACCGATGGGATTGATCTTACCTGGGGAAACCATCAGGCCATTGTGGCCATGACAGAAAAGATCGCCAGGAGAGAAGGGTTTGGAGAGGTGTTAGCGGATGGGGTCAAAGTGGCAGCGGAAAGAATCAATCGAGGGGCAGAAAAATATGCGATTCATATCCATGGACAAGAGCTCCCCATGCACGATCCAAGAAGTACTCCCAGCTTTGCCACGGTCTATCAATCTGATCCAACCCCGGGTCGTCATATGCAGGGAAGCTGTGCCCATTTTGAGATGCATGCATCTGAAAATTATGAGTTTCCCCATTTTGGAGTGAAAATCACTCCTGTTGATATTGATACATTCAAATACACCTATACTGGAAAAGGAAGATGGGAAGCCCTGTTCAGGAATCATAGCCATCTCGGCAATACCTCGGGAGCCTGTCTCTTGGCTGATCTGGGACCTGGAATGGTAACCCCCATTGATACCATTCCAAGATTCCTTTCGTTAGTGACGGGTTGGCAATTTTCTACTGAAGAACTTCTCAAAACAGGAGAGAGGATCTCTGCTATTCGACAGGCAATAAATGTTCGTGAAGGGTTAAGCCCAAAGGATTTTAAAATGCCTGGCCGAACCATTGGTGATCCCCCTCTTCAAGAGGGGCCCACCGCCCATATCACAGTGGATGTAAATCATATGGTTGCTGAATACTTTAAGGCAATGGATTGGGACTTAGAAACAGGTAAACCCAGTAAGAAAAAGCTACTCGAATTGGGGCTTGAAGATGTGGCCCGAGATTTTTGGCCATAGGGAGTCCTTCAGCATGAAGGATCAAGGAACGAATTTAAGAGATTAGGAGGATTGCTATGAAAATCAAAGCGGCTGTCTTGAGGGAATTTAACAGACCTGTAAGCGTTGAAGAGATTCATCTTGATCCACCCAAGGAGAAGGAGGTTCTGATCAAAACTGCCTATACGGGCTTCTGTCATTCAGACCTCCATTTTGTCAGGGGTACGGTCAATTTTGGGCTCCCTGGAGTACTCGGTCATGAGGCTGCTGGGATCGTTGAGGAGGTTGGGCCAGGGGTGACATCGGTTCAGAAAGGAGATCATGTAGTTGCCACATGGATGGTTCCTTGCGGGACCTGCCCTGAGTGCGTCACTGGTCAAGGATATATTTGCAGAAACAGTGCTGAAATCTTCAGATCAGGATTGCTTTTGGATCGAACGACACGTTTCACCGATTTGAAAGGTAACAAATTATACCATCAAACCTTTGTCTCAGGTTTTGCAGAATATATGGTTGTTCCAGAAGCAGGGGCAGTGAAGATTAGAGAGGATATGCCTTTAGATCAGGCCTGCTTTTTAGGATGTTGCCTTCCCACAGGGTTTGGAGCTGTCTATAATGCAGCTAAAGTTAAACCCGGTGAATCTGTTGCCATTTGGGGGATGGGAGGGGTTGGCCTCAATGTGGTCAGGGGAGCAAAGTTAAGGAGCGCCAATCCTATCATTGGAGTTGACCTTGAGGGAAGTAAGGAGGCTATTGCCAGGGAGTTTGGGGTTACCCATTTTATCAATAACAGTAAACAAGATCCCGTTCCTATTATTCAGGAACTCACAGGAGGGGGAGCAAATTATTGTTTTGAGGTGATTGGTGATCCAGGGGCAGTCACCCAGGCTTCATGGGCCCTGGGTCTTGGTGGAAAACTCCTTCAGATAGGAGTCACACCCCCTACCTCCATGACCCCATTACCCCTTACCTTTTTTACCTCCCATTGCAAATCGGTCATCGGTGTCCTTTATGGAAACATTCATACTCATTTAGATATTCCGAGGCTTGCTGACATGGCAATGCGGGGGGATCTCCTGCTGGATAGATTGATCACAAAAAAATTCAAGATCGAAGAGATTAACAGTGTCATTGAGGCTATGAAGAGTCGACAGATCATTGGTCGATGGGTCTGTGATTGGGGAGTTGTTAAATAAGGTTTTCAAAATCATATCCATTCATTAAAAAGGAGGAAAAATATGGAAATCTTTGGAAACTATGATGTCATTATTGCAGGGGGAGGGACCTCAGGAGTGGCCGCAGCCATCTCGTGTGCAAGGGGCGGAGCGAACACCCTACTCATCGAACGGCTGGGTGCATTAGGGGGGCAGATGAATGTTTCAGGTCCTCCAGGTTTTGCCTATGCCTGGATGTTTAATCCCCGATGGGAGCAGGTCATTGGAGGGATCATGGAAGAGACACACAATCGACTCCTCAAGGAGGGACATGCCCTTCCTCACCTTAAAGTAGATTTCCGGACAGGATATAGTTTTTCCTATGTGGATCCAGATTGGTGGGGGCTTCTGATGTTCCAGATGATGGAAGAGAATGGGGTCCACCTTTTGCTCCATTCATTGGTGGTGGATGTATTAAAAGAGGGCAACACCATAAGGGGGGTTATCGTAGAAAATACCTCAGGCAGGCAGGCTGTTTTGGGTAAGGTTGTGATCGATTGTACAGGGGAGGGAGACGTTTCTGTATGGGCTGGCGCTCCCTATGAAAAACTTCCAAAAGAGAAACTCCAGCCTCACACGATTTCATTTACTGTGGATGGAGTGGATTGGGACAGGGTCTTAAAGTATATCAAAGAGAATCTTAACGAATTCATTTTTAGACCCCATCCCTATCTGAATTGGACACAAGAGCAGATCCATGAAAGGATTAAGAAGGTCAATGACATTACCGAAATAGGTGAGATTATGGGATGGGTTTCCCTAAGAGAAGAGGCCATGGCGAAAGGGGAATGGCATGGGCGTAGTGGAGTGGGTTTCTTCCTTACCCCAAGAGAAGGAGGTGTGATCCAGGCCCATTTTCAGCATTCTTCCCATGTTCCCAATTGCGATCCCACCGATGTAAGGGATTTAACCTATGGGGAGATTGAGGGTCGAAGGCAGATTGTGATCGCATGGAAGTTTATTAAAAAGTATATGCCAGGGTTTGAGAAGGCTTACATCACTCGAATCTGTCCTGAGTTAAGGATTCGGGAGAGCAGACGAATCATTGGTGATTATATATTGACGAGTGATGATGTTGTTCAGGCCAGGAAGTTCGAAGACGTGATTGGTAAGAGTTCTTTTCCAAAGGGTGGGCATCACACGGCATCCACCAAGACGCTTACCCTCGATGAAAACCATGAATATCCCAAAGATGGAGGGTCTCACGATATTCCATATCGGTGTCTTGTACCAAAAAATGTTGAGAATTTATTGGTGGCTGGTAAACCGATTTCAACCGATCGGGATGCCTATCAGCGGTTCTTACAACAGACCATGGTGACAGGACAGGCGGCAGGAGTGGCAGCTGCCCTTTGTGCGAAGAAGAACATCACCCCACGGGAATTGGAGAAAGATGTTTCAGAGCTCCAAAAGATTCTTCTTGAGCAGGGAGCGATTTTATATGGAACTCACTAATTGAGGATGTATTTAGATGAAAGAAAGATGGATGAAAATAGAAGATAAAATAGAAGAAAGACAGGAGCAAAGATTTGATATCTGGCTTTCAGGTGAGGGGATCTCCTTTGAGGGCCCTGATAGCCAAAAGGCTTATAAAGAGCGGATCACCCTAATTAAAGATGCCATCCAATTAAACAAACCACCCAAGCGAATTCCGATTTGTCCAGCTGCGAGTTTCTTCCCCGCTCGCTTGGCTGGAGTTACCTTGTATGATGCCATGTATGATTATGAGGTTTTGACTCATGTTTGGACAAGGTATTGCGATGAGTTTTCACCCGATGCCTATGACGGTCCTGGTTTAATGCCTCCAGGGAAGGTCTTTGATCTCTTAGATTATCTTCTGTTCTTATGGCCAGGTCACGGAGTGGATAGAGATCGATCTTATCAATTTGTAGAAGGGGAGTATATGAAGGCAGAAGAATACCAGGACCTGATTGATGATCCGAGTGGATTCTTCCTCAGGGTTTATTTCCCTCGAATCTTTAAAGCCCTTAAGCCTTTTGAAAATATGCCTCTCCTGCCTACCATCAGTGAGTTAGTCCTGGTGGCGCCTGCACTCCTTCCACTTGGAACTCCAGAGACTCAAGAGGCTTTTCGAGTCTTTATGGAGGCCTCTATGGAGGCAAGTCGATGGGGGAATAAAGCTCAGGCTTTAAACTTGACCCTCATGGCAAAGGGATATCCTATCCTCTCAGGAGGACTGGCCAGAGCTCCTTTCGATGTGATTGGAGATAGCCTCCGTGGAACCGTTGGTATCATGACGGATATGTATAGACATCCTGATGAGCTTTTAGAGGCCTGTGAAAGGATCACTCCATTTATGGTCAAAGCAGGGATGGAGGCGTGTAAATCCAGTGGCCACCCGATTGTTTTTATGCCCCTCCATAAAGGGGCAGATGGGTTTATGTCAGAGAAACAATTTTGTAAATTCTATTGGCCAACCTTGAAAAAGGTGATCATTGGCCTAATTAACGAAGGGTTTGTTCCCTACCTCTTTGCAGAAGGAAGTTATCATTCACGGCTGGAAATCATCTCTGATCTACCAAAAGGGAGCACGGTTTGGTGGTTTGATCGCACAGATATGATTCGAGCTAAACAGACGGTTGGTAAGATTGCCTGCCTTGCAGGGAATGTTCCCTTAACTCTCTTATGTACAGGTACAGTAGACCAGGTGAAGGATTATTGCAAATTCTTGATTGATCGAGTAGGGAGAGATGGAGGATTAATCCTCTCGACCGGAACTGGAATGGATGATGCCAAGCCTGAAAATGTCAAGGCCATGATTGAGTTCAGCAAAGAGTATGGGGCGATTTAATTTTACCCATGCCTGAAGGAGAGATTGCTGTTGCATCCATCTTGGATCAGGGTAATTAAAATTAATTTCTTCTTGACAAGGACGATAGGGGTTGAATAGAATAAATTCCAAAATTATATAATTAGTTCCATAATGTGGAACTATTAGAGGAGGCCAAAATGAAGATGAAGGCAGCCGTTTTAAGAGCGTTTAATCAACCTGTCAGTATTGAAGAGGTAAATCTATCCCCTCCAAAAGAAAAGGAGGTGCTTGTAAAGACAGCCTTTACGGGTTTTTGTCATTCGGACCTTGGGTTTATCATCGGCAAAGTCAATTTTGGTTTGCCTTCGGTGATTGGCCATGAAGCTGCAGGGATTGTGGAAGAGGTGGGTCCAGGGGTAACTTCTATCAAAAAAGGGGACCATGTCGTGACCGCATGGATGGTTCCCTGTGGGACTTGTCCTGAATGTGTGACCGGTCAAGGGTATATTTGTCGAAAGAGTGTGGAGCTATTTATGAGGGGGGTCCTTCTTGATGGAACATCGAGACTGACAGATTCAAAGGGCAAATTGCTATGTCATCAAACGTATGTTTCAGGGTTTGCAGAATATATGGTTGTTCCTGAGGCCGGAGCCATCAAGATCAGAGAGGATATGCCTTTAGATCAGGCCTGTTTTTTAGGGTGTTGCATGCCAACAGGGGTTGGGGCTGTTTACAATGTGGCAGAGGTTAAACCCGGAGAGTCTGTGGCCATCTGGGGAATGGGAGGCGTTGGACTCAATGTGGTCAGGGGGGCTAAGTTGAGGAGTGCGAATCCCATCATTGGGGTTGATTTAGAGGCTAGCAAGGAGGCCATTGCGAGGGAATTCGGGATTACCCATTTTATCAATAGCAGTAAGCAAGATCCTGTGCCGATTATTAAGGAACTCACCGATGGCGGGGCCAACTACTGCTTTGAGGTTACAGGTGATCCGGGTGCAGCCACCCAGGCTTCTTGGGCACTGGGCCTTGGAGGAAAGATGATTCAAATTGGAATTGCACCTCCGACTGCCTTGGTAGGGCTACCCCTCACATTCTTTGCCGGTCACTGTTTAGACCTTCGAGGTGTTACGTATGGGAAAATTCATACTCACGTCGATATCCCAAGGTTTGCTGATATGGCGATGAAGGGTGATCTGATGCTGGATCGATTGATTACTAAAAAGTTTAAAGTGGAAGAGATCAACGATGTGGTTGAGGCCATGAAGAGAAGACAGGTCATAGGCCGTTGGGTCTGTGATTGGGGTGTGAGATAAAATCAATAAAATCATGAAAGGAGTTTATTATGAAAAAGAAGTTGAATCCTCTATTAGACCCACGTGGGGTCCAGGAAAGACCCATTCTCAAGCTTGCTCCGAGGGTGAGTCTTGAGGAGTTAAAGAAAGGGAAGGTCCTTTTCTATGACAATACCAAACTGGATTTTTGCAATTATGGTGAAGTCTTTGTTCGAATCAAAGAGAGATTCCGTGAAATGGGGATCACTCATTTTGTTGATTATAAAGAGACGGTCCGCGGTAAAAACACTCAGGAGTTAGAGGCCTACGCAGCAAAATTGGCTAAGGAGAAACCCACCGCAGCCGTGGTAGCCTTAGGCGATATGGGAACCTCCTCTGCCACCTGTATTGTAACCATTGCCCTTGAAAAGTTAGGGATACCCAGCGTTTACATTACCGCCCCTCCAGGAGGGGAGCTGGTCGAAGGGGTGGCGTTCTATCGGGCAGGCAATCTCTGTCTGTGTAAGATCGACCTCTATCAGGCCAGCACCAGGGAAGAGATCCGCAATCAGATCGATCTTAAGTGGGACTACATCATTGATTCATTGACCGCCACAGGAGAAAGATTAAAGAAGGTGGCCCATATTGATTTTAAATTGGATCAGACCCCGCCATCAAAGGATGGGCTTTTACCCATCATTGACAGGATTGAAGTGGCTGAAGATAAGCTCTATGAACCGGGCTGCTATATGGATGAGATCATGGATTACTTCAATGAGGAGCATATCAGTGATGGGCTACCCATCATCCCTCCTACCCGTGCTCGTTATGAAAAGATGCTGGCCTATTGTCCCTTTGATCCAGAGATGGTGCTTTGGTATGAAATAGGTCCTACTGGTAAAAATGTTACGGTGAAAGATGTTGCGATCGCAGCCGTGATGGCAGGCTGTAAACCGCAGGCCATGCCTATTTTGATCACTGCCTTCAAAGCCCTGCATCATCCCAAGTATAACCTGCACCAGTCAGTGACCACTTCCCACCCAGGAGGTAATCTGGTGCTGGTCAGTGGACCGATTGCCCAGGAGATAGGAATTTCAGGAAAGCAAGGGTGTCTGGGGCCCGGTTATCCCATGAACGCAACGATTGGCCGAGCAGTCAATCTGGTGATTATGAATGTCTGCCGATCCGTTCCAGGCTTCTGTGATCTTGATTGTATTGCATCCCAAGCGGAATTTACTTACTGCTTTGCAGAAGAGCCCGGTTTGGCTCAATGGCAGATGATCAATGAGGAACGGTACAACAGCGAAACCACAACCGTTTATGTAATGAAAGCAGAACCCCAACACGATATTATTGACTTCTTAAGTCTCAATGGGCATGACCTACTGGATACGATTACAGATTGCTGCACGACACTCGGTTCAAACAACGCTTATATGCCTGGCCCGATGGTAGTTGTCCTTACTCCAGACCATGGGATGATGCTCAAGAACTCGGGTTATACCAAAGATATGATCCGTGAACATATTCACTTAAGAGCTGTCCACGATGTCCCCATGGTCAGAAACAGAGGACTCGTTCCTGTTCGTCCACCTGAATTTGAACATAAGCATCCCATGCCGGTCACACGTACCCCCAAAGATATTGAGATCGTCGTCGTGGGTGGACGGGGTGGTCATTCTGGAGTCATCCTCCCCTGGGCCCTCCACAGTGAAGGGATTGTGGAACCTATAACCCTTCCCAATGGGAAGATTGCCAAGAGCATCGAAGAGTTTAGAAGGTAAGGGAGAGGATGATTAAATGATTCTTTAAAGCGATCAGAAGCAAGATAAAAGGGAGGAGGTTCGTATGAAGCGGATCACAGGTTTGGTGGTAATTGGGGTATTCATGGTTATCGTTTTTGGACACGGTTTAGCCTTAAGTCAAGAGAAACCCATTTCATTGAAATTGGCTCATATTAATGTGGCGGATGGGATGATTGATAAGCATGCAAAGAAATTTGCAGAGCTTGTTTCTGCACGGACCAAAGGACAAGTGAAGATTGATATCTATCCTGCGGCCCAATTGGGGAATATGACCGAGCAGATTGAGGGCGTTTCAATCGGTTCGATTGATATGATTCTGGAATCTGAGGGGATGCTCTATATCTTTGACAAGGACCTTTTAATCCTTAGTGTGCCCTTTTTAATGACCCGGGACATTATTACTAAAAATGATTATTTAAAGGAACTCAGGGAGAGGATAAGGGTAAAAAATAATATTCCAATCTTACCTGGGTATGGCTGGAGACCTGATTTTCATCTGTGGACTAAGAAAAGAATTGTAAGGGTTCCTGATGAATTGCAGGGAATGAAAATTCGTAAAGTGCAATCGAAAATTCAAATTGATGTTTGGAATGGTCTTGGGGCGACTGCTGTACCTATCCCATGGGGTGAGGTTTACATGGCTTTAGCCCAGGGAGTTGTTGATGGCATCGATCATAACATTGTTCAGATTTATGAGGAGAAATTCTACGAACAATTGAAATATTGTACCTATTTGAATTGCCTCCTCGTTGGTCAAAGTGTTTTAATCAATGAGAAGGTGTTTTCCAAATTATCCCCTAATGTCCAAAAAATCATGAGGGATTCAGCCGTTGAAGCAGGAGACTATTTTACTACATTAGCCGCCTCCCTCGAAGGTGAGGCAAAGAAAAATATGGAGAAGGCAGGGATCCAATTCGTTCAAGGAGACCGAAAGGCTTGGGTTGCAAAGGCCTCAACGGTGATAAAGAAATTGGAAGACGAAGGGGTTTGGGCTAAAGGGTCACTGAAAAAGATTGGTTTAGAATAGAGAAAATTGAAAAACATTTTAGGCTAAGGCTAAGAGGCCAGCATTCTCATCTTACCCCCACTGCTTTCTTTCCCTTTCCCTTAGCCTTAGCCTTTCAGATAAAAGCTTTTTTAAACAGGTCTAAGATGAGAGCGATCTTCATCAAGTTCATTACACTCCTCTTTGAATATGCTGTATTTCTCGCCTTATTTGGGATAGTCATCATTTTATCCATCAATGTTTTTTTACGTTATATCGTGCACCGTCCATTTTCATGGGCAGAAGAGTTATCGATCTTATTTCTGGTTTGGATTGTCCTTCTTGGTGCAGGCTTGGTACAAAAGAAGGATGAGCACGTGGCCATCACTTACCTATTTGATGTTTTTTCCCCAAAAGTAAAGAAGATGTTTTTATTTTTTGCAAATCTATGTATCACCCTTGTTTTGATCATCCATATCATCTCAGGTTGGAATCTGGTGAAGCTACAGATGAAATCATCGATGTTGGGAATGAATTTACCCATGGGACTTTTTGCCTTAGGGGTCTTGGTGGGAGTGGTGGGGATGCTGGTCTATACGATTCATTCAACGATTGAAAGTTTGAGCAAGAGAAGATTACCTAAGCATTGATATAAAAGCCTTTTTCAAAGGAAGTCTAGACTGATGACGGCAATTATCATTCTTATCATCTTTTTAATAGGGATGGCCATCCGAATCCCTGTTGTCTTTTCTTTAATGATTGCCTCCAGTGTCTATGTTATCTTTTTCAGTAACCTTCCTTTAACCACGCTGACCCATCGATTTAGTGGTTCTTTACAAAGTTTCCCCATCCTTGCCCTTCCACTCTATGTGTTGGTCGCAGAAGTAATGAACGATAGTAAATGTTCAGAAGAGATGTTCAATTTCGTTAAAAAACTGTTTGGCCATATTACAGGCTCTGTTGCCCACGCAAGTGTAGTGGCAGATATGATCTTTGCAGGAATCACAGGAACGTTGACTGCAGAATGTGCTGGGTTAGGGGCCATTGAGATCCCACAGATGGAGAAGGCGAAATATGATAAACCCTTTGCAGCCGGAGTGGTAGGGGCAGCCTCTATTTTAGGACCGATTATTCCTCCAAGTGCTCCGATGATACTGGTTGGGATGATTGCTGGAGAGTCCATTGGGCGATTATTCATGGGAGGATTGATTCCAGGGGTCCTAATTGGTTTGGGTTTGATGATTGTAGTTTATTTCATCGCTCGGAATAGAGAGTATCCCAAGGAACCCCAAAGGGCCACTTTCTCTGAAATCTGGCCTTCCTTTAAGAGGGCTTTTCCTGCTTTGATGACTCCGATCATCATTTTAGGTGGAATGGCATTTGGAATCTTTACTCCCACAGAGGCAGGTGTGGTGGCTGTGCTCTATTCATACATTTTGGGTTTTTGGATCTATAGGACCCTTCGTCTATCCAATATTTACCGCCAATTTTTACGCACGGGTTATACCACGGCGCTGGTTTTAGCCATTATGGGAGCAGCCTCTGTATTTGGTTGGATCATGACGATGGAGAATATTCCAAATTTACTAAAAAGCACACTGGTAGGCCTTACGAGTGATCCAGGGATTGTCATATTCCTTTTTATCATCCTGTTCACATTGCTTGGATGCTTTTTCGATATCGGTGCAATACTGTTAGTCATAACACCCATGATCATTCCTATTGTCAAGGCCTATGGGATAAATATGATTCATTTTGGTGTATTAGAAGTGGTGGTCATATGCGTTGGGTTTTTAACCCCTCCTTTTGGGGTAGGTCTATTTATTCTTTCGAATCAAACAGGTTTAAAGGTCCAAGATATTGTTAAGGCCCTGTTACCATTTTTCATCCCTATCTATTGCGTTATCTTTTTGATTGCCTATATCCCTGATCTTGTTCTCTTTCTTCCCAACCTTTTAATGGGAAAATAGGGATGAAGAAGGATGAGTTAGAAAGGCTAAGGAGGGTAAATGGTGAGAAGAAAGGGGGTGAGAAACGAATCATTTGGTTATAGCAGATCGGAGATAGTTTAAAGAAATCTATCATAGAAGGAGGTAAAAAATGAAGAAATATTTTGTATTAATGGTTATTGCCATTTTAATCGCTACAGGAGTTAGCTCGGGATCTTTGTGTGCAGCCGAAAAGATTAAGATTGCTAAAATTGGTTATGTGGGGATGTTGACAGGTGGCTTGAGTATGTATGGATTACCCCTACAGCATGGAAGTCAATTTGCGATCGACTACCTTAACAAGGTCCTCTATCCGAATGGAATGCCGATTGGGAAGGACAGATACCATTTCGAGCTCGTAGCCGAGGACGATGGCAGCAACCCTTCGGAAACACCCATTGCGGCACAACGGGCACTGGATAAAGGCATCTTTGCAATGATCACATGTCTCGGTGCCTGGATCGAGCCGGTTTATGGAAAACTGGCTGAGATGAAGGTTCCCATGATCACCAACAGTCCTTTCACGACAGAGAAACTGGAAGACCCGTGGATATACAGGTACAGAAACACGCCCACTCAGGTGATGCCGGCCGTAGCTGCATACATCAAGACCAAATTTGCTCCAAAGCGGGCGACGGTTCTGTCTGAGGTCGGTGCAATGGGAACTCCAGGGGGACAGATGTGGATCGACTCCGCGGCGAAGGCCGGCGGTATCCCTCGAGACCAGATCGAGTGGCAGCAGTACAAAGTTCCAATTGAGGCCAATGAGTTCCTCCCATACATTACGAAGGCAATCGCTTGGAAGTCGGATGTGATCTTCAGTGGTGCAACAGGTGAAATGTCAGGGACTCCTCAGGCGTGCGCCCAGTATATGCTTGCCAAACAATTGGGATATAAGGGCTATTTTGGCTCCTATACCGGCATGACCGATGTTCAGGCCCGCACGATCCTTGGTCCTAATTACGCCTCCTACCTCGGGAATGTCTACCAGGGAGAAGGGGTGGACGCCTTCACAACCCCCGACCCCAAGGTGAGAAAGTGGGGTAAAGACTATTTCGAGAGGTTTAAGGAGTATCCCATCGACTTAGTCCCATGGGCATGGGACGAGATAATGATCTTTGTTTCAGCTGCCCAGATGGCAGGGACGGTCACTGACGGAGAAAAGATCAACAAGGCCCTCGCTGAGATGCCATTCAAATTCCCTCTGAGCAATGAGCTTAAGACACCCATGAGCCCTCTGCGAGGCGACAAACTGTGGGACGAGAAAGGCCAAGCCCTCATGGAGGTCATGGTTGCAGGGTGGACAAAGGATGGGGTTAAGGTGCCTGCGGCCATCATGCTTGTCGACGAGTCGGGTAAGATTCTGCGAACCTCCTATCCAAAGCCTGAGGTGATCAAGGACCTTACGAAGGAATATCAGGAGCGGAGCAAGAAGAAGTAATAGTTTTTCCGTATGAGGAAGAATCTCGCGGGAAGGCTACTCAAGCGATCTGGCCTTCCCGCGATGAATATAGGTTAACTAAATTATAGAGTGAGTGGGCTGAACAGATCTAAGATATGATCGTACAGGTAATCCTTAATGCAGTGGTCCAAACGGCCATATACATGATAATGGCACTGGGTCTTACCCTCATCTTTGGTGTCATGAAGATACCCAACCTGACGCATGGCGCTATGTATGCTATCGGTGCCTTCATACACTATAGCCTTATCGAGTGGTTTCACATTCCCTTTGTGCCAGCCCTCTTCATCGCCGCCCTCCTAACCTTTGGAGGAGGTGCCCTTCTTGAGCGGGTGTTTTTCCGCAGCTCAGGTTCTGGAGGATCTCCGGTGATAGCCATCATCGCTGGCATCGGTCTGACATATGTGCTTGTCAATGTGATTACGAACGTCTGGGGAGCCTGGCCTCTGCGTATTCAGACCCCTTTCAACTATGTGCTGCGAATAGGGAACGGTGCAATTAGTCTCCATCACATTGTCACCATTGCTGTCTCCATTGGGATCGCGGTGCTCCTCTCTGCCCTTCTTAAGTGGACTAAGTTTGGATGTGCCATCCGCGCGGTGTCCCAAGACCGTGAAGAGGCTTCCCTCATAGGGGTGAACGTCAACAACGTGGGTCTTGTCACGTTCGCTATTGGAACCATGCTCGCCTCCATAGGTGGCATGTTCGCTGCTCCGATCACCGCTGCAAGCCCCACCATGGGCGGTACTGCGGAGATTATGGGTTTTGCAGTGGTCATCCTTGGAGGGTTGGGGTCCCTTGGGGGAGCGATTGTCGGTGCCTTCCTCCTTGGCTTCGTCG
>JBBIRT010000050.1:0-22157 GCA_037441725.1 Deltaproteobacteria bacterium | reverse complement strand
TAATATTAAAGGTATCTGCTCAAAAGTTTTTCCATCACCCCTCTCCATTCTATATAGCTTAAGATACTTTTTCAGAGATCTCTTGTGCTGTTTAAAGGATGCCTCATTCTTCCTTTCTCCTTCGCCCCTTGAATCACTCTTGACTAAATAGGCATTCTACGATAACCTTCTTTTAACTGATTGACCCTCTTAGGATTGGGTTAAAGAAGAAGGTTTGATGAGGCTTGTGAGAAAGGATTGGAAAATACATGATCCAGCAGATTGTTGATAAAATTTATCGAATTGAACTTCCCATCCCGCTTTCCCTCAAATCAATCAATGTCTATCTCATTGAGGATTCTCCAATCACCCTTATCGATACTGGGATAAAGACAGAGTCCTCTTTCGAAGCCTTAAGAAAAGGGTTAGAGGCAATTGGCCATCCTCTCGAATCGATTGAGCGGATTCTCATCACCCATGGACACATCGATCATTGTGGCCAGGCTAAAATGATCGCTCTAATCTCTGGTGCAACCATCTACCTCCATTCGATGGAATATGGGAGGATCCGCTCCCTCATCCATTCATTTGGTTTCTTAAAGTCAATTATCTTGAGGAATGGAGTCCCTAAAAAATTAGTCCAAGAGGCCCTCCAATTTATTGAAGCCTCACAGGATTGGGCAGATCCTTTGGATGAGGCCTTCTTCTTAGAAGACAATGATTCCATCCCTTTTAAATCCATGGAATGGAAAACTATTCATTGTCCTGGCCATTCCCCTGGTCTGATCTGCTTCTATTGGCCTGAGAAAAGAATCCTATTCACCGGGGATCATCTCTTAAAAGAAATTACCCCCAATCCCATCCTGAATGTCTATGAAACTAAACCTCCTTTCCGTTATCCGAGCTTGAAAGAATATCTCTCTTCTTTACAAAGGGTTGAGAAAATGGAGATCTCCCTTTTGCTTCCGGGCCATGGAGAGGAAGTCTATCATCCAAAAGATCTGATCCGAAAAATCTTTACCCACCACCAGGAGCGCATGGATCAGGTTCTTCATTCCTTATCCCGAGGAGAAAAAAATCCATTTGAAATTGCTATGGATCTTTTTCCTGAAGTCCCCCCTTTTGAGGTCTTTTTAGGGATCTCTGAGGCCCTTGGCCATTTAGAAATTCTAAGAGAAAAAGGATTGGTTCAGGTTAAAGAGAAAGAAGGAATCGATTACTACTTTTTAAATAAAATCCCCAATGCAACCTGAGTTGGTTCCTCATTTCTGCGTCGGGCCTTTGTTGGGTCTTGCAGCCAATGGGGTGATGACGGTGCTCTGTTTGATCCTTTCATTGCTTTACCGCCATTACCATCCATTACGGCCTCTCTTTCTTTTCTATCTCTTGATCACCTTCTCCTTCTTGGGGTGGCTCCTTTATGGTCTTCAAAAGACACCCGAATCGATCTTAGTAGGATACCGGATTCTCTATGCTTCATTAGCCCTATTACCCCCCAGTTGGTTCTGGTTCTACTTGTCCATCTCAAACGAAAAAATAAAATGGCTTCTCTGGTCATTAAGTGGGATAGGTCTTCTCCTTGCCCTCTTAGCCCTGATAGGTCAGGGAACTCTACTTTTTGGACTCCCTTTAGAGCCTGATCAGATCGCTGTAAACATTTTTCGCCCTCAATCCAAACTCTTAAGATCCTTTATCCAATCCTTTTGCTTGTCAGCCTGTCTATTCTATTTCTTCTTGGTTATTGGAAAACTTCGCCGCATAAAAGGGCAACGCCCTGTCTATCTCCTCCCTATGGGGATTGGATTGTTCATCTGGTTCTTTGGAGGTCTTCATGATGCCCTCCGTTCTATGGGGATCACCTTTTGGGTGAAGGATCAGATCTTGTGGTTTGCCTCAATCAGGTTATCGATCTTTCTAACGATAGCGGTTGCCCTCCATTTTCGATCTCTGGAACAGGCGATTCGGGAGGCCAGGGATGTTTTTGAGCGATTCGTTCCTCCTGCCTATCTTCGACGTATTGCTGCACAGGGCTTAAAATCGATCCGATTGGGTGAGGCTGATCAACAATGGGTTACAGTCCTCTCATGTGATATCAGAGGATTTACCGCTTTATCCGAGCGAATCCACCCTAAGGATCTCATTGCCCTTATTAACCATCTCTTTGAAAGGATCACCCAGGTGGTCGATCAAAAGATGGGAGTCATCGATAAGTTTCTTGGCGACATGATCTTATGCATCTTTGAAGGAGAGGATTCTGCACAAAGGGCTGTAGATTGTGGGATTGATATTCTAACGATATTGAGATCGATCAATGAGGAAAAAAACCATCCCAATGATCCCCCAATTGATATCCGAATAGGGATTCACTCGGGACCGGTCATTTTAGGAACGATTGGGTCACCCAAACGGATGGATTCAACAGTTCTTGGCCTGACGGTCAACTTAGCAAAACGCATTGAAGAGGCGACTCGATCTTTGGGGGTAGAAATGCTCATCTCTGAACAGGTAGCAAACCAATTGTCAGACCGACACGAACACAAGTTTCGTAAGTTAGGCTCTACCTTTTTAAAAGGGAGTTCCACCCCGATAAGCCTTTTCGAAATTTATGATCATAATCCCTCTGAAATACGCCAGCTCAAGGATCAAATTAAACCCCTGGTTTCAGAGGCGATAGAATCGCTGAAGGAGGGCCATTTTGATAAGGCCTTCTCAAATTTAAATCAGGCCCGAAAAATCTATCCTCAGGATTTACCCCTGCGACTTCTCATCACCTCTCTTCAGGATGCTTTAGAGAAAGGGGAGACGATCCGAAGGGATGCCTTACTGAATTACCCATTAAAAAAGACTCTTTATTTTCCAGAAGAGGGCTGAAAGCTCACAGAGTCTTCTTCCCCAGAAGGGGATGGAAGATTTCCTGGCAACGGGATGGATGAAGCAGAAATGATGGCATTTGATCTTCTGGAGTGCGCACTCAAACCCCTTCTCATCCTTTCCTCCCCCGAAATGATCTGGAATCCAATATCCCAAAGAGGAGAAAGCACTCGTGACTCCAGAATGGTAATGATAAAAATCCATAAAATGCTTCAGTGAGGTTTGGATCCCATATTCTTCAGAATCGATGTGCCAGGGAGACCCTGGCTCCATTTCAATGGTAAAGGTGCGAATCCCTTTCACATTGGGATATTGGTTGCGAATCCTCCGCTGGAGTTGAATCATCTGTTGGATATCTGCCTTCTTCTCAAAGGGGACCCCAAGGGTGAAAAAAAGATCACAAAAAACCCCGTGCTCCTTTAGCTGATCCAGAGACTCCATCAAGGCCTGATTGGTGTAAGCATACCCCTTATGGATCTTTCTCATCCTATCTGATCCCACATCAGGAGAGAGGGCAATCAATGATTTTGGTCCTGGAAAAGTTTCTTTAAAGGCCTTGATAAAATCGAGAGTAGGAAGCCCAAAGGATTCGAAGAAGCATTCTATCCTTATCTTTTCTTTTCGGATGCAGGAGAAGAGGTCGAGAAAGTATTGGGGCGTTTGAGGAAAGGGATCAAAGCAGATATGAAAGGTTTCATACCCATAGGCCACTGCTTCTTGAATGGAGTGAAGGACCCTCTCTATCTTTCTGAAGGTCACCTCTTTTCTCCCTGTGATGATCTCTGAGGAGAATCGCCCTCCCCCACACCAGGTACATTGAACCGGACACCCCCTCCCCACCACGAGGTGATATATCGGTGACTTCAGAGAGTACATCCAGAAATTTTTTTCTTTTGAAACACCCTTCACATAAAAGGGTTGGCCGATATATCGAATATAGGTGAGATAATTCTTTAAGAGTGAAAAGTTGGTAAAGGAAAGGTCGTTCAATTCCTTTTCAGAGGCAATATAGGAAAGGGGATTGATGAGAATTCTCCCCTTCCTCCTCCATGTGAGATTGGGAATGGAAAACAGATCATTTCGACCCTGAAGAAGCGATTTGGCTAACTCAAGCAAGGGGATCTCAGCTTCTCCCCGAATGACCCCATCTACTCCATCGAAATTTTTCATGATCTCTTCATGAAAGAAACTCGCCGTATATCCACCAAGAAGAACGTAGAGCGAGGGGAATGCCTCTTTTACCCTTTTAACCATTTCCATCACATCATAGCTCTGAGGATGCCAGTGGAGATCAATGGCAAGGATCCTTGGAGACTTCTCTTGGATGTATTTAATGATCGAAAATTCACGATCTTCAATCCATTCCACTCCAAGATGAACCACCTGAGTGGAGATGCCATGGCGATGGAGAAGATCAGCCAATCCAAGAAGTCCCATAGGGAGGAAGTTAATCCAGATGAAATGATTGATGGGTCGGTAGTAGTTGATCCATTTGGGGACATGAAGAAAAAGACAGTCCACCCTTTCCATTGAGTGAGATTGTAAAATGTTTAAAAGAGAAATTCCAATCCCAGCTTATAAAATCTTATGAAATCTTAGCCAGGCAAACCTGATCCTCATCTCAGAGTCCAGGTGATCTATATCCTATTCATTTGCCTTAGGATGGTCCTTGCACCAAAAAGACCGGAGAGGCTTGCTCCTACAATTCCATGGGAGGGATGGGTATAATGACCCACTTGAAAGAGTCCTGGAATGAAGGTCAGATGAGAGGGTCTCAAATTTCCTATCTGTTGGGGGGTCGAGGCCAACCCATACATTGCCCCCTTCTCATTTCCTGTAAATCGCTCTAAAGTCAACGGGGTAGCTGCTTCAAAAAAGAGAAGGTGGCTCCTTAAATTTGGGATCAGCCGGGCTTCCAATTGTTGAAGGATCTTTTGTGAAAACTCCTCTTTGATCCTTTTGTATCTTTCAGGGTCCCCCTTTCCCCAGGCTTCTTGATAGTGATAAGGGACATTCACCAAGACCCTAACAAGATGTTGTCTTGGAGGGGCCAGAGAAGAATCAAGCAGAGTGGGGATAGAAATGATCATAGAAGGATGATCTGGGACCCTCCCCTCCTGCATGATTCGATCCTCCTCTTCTAAATCAGAAAGAAAGCGAAGATAAGTAAAATACGGAAGTCCCATCCTTCCAATATCCAGGTCTGTCGCCAGATAGAGAATGAAACCTGAGAGGGAATACTCGAAATGGTGAAACCTTTTCTGAAAGGGGTTTTGAAATTCAAGGGGAAGCATTTTTACCATTCGATTTGGGTTGATGTCAGAAACAACCCTTTCTGATTGAAAGATCTTCCCCTCTTTTGTACGAACCCCACTCACCCTTCCCTCTTGGATGAGGATTTGTTCCACTTCCGTTTGAAGCAGGAGTTCTCCACCCCGCTGGCAAAAAAATTTAGCCATCGTCTCCGAAATCTTTCCCATCCCTCCTCTCGGGTAAAAAACTCCCTCCATCAAAGCCTTATGGATCACTGTGGCCACAAAGAGAAAGGAGGTCCTTGAAGGAGGTTCTGTGGTAGGAAGGCTGTGGAGGGCCATCTTGACCTCTCCTCCGTGGAAAAGGTGGTCCAATACTTTCTGGTGGGTCGTTCGGTGAAATCGAACAAGGTTCCAGAAATAAAAGGGGAAAAGAGCCTTCTTAAGCAAGGTCATCTCAGAATAGGATTGGAGCTCCCTCCCAATCTTCTTGACCAAATGGAGATAGCTCTTTAATCCTTTCTCCTCTTCAGGGAAGAGGGTGATGAGAGCTTCCATATAGGATTGAAAACCTCCTTGACTGAGATGAACCTCAAACCCGGGATAGATATTTTGGATGCTATGGATAGGGATGAATTCTACCTCCTCCTGAATGCCTATTTCTTTAAGAATTTGATAGAATTCTCCACCCCTCTGACACCCTCCAACAAAGGCCCCTGTTGCATCAAAGGTAAAACCATGTCTTTTGAATGAAGAGACATAGCCTCCCACTTGTTCCCCTTTTTCAAGAAGGAGGATGTTTAACCCTCTCTTTGCAAGAAAAGAGGAGGCCATCAATCCTCCCATTCCAGAACCAATCACAATGACATCATATTTCTTTGGATTCATGAAGTTTTGGACCCCATAAGATTAAGAGGACAGGGAGAAAACAGAGGGAGGCCAATAGGCAGAAACCCATCCCCAAGATAGTGATCCAACCCATGGTAGAAAGGGCTGGATATTGAGCAGTAGCCAATGATCCAAATCCCAGCATGGTGGTCAGGGAACAGAGGATCATCGCCCTTCCGATCTTTTGGAGGGTAAGACCTGCATCTATTCCTCCATCTTCTAAAAACCGATGCATTAAATGAACACCATTGTCAATCCCCATGCCAATGATCATAGGGAGGATCACCGCATTGACAAAGTGGAGACGAATACCGAGCAGAGACATTGAACCCACCATCCCGATGAGGCCCATGACAAGAGGCATCAAGGTGAGAAAAGTGATTCGCCAATTTCTGAAATGGATAAAAACAAGTAGGAGAACCATCAGAAAGGCCATGGGGGTAAGGAGAAAAAGGTCTTCTCTCACGATTCGCAAGATCTCCATTTCTACCCTCTCAACTCCTGTGATGGAAACCCCCTGCATCTCCTTCTCTAATTGGTCAAGAGAGAGTTTTCCCTTCTCATAATAGAGATGGGAAATGATTTGATAACCCTCTCCTTTCTTCGCAAATAGGGGGCCCAGACTTCTCTGGAAAGGCCCTTGATTTAGGGAGGTCATAAGGGTCTCGGGGGAAAAGATTTCTACCTCTCCTCTTTTCAACGCCTCAAAGACTCCAAGAAATGGCTTAAAGGGTTCGATCTCGAACCCATTCCTTTTTAATTCTTCCATGAAATTATTTTTTATCCTCTCTAAATCGAAAGATTCTCGAATGACTTTCACAATCTCCTTCTGCTTTTCAGGAGAGGGAATGAGTTGTGAGAGGGAGAGATAAGAATCGATCTTGCCTTCTCTCTGGAATCTCCCTAAGGTGGAGGCCACTGCTTCTTCTTTAGATAGAAGAGCAGAAAGGTTCTCTCCCTTGTGGATCGTAATCGCTTCTATCTTTTTTCCACCATAGGAGCGAACCATCCGCTCAAATACCTGAAGGGATTCCAACCCCTTTGGCCTTAAATTTCTAAAATCCTTCTCCACCTCAATCTGAAAGGCAAAGAAGAGAAAAAGGAGACAAATCCCCATCAAAAGAAGGAGAAAAGGCAAGGGTTTCTTCTTTAAAAAACCAGAAAAAGATTTTAAACGAAAGGTTTGAAGAGGAAGGTATGAATAAAGGTTTCTTCTTTTTTCAGTCCAGATCAGAAAAGAGGGAAGGATTAAATAGATACAGAATAAGGAACAGAGGAGTCCTACAGAGATGAGAAAGGCCAACTCCACCATTCCTTGAACGCGAGAGAAAAAGAGAACTGCAAAGGCAAAAATCGTCGTAAAGGCTCCGGTCCAGACTCCTCTCCCGGTTTGGGTAAGTGTGACTTCTATGGCTGAAGAGATCTCTGCCCCCGCGGCCCTCTCCTGATGATACCGATCATAGAGATGGATTGCAAAATCAATCCCTAAACCCACCAGGATGGCCGCAAAGGCGCTGGTTAAAATGTTTAACGTACCTAAGGTGATCGAGGCAATCCCCATGGTCAACTGAATCCCTCCGATGAGGGGAAGCCCAACAAAGAGCAGGACCATCCATCTCCGATAAGCGTAGAAAAATAGAGTCAGTACCAGGATCAAAGATAAGAGAAGGGAGCTCTGCATATCAAGTCGGAGAACCTTTGACTCAGAAATAGCGATGGGATGGGCCCCTGTAAATGAAACCTTGATCCCCTTCCCTTGAAGGGGGGAAACCTTTTCTTCCAAGAGCTCCATTAAGGTCTTCGAAAAATTGAGATCCGTGGCAGAATGGGAAGGCTCTGTTAGAATGAGAAGGGAGTGATGATCCTTTGAGAGGAGAAAATTACTTTCCTCATCGAATTCCAACCCCTTCATCCCCTGACTCCATCTCTCCAACAAGAGCCATCGCATTTCAAAGGGATCGATCAGGACCAAATCTTTCATGATGAAGGAGGGATGACTTACCAAAATGGATCGATTCTTTCGAACCTGTCTTCTAATCCCCTCATCGCTCCATTTCTCCTTGAGCCTGGGAAGATCGGCAAGATCCATGAAAAGGAAGGGACGGGTAAGAAGAAATGTTAGAACTGGTTTGATTTGATTCAGATCTTCCTCTTCAACCTTCTGGAAACGTACCTCCTTAAAGGCCTTTTTCCCCCATATCTCCAGAGTCTTCAATTGATTGGCTATTTCCCTCCCGAAATCAATCAAGGCTTTTGGATCTTCCTCCCCCTGTTTCTCCAAAAGAACGAAAAGGTAATCAAAAGATCCTGTCTCTTGAAGATTCTCCATATAAAGTTTGATTGGTCCTTTCTCGGAAGGGAAGAGCTTGAGGAAGTTAGGGTCGAAACGGATTCTCCCGGTCAGAAAAAAAGCGATTCCTAAAATTAGAACGAAAAGGAGAAGGATCTTTCTATAATGCTGGAGGCACAGGATCGATATCTTTCTGAGTAGCCATCTTCTCATGATCTTTTAGCTCTCCTGACTGATAAGGGATTTAATTATAACTGATTCATGACAGAAATGAAGGATCCTAATGAATAAAGTAGATTTCCGTCTAAAAATATATTAAACCTGAATGGAATGGTTTAACCTCCCTGATAAACTGTAAGAATTGATAAAGTTAGATTAAACTTAATCTCACTGGGATAGGGAGATAAGGAGGAAGGGCATGGGAGAAATTGTCCATACATCTCGTATCAAAATTGTAAGAGAAAGGGGTTCCATTAGAAGGGCCATGATAGAGGGGTTTAATGAACCTATCTATTATGGGGTACATGGAGGGATTAAAAAGTTTTACCAGGTTGAGCCTGAAAAGGAACATGCAGCCACCCTGGATCATATTGTAGCCGCCACAGCCGGATGAATGATGGGAACCTTGGCCTCGGGGTTGGCCAAAAGACAGATACCTACCCATGAAGAACGCTATTGGGCTGAAGTGGAGGGAGATATTGAGAATGTGCAGGGTGTTCTAAAAATTACCCAGATTCGGGTTTCATATCACCTAAAAGTCCCCCCTGGAAAGAGGGAGGAAGCTCAAGAGGCTTTCTCTTCCTATCTCACCTCCTGCCCTGCAGCCCAAACGGTGATGGGGTGTATCGACCTTAAAGATGATATTCAAATCGAAGAATTGAGCTAAATGAAGAAAGGAGTAGAGATGGAAGAGAAGATTACCTATTTTGAAAAATCAGGCAAAGAAAATACCCACCACGTTCTACGTCTGGTCAACGAAAGGGTCAAAACCAGGGGGATTAAAAAGATCGTGCTCGCCTCCACTCGAGGAGATACGGCAAAGGCCGCTGCTGATTTTTTCAGGAATCAAGACCTCCACCTGGTGATCATTCCTTGGCAGTATGGTTTTCGAGACACCCAACCCTTCCCTCCAGAACTGGTCTCTGAGCTTCAAGCGAAAGGACATCGAGTCCATTTTGGAACGATGCTGTTTCATACGGAAGAGTTCTATGGGATAAAAACCCCTCAGGTGATGGCCAATCTTCTTCGTATCTTTGGGCATGGGATCAAGGTGTGTATTGAGATCATTCTCATGGCCTGTGATGGGGGATGTATTGAAAACTCTGAAAGGGTGGTAGCCATTGCTGGATCCGGAGCAGGGGCAGACACAGCGATTGTGGCGACGGCCTCACCCAGCACAAAATGGACAGGGCTTCGGGTCCATGAAATCATATGTAAACCCCTATGAAAAAAAGATCAAACGAATAAATGCTCATTTAAAGGAGGAAAACAAAATGAAGGTTGTTGGATTTAATGGGAGTCCAAGAAAAGATGGAAATACGACCCTCCTGATTACCCATCTCTTTCGTGAGCTTGAAAAGGAAGGGATTCAGACTGAATTGGTCCAGCTCTCCGAAAAGGAGATTCATGGCTGTATAGCTTGCTACAAATGCTTTGAAAATAAGGATCAACGCTGTGGGGTAAAAAATGATGCCGCCAACGAGTATATCGAAAAGATGATCGAAGCTGAGGGGATCGTGCTTGGATCTCCGACTTATTTCACCGATGTCACCGCGGAGATGAAGGCATTGATTGATCGTGCTGGCTTTGTCTCTTTGGCCAATGGGGTGATGTACAGAAATAAAGTGGGAGCCGCATTGGTGGCTGTACGTCGCTCAGGCGCCATTCATACGATTGATACCATCACCCATTTCTTCTTTGCAAACCAGATCATCGTTCCCGGTCGGGTCCTGGTCATCGGAAGGGAAAAGGGAGATGTCCTTAAAGATGAAGAGGGGATGCAGGCAGTCAAAATGCTCGGGAAACGGATGGCTTGGGTCCTAAAAAAATTATATGAATAGATCAGCCTCCATGAAACCTCTTTTTCCAGGCCTCATGAAAACCAAAATTCATAGGGCCAAAAATCTGGAGTGAACGATGCATCTTAAAAAGCCTTCGAAAGATAGACCTCCATGAAAGAAAGGAGGAATTGAGCCATTCAAATCCCTCCTGCAGCCTCTCCGGGCTCATCCTTTTGGGAACAAAGGTCACATGTTCCATGTCATAGAGATCCCATTGATCCGTAAGGATCCTTCCCTCCTTCCTTAACCTCTCTCTTAAAAGAGTCCCTGGATAGGGGGTAAGAATGGGAAAGAGGGCCCCATCGATCTTTGTATGATGGCAGACATTTAGGATCTCCTCAAAGGTATTTGGAGTGTCATAGTCATAACCTAAAATGAAAGAGCCAAGGACTCCGATCCCTTGGTCGTGAAATTTCTTGATGGCTTCTTCCATAAAGACCTTTAAATTGGTTTTTTTTCCCATCAGGCAGAGGTTTTCAGGAGTGAGGGATTCAAATCCAACCAATAGGGCGAGGCAACCACTTTTTGAAGCCAGTCGAAGCAATTCATCCTCATTCGCAAGATCAAGGGAGGCGTGGCTTGCCCATTTGAATTTGAAAGAGGCCATCTCCTGAAAAAGGGTCTTTGCATAAGCATGATTTCCCACCAGATTATCATCCACAAGGAAGAGGAAGACGCTCTCTTTTCTCAACTTTTCTAACTCTTCAACAACCAGTGGAATGGGTCGGGTTCGATAGCTTCTTCCAAAAAAAGAGGAGACAGAACAGAATTCACATTGAAATGGACAACCCCGTGTCGTCTGAATCACATTGGTAAAAAGATAATTTTTCCCCCTTAACAGATCCCTTCTGGGGGCATTGATCTCAGAGAGCCAAATAAGACCTTCATCCTTATAGATCTTTTTTAACTTCGAATTCCTAAAATCTTTAATGACCTCTTTCCAGATCCGATCTCCTTCTCCCACCACAACGGCATCCGCATGGATGAGTGCTTCCTCAGGAAGATGGGAGACATGAAAACCGCCAAGAACCACCTTCTTCCCCTTCTTTCTCAATTCATCAGCGATTTGATAGGCCCTTGGAGCCTGGGGAGTCATGACCGTAATCCCGACCATATCAGCTTTGGTATCAAAATCGATCTTCTCAATATTTTCATCAAGTAGGGAAAGCTCTATGTCCTCGGGGGTTGAGGAGGCTAAGGTCATTAGGCTGAGGGGAGGGAATTTGAATCGAATCTGCCCCCAAAGGTTCGAAGGTTGCCAACCAGGAACAATGAGAAGGATCTTCATCCTGGCCTCTCTTCTAACAAGGATTTGAGTCGTTTGAGAGTCGTCTCAGTAAGCTCATTATGTTTTTTCTCTCCCCCTAAGAGAAACCATCCCATCTTATAAACCCATCGTTTGATCTGGTAGAGGAGGGTATGGGTGACTAACGTTCCAGATTCGATCTTTTTCAAATCCCAGATCTCCACTCCCCCTCCAAAGATCCCATTAAGAAATTGGTAGACAATCTGACGGGGTCTCTCTAAAAAAATCACCTCTGTATCCCATTCAGGTCTAATCCGAAATTGAAGTCTAAAATGATATCTTACTCCCAAACGAAATTCTCCTAAATCCATCCCCTCAATGGAGAGTTCTTCAACAGGGACACATCGTTTGAATTGATTCAAATCGGTAAGGAGATCGTAGACCACCTCGGGTTCCCGTTGAATTAAAATTTGATGCTGATTTATTCTCCCCCTCACAGAATAAAAGGGAGAAGGCTCGTTTGGGTTCCTCCAAAAGGGGAAGAAGGTTAACCATTGGTCAGGATATTGGCTGATGATCTTCTCGAATCTCTTCCCCATTTCCTGAACACCAAGCCTCACTGCTTTCTCCTTGTCTATCTCTCGGTTGATGGGAATGGGTTCTTCAATGATCCCCCAGTACTTCATCTTCTCTTTCAGGATAACAAAAACTGGAATGACCTCTGCCCCTGTCTCCAAGGCCAGATAAATCGGTCCTGAAGGAAAAGGAGTGGGTTGGCCAAAGAAATCGACCTCGACCCCCTGACCATCATAGATTCGGTCTGCCACCATGGCCACTATCTCATTTTTCTTCAATTGCCTTGCGATCTCAAGGATGACGAAATTCGGCCTTTCTTTTGGATCGATCACTATTGTATGAATTCCTACTCTTTGGCGAAGATCTTTCTCATATCGGGAAAGAAATGGACTCTCCTCCTTCAGCGTCAGGATATGAATAGGATACCCTTTCTGAGCCAAGACATAACCTCCCAATTCCCAATTCCCGAGATGGGGAGTGACACAGATCACCCCTTTTCCCCTTTCAAGGGCCTTCTCTAAATGTTCCTCTCCCATCTCCTTTCCCACCCATCTTGTCCTATCTCGAAAATTCAATCGGTCCATCGACATATAATCGAGGAGCTTGAGTGAATAGTTCTGAAAACATCTTTTAGCAAGTCGGGAGACATCCTTCTCCGTATAGGCCCCCCTTCCAATAATCCGGAGATTCTCTTTCACCGCTTCTCGATACCTTCGCAGGATGAAAAAGACCAGATGGTTTCCTAAGGAAGTGAAAAAGGGGTGGAAGGATCTTGGAACCGTCCGAGAAAAAATATGGAAAAGGGTAATAAAGAAACTGACCTCTTTGGCCGTCAACTCCTCTTCCTCCTTCTTTCGAGAAGATCGATAAAGGCTTCAATCCGGGTCTCCACCCCACCCGGTGCAGTGTGTTCATCAAAGATTAAAGTGAGAATCGGGAGATCCCAATCCTTTTGCACTTTGGTCAGGATCGTTTGGGCAACAAGCTCAGGCATGCAAGTGAACGGGAAGGCATGAATCACCCCATCCATTCCCTTTCTGGCAAAGAGAATGGTCTTTCCGATGGAATCTGTACTCTCCCCTCCGACATGGAACTGAAGATAAGGCTTGGCATACTTCATGGAGAGCCTGTGTTGATTTCTTCGAAAAGGGTTGAAATGGAATCGGTCATTGAGATAGTCACTCAGCCAGACCGATTTAAAGACCTCTATCCCCTTCTGGGCAAGCCGCCGATCCATCTCCATATTGGCAGAGGGTTCAATCACGGTAAAGAGTTCTCCAACAATCCCTATTCGAAGGGGCAACCCCTGTTCCCTCTTTTTCATCCTTTTAAACCCAAAGGCAATTCTAATAGAGGATTGAAGGAGGGCATGGAGCGAAAGGCTCTTCTCAATCCATTCAATGGAATCTTTAAGGAGTTGATCCGCCTCTCCTTGGATGGCTTCATAGGGTTTGCAGTGAAAGTATCTTCTCATGGTCCAATCCAGGAATGACAACCTTAATAGGATGAGGAAAAAGAGTTTGTAGAGTTGCCATTTTGATCTCAGCCCTGAAATCTTCTGCATCATCTCGAGCATATCTGAGAGGATGTCAGGGTTTTTCGCACTCCCCATGATAAATTGAAATCCCAGTTCCCTTAAGATCTGTTCTTGAATAACGTCAAAGTATCCAAAGCGACAGGGTCCCCAGCCTCCAGGCATAAAGATGGTATCTGCTCCAAGTTCAAGGGCCTCGATCATGCTTCCGAGGGAGATTTTAAAAGGAAGACAGGCAAATTCAGGGGAATATTTCGTCCCAAGGTCGAGGGTTCTCTTCGTGGGTAAAGGGGGAAGAACCATCTCCACCCCGGCTTCCTTTAGTACAGGTAGATAGGCCTTATGAAGGAGGCCAAGGTAGGGAACGGTAAGCCTCATCTCCTTTCCTCCTGTCTGAGGATCATTTCTAAGAAGGCCTCTACCCTTGTAGAAAAACCAACCCGGGAAAGGTGTTCATCAAAGATGAGTGGCAGCAGGGGGATCCTATCTCTCGTCAGATGCTGAATCATTTCTACATTGAATGAATCCTGTCCACATCCAAAAGAAGCAAGGAGGATCATTCCAAGAACTCTTCTCTCCTCGCTAAAACAGACGGCAGAACCCACCATCTCCTTTCCAAAAGACCAGTAAATCCTCTTTTTAAGATCCTTCACCCCTCTCTCAATGGCCTGCTCATTCCAAAACTCAGGGGTGAGGAGTTGAAACCCTTTCTCCTCGACCTCTTTGATCATCGATCCTCTGAGATACGAATCATGGATATAATAGGGCCTTCCAATCACCCCGATGCTCAACTTCCCTCTTCCCTTAGGATCGGGTAAGAAATCATCCGAGCGACTATTTTTGAGAGCTTCTTCAAAGGAAAGTCCCTTTTGAAAGAGCTGGCGAAAACGATCCTGCCTTGCCTTGGCCCTTTGATAAGCCCTTTCCACTTCTCTGTTATTTTTTGATAAGGTCTTTCCTATTTTTAGATAGAAGTGCCTCTCTGCCTCCATACCAAGATGTTTAAAGTGGAGAACAGGATCCATGAGCGGAGGGAGGGGATCGGTCGTTGCCCTGACCATATCCGGTAGCCCCATCAGCTTTGGACACATATAGGCATCCGGCTCAATGCTGATATATCGGGGAACGAAGAGGAAGTCAACCTCATTTTTAATTGACTCAAGATGCCCAAAAAAGATCTTCACGGGAAGACAGAGATCCCCGGGAAGAAGTTTTGAACCCTCCCGAATCATCTTTTCTGTTGTTGCGGAAGAGACGACCACTTCTCCTCCCAGGGTCTCGAAAAAGGATTCCCAGAAGGGAAAGTAACGGTAGTAGAGAAGGCCTCTCGGAACTCCGATTCTCATCTTTTCTCCCCATGGAAGGCCTTTCTCCTCTCAATCGTCTCTAAGAAGGCCTCCAATCGGGTCATCATCCCCCCCGCCCCTGTATGCTCATCGATCATCAAGCAGAGGTATAAGGCCCTTCCTTCCTCTTTTACTTTGTGGCTCAAAAGAGGTTCGATCATGGAGTCCACTCCACACGAAAAACAGGTTAAATAAATAAGCCCATCGATCTGATGAGAATGGAGAAAGTGAAGGCCTCCACCGAGGATCTCCCTCCCAAAGGTCCAGTAAATATCTTTTCCAAATCGACCAATCTCAGAATCAATCTCAACAGGGCTGACCTTCTCTTGCGTTACAACCATCGCTCCTGACTCCTCGATAATTCTTAGTGCATTAAAATTGAAAAAGGGATCATAGAGGCAATAGGGATGTCCAACCACGGCCACCCGCTTTTTCTGGGCTTCATGCACAGGGTTGCCCCCCTTTTTGAGGGGGGACAAGAAAGGATTAAGATTGCCCTCCTTGCTCTTTTCTCGAAACTCCTGATAGGCCTTGAAAGCTTGTTGTAAGGCATCTTTAGTCTCTTTTGATCGTCTTCCTAATCTCTTTGCCATCTCCAAAAAAGAGGAAGAAAGGGTTGAGCCCCGGTGTCGTTCATCCACATAAGGATCTAATATAGGTGGAAGATTGGGGATCGAATATCTGAGCATCTCTGGCAGTCCTGCGGTTCTCGGACAGAAACAGGAACTTCGGTCAAGGCTGAGGAGCCTTGGAACAAAGAGGAAATCCACATGATCCCGAAGGGTAAGGGCATGGCCAAAAGCCATCTTGATGGGAATGCAGTTGTCCTCATCCGCATACTTGAATCCCTCTTCCACCTGTTCTCGATAGATTGGGTTTGACACCACTACCTCGAAACCCAGTTCTTTAAAGAAAGTTTGCCAGAATGGAAAATACCGAAAATATAAAAGGGCCCTCGGGATACCCATCCGGACCATTAAGATGCTCCTCTTTTCATCTCCCTTCGCTTCTGCAGGAGGTCAACAAAAGCACCCAGTCGGGTCATCACCATCGTCTCAGAAAGGTTCTCATCGAGAGAAAAGGTTAAGATCGGGAGATCATGTTCCTTGCTGACTCTGACCAATATATTCTTTGCTACTGCCTCTAACATACATCCAAGAGGAAGAAGCTGAATGGCCGCCTCATAACCATCCTTTTGATAGAGAATCGGATATCCAATAGAAGAGTTACACTCCCCTCCCAGATTATATCTGAGATAGGGTTTTGAGGCTCTGATCGCACTCCGTTTTGACCTTGGGTGAATGAGATCTAAATGGAGGGCATGGCTGATCTTATGAGTAATCCAGACTGTTCGGGTCACTTCCACCCCCATCTCTCCGAGTCTCCGCTCAATCTCCTGGTTGGCATGGGGGTTGATGACCATGTAGCCCTCCCCTGTGATCACCACCTTCATGGGCTTTCTCTTAGGATCCTTTTTAATCTGATCAAACCATCGAGTTATATCCTTCCCTATCGCCTGTAAATGTTTCAGGTGGCCTCAATCCTTGTGGTTTCTCACCTCTGTATCTCCAAGGGTCTCACCTGATGGGCCAGTCGCTCAACCTTCTCACACAGTCTTAACTTCTTCCATCCAAAGGACAGGGCCCTTAAAGTCTCCCATAACGAAGCCCCCCACTCCTTCCTCTCCTTGTTAAAGCGCTGAACGTAATGGCTCCAGAGGCGGGTGTCATCCATTGAGATCCAGGTGAACTTAAAACCCAAATCTTTAAGGATTTGCTGCATGACGAGGTCATACATTCCAACGCGACAGGGCCCGTGGTCACTCACCATCGCAATAGTATCAGCTCCCCTCTCGAGGGCTTCGATGAAATTTCCAAGAATAAATTTGAAAGGAAGACAAGTGGAGGAGGGGGAGTATTTGATACCGAGCGAAAGGGTCCTTTGGCTGGTCTTAGGGGGAAAGACAAATTCCGGACCGACCCGCCTTCCAATGGCACCGAGCATGATATTTAAGTTGCCAATATGAGGAACAGCAAGCTTCATGGCCCAAGGGGAATCTCCATTCTTACCTCTTCATCTGAGCTTCCCATTTTCCACACCGATCTCCCCAGTAAGAGATCGTTTCTTCCTCCATGATAAATTTCACCACCTCACAACGATTCTCACAGTCCTGACAAACGAAATTGGCCGTTCGACAGCTTAGGTCTGAAATCCCAAACCCTTTGAATTGAGTATGAGCCCCATCCATCTTCTCTTTTGCTAAAAGGGCAGCTCCAATCGCCCCCATGACATGGAAATAAGGAGGAACAAATATCTTCTCTCCTAACTCTCTTTCAAAAGCCTTTCTGATTCCCTGATTGGCAGCCACTCCCCCCTGAAAGAGAATGGGGCTTCGAATTTCCTTTCCTTTGGCTACATTATTGAGGTAATTTCTTACCAGGGCCTCACAGAGACCGGCAATGATATCATTTAGATGACAGCCCATCTGTTGTTTGTGGATCATATCTGATTCAGCAAAAACGGTACACCGTCCCGCAATCCTTACCGGGGATTCTGATCGAAGGGCATACTCTCCAAAGGCTTCAATGGGGACATTTAGTCGTAAGGCCTGTTGATCTAAAAACGAACCTGTTCCTGCAGCACAAACCGTATTCATTCCAAAATCGACGACCAACCCATCCCGGAGGATGATGATTTTTGAATCCTGACCTCCAATCTCCAAGACAGTCCTTACCTCTGGATAGAAGTGGACAGAGGCGACGGCATGGGCCGTGATCTCATTCTTTATCACATCGGCGCCCACCAGGGTGCCGGTCAGTTGCCTTGCACTCCCTGTCGTTCCAACTCCATTAACCTCCACTGCCTCCGGAAGGCGTTTTTGAATTTCCTTTATCCCTTTTTGGACAGCCAAAATAGGCTGACCATGGGTGAGGAGGTACTGGTAACAGAGGACCTTCCCCTCCTGATCGATGACGGCGAGATCCGTACTCACCGACCCAACATCAATCCCAAGATAGACCTTCATTCTTCCACCTGTCTTCTATATCGCTTGCTTCTTCAATGAGAGATCAGGATTTCCCAATGATTCTTTCAATCTCCCCAATGTCTCCTTGCAACAACCTTTCCCAGACTTGATCTGCAATGAAACCATACTCTTTTGAATACTGATCCATCCATTCTGAGAGATGGTGAAAGAAAAACTCAGCCCCTGGATGGGTGAAATAAACCCCTGGCAGAGTAGCCATTTCGCGACCAATTTGAGGTTGATCGATGAGCATGCAAGGCCTAAGAAGATTTTCTAAATAAGGTTGACGAGAACGGATCTCTCTGAAAAGGGGTGAATCGAGGGCTTCGAGGAGGGATTTTCCTTTGATATTATCAGAAGCAAAGTGGCAGAAGACACAGGGTTCCACATCTCCGCGGGCATTGATATGAAAATACATCCTCCCTCCTGCCATACAGCCATGGGTCAATCTTCCATCATTCCAAAAATCGACAAACAGAACGGGCTTGGTGGCCCGAAAT
Organism: Deltaproteobacteria bacterium; assembly: GCA_037441725.1. GTDB lineage: Bacteria > Desulfobacterota > BSN033 > BSN033 > UBA1163 > JBBIRT01. Next base: position 3,590 of record JBBIRT010000050.1, on the reverse strand, counting down.
CGAATAAGGGACTGTCTTAATTGGTCTCTCTGCCAGGGAGTTGGCATGAATTGAATATCAGGGTTCCTTCCTACTGGAAGACACATAAAATACCAAATGAGGATAACCCCCTTTTCGATTAAAAAATCTATAAAGTGATCATTGATGAGAGTATCGGTATTCTCTCTTGTTTGGGTAAGGGAGCAGGCAAAGAGAACTTTTGCCTTCCTGAGCAGGTCCATCCCCTTCATCACCTTCTGGAAATGTCCTCTCCCGCGCCTGAGGTCAGTCTGTTCCTCATATCCTTCAAGGCTGATAGCAGGGGAAATATTTCCCAAGCGAGCGATTTCTTCAACCTCCTCTTCGTTTAAAAACCCCCCGTGGGTGAAGACATGAAACAACATATTTGGATGCCTCTGGCATATCTGAAATAGGTCTTTCCGAAGAAAGGGTTCCCCACCCAGAACCACAACCAGATGGATTCCCATGGCCTCTGCCTCTTCCAAGACACGATCAATCTCCCTTTCCTCCAGCTCTTCTTCCTTCGAATAGTCTCCTGCATAACAGCCATAGCAATTGAGATTGCATCGCATGGTGGGGCTGATGAGCATTGCTCGGGGAGGATAAAACCCCGTACGCAAGAAAAAATCCCTCCTCCGATTGGTCCCTTCTAAGAATTGGTTGACCACAAAATGGACAATCTTTTCACGCTGCTTCAGATTACTTTCCCGCAAAATACGTTTGGCAATTTCAAGGGAGGGATGATCTTGCTCAAAGAGCTGCCGAATCCACCGAATCTTCTCTCTGTAAGAGGTCTTCTTGGGAATCCTTTCTGCCAATTGTGTTAAACGGATAAGATTTTCCTTCGAGCTATTGGAAACCAGAGAAAGGGCAAGAGTTATAAACTTAATCAGAGAGATCTTTTTTAAACGGGCTGAATAGTTCATTATTTCCTCATGACCTCACCATTCATCTAACTTAGAAAAGTGGGATTTTCAAATCCCTTTCTCTCAATGCTTCTTAGGCAGATATTCACAAAACCTCTTTCATCCTGGTAATCTTACCAGCTCCCTCCCCCTCCACCTCCAAAACCCCCACCAGAGAAACCTCCTCCTCCGAAACCTCCACCGCTCCCTCCATTGCCACTGCTTCCTCTCGGCGCTGAGAACAGGGTTGAACCTAGATTCGAGGCCACCGAATGAATGGAATGGGTGAAGAGGGATGGATTAAATATTCTGAAATTAGTAGAGGAGACATACCAATCCGGAGGATCCTGATAGATTCCTTCAAAGGCCTTGGCCCAATTGTCAACGACATCGAGAGCGATCGCATAGGGTAAGAATTTCGAGAAAAGATTCGTATCTCCCATCCTCTCGATCCGTTCCTTTTCAGCCCGATTCATAAACTCTTGGAAACCAAGGATCTCCATAAAGACAGAGGCCCCTGCTCTTGTCTTTGCAGGCATAAACTTTGCAAAACCTATAACAGGAATTCCCGTGAATAACCCTGCAACCACGTCTTTCCCTATGGAATGAGGAAGAAGGAAGATAAATGAAAGGGTGGCAACTACCCATACCAGAATCCCTGCAATCACATAAGAATTTCTCACTTTATCTGGACGAGTGACAAAGTATTTCTTTCTAATCAGCTCTCCATAAAGGGTCTTTTTCAATAAATCGAGGTGAATATAAAACTTATTCTTTAGATCCGAAAGGAGTGTTCCTAACAATGGATCTGGAAATAATGCTTTCATCAATACGGTTTCAAAGGGATTAAGACTTGGATCTTTATCTTTTATCTTTTTTAAATAGTAATCCGTTTTATCGAAAAGTAGACCTTCTTCTTTAATCTCCTCAATTTTGATATATCCTTTAATGGCTAATCCAATAATCGTTGAGGAAATATCTCTGGGATCGAGTTTCTCATCAATCAATGTCCCAACCTCAGCAGGGATGAGGGGTTCCTGATTAAACTTTGGAGGTTCATAGGTGACGACGACCGATTCCCTGACTCTCGGATCCCTTCCCTTTCGATACCAGAGATTGGCCATATATAAAAATAAGAGGAGAGGAAAGAGAAAAACCCAGTTCTCCCTAAGATTCATTTTCCACCAAAATTTCTTCCACGAAGAAGGAGGGAAGACCAGACCTTTGTCCCATCCAAAAGCAATGGTCAATCCCTCCCCTGCATGGAGGCTTCTCCTTGTAATAAATTTCCCCATGTTATCATAAATCTGGTAGTCACATTCCTCTCTCGATCCATACCTTCCCTCATACCCCAACGCCAATAATTTATGCCCCCGATCCTTTGCCATTAAATAAACAGTCGCAGAGGCCTCTTTGATCGGAGCCCTCCAATCATTTCCTGTCACATTCCAATAGAGCTCATCATGATCCTCAAAGAAAAGGATGGCATTCTCTACTTGATAGGAAATGATATAAGTCTGAAAACCTTTGATAAATTTCTTAGGATCACCAATTCGAATGTGAATGAGAGGCCCTGTCTTTCTCGTTTGATACTTCCATGGCCTCCCTTCCCCATCTGTGACAGAGAGTACCCTCAAGGGGGTTTCAATCGTCTTACCAAAATCATCTCGATATCGAAATGGAATCTCCCGATAAATCCCATGCCTCCATTGATGAAACTCTACCCCAATCGTCTCTTTAATCATGATGGATGAATCTTCCTCGATCGTGATATCTGAGTGGAACTTGTGGATGGTGAAGTACTGGGCAAAGGAAGGGGACGCGAAGTGGTAACTAAAGGTAACAATAAAGATGAAAGTCATTAACCAAATTAATTTCATCCTATGCTTCATCTCTTTCCTCTTTCGATGGGATGGTTTAGGAAAAACTGACCTTCACGGGTTTCCTCTCTGTCTCAGGGGTTTCAAGCTGGAATAACTCTGCTTGTTTGAAACGAAACTGCGAGGCAATGAGATTCGATGGAAAGGATTCAATCAAAACATTGTAATCCCTCACCACGGCGTTATAATATCGTCTGGCATATTCAATATTATTCTCTAATTCCTGCAATTGATTTTGGAGTTGAAGGAAATGGCTATTGGCCTTCAATTCAGGATAGGCCTCTGCCACTGCAAATAGACTCTTTAGGGTATCTTTCAACATATTTTCAGCCCTGGCCATCTCCGCAGGGGTCGTGGCCTTCATTGCTATAGACCTGGCTTCGGTTACCTTTTCCAAAACGGTCCTCTCATGGGATGCATATCCCTTTACGGTCTCAACCAGATTGGGCACAAGATCAAAACGCTTCTTACACTGAACATCAATATCTGACCATGAAGCCTTGACTGTATTCCTGAGTCGTACAAGTCTGTTATAAATAGAGATGGCAATAATGAGCAGGATAGCAAGGATGATGAGGATGACGAGTAGGATCATGTTCTCTCTCTCCTTTCTCCAACTGATCCAATGGTTTTTCTAAATGGGAAGAATAAGCTCTGTCTTTCGCCCTAACGATGATGAACTGATTATCAATAAAAGAGAATCTGTTGTCAATCATTTTAAACGAACCCCCGTAAAGCCTCATCCATTCTGGGAATTAGGCAGGGATGTCGGAGAAAATTTTATAGCGGAAACCTCAGCTTGTCC
>JBBIRT010000049.1:12621-22174 GCA_037441725.1 Deltaproteobacteria bacterium | reverse complement strand
GGAACTGGAACCTTACTCAGTCGTCTCTTAGGGTTTTTAAGAGATATGGTCATTGCCAATTTCTTTGGGGCGGGGATGGCTGCGGATGCTTTTTTTGTTGCCTTTCGAATCCCAAATTTATGGAGACGGTTAATCGGGGAAGGCTCTTTAACCATCTCTTTTATTCCGGTCTATACAGAATACCTCGATCGAAAGACGGAAGAGGAGGCCCAGGAGGTGGTCCATATTGCCTTCACCCTGGTCGTGATCACCCTGTTGATTATAACTATTCTCGGAATACTCCTTTCTCCCATTCTGATCCAAATCATCGCCCCAGGATTTATCAAGATTCCAGAAAAATTCCAACTCACCGTTAGGTTAAACCAGATCATCTTCCCTTACCTTTTTTTCATGGGACTTTTTGCCCTCTCGATGGGGATTCTCAATTCCAGGAGGCATTTTTTTGCTCCTGCCTTTGCTCCGATCTTCTTAAATCTCAGTATCATCCTCTCGGTCTTTCTCTTTTATCCTATCCTTAAGGTTCCTGTCATGACACTGGCCATAGGGGTTTTAGCAGGGGGGGTATTCCAATTCCTGTTTCAGATTCCTTTCTTAAGGAAAAGGGGGATTGGTATCAAATTTAATTTTAATTTTAGGCACCCTGCCATCAAACGAATCGGAACCCTCATGATTCCCGGTCTCATCGGAACGGCGGTCTATCAACTCAATGTCTTCATTGATACCATCTTTGCTTCTTTCCTTCCAAGTGGAAGTGTGACCTATCTGTTTTTTGCAGACCGTTTAATGGAGTTCCCTTTGGGGATCTTCGCGATAGCCATTGGAATGGCTTCACTCCCGAGTCTTTCTGGATTGGCCTCCCAAGGCAAGAGAGAGGAGCTGAAAGAGACTATTTCTTTCACTTTTCGTTTGGTCTCTTTTATCAGCATCCCTGCCATGATGGGATTGATAGCACTCAAAACCCCTATCATTAATCTGCTCTTTCAAAGGGGGTTATTCGATTTTCCAGCCACAGAGAAGACGGCTTTTGCCCTATTTTTCTATTCCGTCGGATTGTGGGCTATCGCAGGATCCAGGACCCTTAGTCCTGCCTTCTATTCCTTACAAGATACCTGGACCCCTCTGAAAATTGCCCTCATCTGTTTAGGAGCCAATGTGATCTTCAATGGGATTCTAATTTTCCCCTTAAAGCATGGAGGATTGGCTTTGGCAACGAGCCTCGCTTCAACACTCAATCTCATCCTTTTATTCTGGAAGTTGAACTTGAAATTAGAAGGGATGGAGATGAAGAAGAACATCCTTTCCCTTATCAACAATATCCTTTGTAGTCTTCCGATGGGCCTCGCTGCTTATGGGGTCTGTTCTTTTATGAATTGGACCACCTCTGATCATGTACCCCAAAAGGCTTTCTTTCTCTTTGTCAGTATCCTGATTGGCCTCGGGGTCTATTTAGGTTGCTCCTATGGGATGAAGAATGAGGAATTGTCATTTTTGTTAAAGATGGTTAGGAAAAAGAAGAAATGAGAGATACGGCGGATGTTGTCATTATTGGGGGTGGGATTATTGGCCTAAGCATTGCTTACCACCTTGCCTTAAAAAAGGCAGGAAGGATTCTCCTCTTCGAGAAAGGGCAGTTAGGGGAAGGATCTACCAGCCGGTGCGTAGGAGGAATCCGAACCCAATTTTCTACAGAGATCAATATCCGTTTTTCATTGGAATCTCTGAAGACCTTTGAAAAATTTGAAGAGGAGTTCGGGGTTCAATCAGGGTTTAAAAGAATTGGATACCTCTTTTTGGCAAGTACTGAGGAGGAAGTAAGAATTTTTAAAAAAAATATTAAGATTCAAAGACAATTCCATATTCCTGTAGAGTTCTTGGATAGGGATGAGATCCAGAGACGTTGGCCATATCTTCGGACCGATGACCTCTTAGGGGGAACGTATTGTCACTTGGATGGGTATGCAGGACCTCATGAAGTTCTCTCAGGTTTTATCAAAGGGGCAAAGAGAGCAGGGGTAAAAATCTATGAGGGGAGGGAGGTGACGGAGATCTTCTCGTCCAATGGAAGGATCATAGGGGTAAAGACGACAGGGGGAGAAGTTCATTGTCCTATCGTAGTCAATGCTGGGGGAGCTTATGCCGCCTCCATTGGGAGGATGGCAGATATAGAGATTCCTGTAAAGCCTTTACGAAGACAAATATTTATTACTGCTCCCTTTCATCTTACAGACAGGATAATTCCACTTACCATTGATTTTCATCGTGGATGGTATTTCCGCAAAGAATTGGAAGGGTTTCTCCTCTCAGGTCCTTTAGATCAGGAGCCAAGTTTCAATCTCACCATCGATTATGAGGCCAGGGCCAAGGCTTCAGAAGATGCAATCCATCGAGTTCCAGTGTTTAAAAAGGCACGCATTGCGATGGGATGGGCAGGTCTGTATGAAATCTCACCGGACCAGCATGCCATTTTGGGGAAGGTTCCAGAGATGGAAGGATTTATCCTCGCCAATGGATTTAGTGGGCATGGATTTCAACACAGCCCTGCGGTAGGAAGGGTCATCGCTGAGTTGATTATCGATGGAAAGGCTACGACCATCGATCTCTCTCCTCTTTCTCTCGAGCGATTTAAAAAAGGAGAATTGATCTCCGAACCCATGACCGCCTTTAGGGAATAACATTTTTGTTTTCATTGGCGAGATTCAATTGTTTAGGTTAAAAAAATTATATTCGATTTGACATGGTTGTTGTTCCTGATTAAGATGCAGGTAAAGAGAGAAGGCTCTCCATCGAAAGGATGAATGATGAAAACGAGGGTTGGAATCATAGGGGCAACAGGATATACCGGGGTAGAGCTTATCCGGCTTCTCCTTCACCACCCCAGAGTAGAGGTCACAGCTCTCACCTCACAAAAATATGCTGGAATCCCTTTGGACCAAGTTTTTTTATCTCTAACCAAACTTCTTCCAATAAAATGTGAAGAATTAAATATTGATCAAGTTTCAACGAAAACAGATTTCATTTTCACTGCCGTCCCCCATAAAACAGCCATGGAGATCGTCCCATTATTTCATCAAAAAGGGAAAAGGATCATTGATTTAAGTGCAGACTTTAGGTTTAAGGATGCAGGGGTTTATGAGAGATGGTATCAAAAACATATAAGTCCAAATTTACTACCCGAATCTGTCTATGGCCTTCCAGAACTTCATCGAGAGAAGATTCGAAAGGCTAAGATTGTTGGGAATCCAGGTTGCTACCCCACAGGGGCATTGATAGGCCTTATCCCCTTAATAAAGGAGGGTATCATTTCTACAGAAGGAATTGTGATCGATTCAAAATCAGGGGTCAGCGGGGCGGGCCGGGAGGTAGCTTTGGAATCCCTCTTTTGCGAGGTGAATGAAGGGGTCAAGGCTTATAAGCTATTTTCTCACCGCCATACCCCGGAGATTGAGCAAGAGCTAAGCATTTTAGCTCAAAAAGAGGTTCGAGTGACTTTCATTCCCCATCTTATTCCAATGGATCGAGGAATTTTGACAACCCTTTATGCCAGTTTGATCAGGAGGATGAAGACAGGAGAACTGATCAATCTCGTTCAGGAATATTATAAGACAGAGCCCTTTATAAGGGTTTACCCAGAAGGAAAATTTCCAAATACTAAGAATGTGAGAGGCTCCAATTTCTGTGATATTGGTGTCATTGCCGATGAGAGTCGAGTCGTGATCGTGACAGCCATTGATAATCTGGTGAAAGGGGCTTCCGGAGAGGCCATTCAGAATATGAATATTATGTTGGATTTTCCTGAGACCATGGGTCTTGAAGGATTACCCCTCTTCCCGTGAAGGGCAGCGGTAAATATTCAAATCTTCTGCTCATGCCTTTAAAGCAATGCTTAATACGGATGACTAAAAGGAAAGAGTTTAATGATCTTGTTCATAAGAAATTCATCTGATCCATTCAATATCCATTTGATTACACAGCTTATGATTGGGTAAGGTGCTTAAAAAAGGAGGGGATTTTATATGTGGAATAAAATTCCTGATAAAATTCTGAAAGAGATCTTTCCTAAAAAATTAAAAAGGAGTTTAGTCTCCGATCAAGTATATCATTATGTGAAGAGGATGATTCAGTCGGGGAGATTAAAGAAAGGACAGAGATTATTAAGGTGGGAGATTGCAAAGATCTTTGGGATCAGTGAGACCGCAGCCTCTGAAGCAATTCTCAGACTGAAGAAAGAGGGATTCATTATTAGCAAAGGAAATAAGAAATTGTATGTGGTTTGATCAACATCTATGGTCTAACATTAGGTCATTTCATTAAATCATTCGAAAAGGAGGAGAGAGCGATGAAAGGTGGATATGTGGGTAAATTACTTTTTGTGGATTTAACCAGAGGGAAATTTGAAGAGAAAGAGCTTTCAGAAGAGTTGGCGAGAAACTTTATTGGAGGCTATGGCATTGGGGCTTGTATCCTATACGATCGGATGAAGCCAGGGGTTGATCCTTTAGGTCCTGATAATATTTTGGGGTTTATCTCTGGACCCTTAAATGGAACTGGAGCCATGTTTGGAGGCCGATACACCGTGGTCTGTAAATCCCCAGTGACAGGTGGATGGAACGATGCCAACTCGGGCGGTTTTTTTGGCCCTGAGTTAAAAAGGGCTGGATTTGATGGGGTATTTGTAACAGGATCATCGGATCAGCCTGTTTATCTCTATATCAAGGATGGAAAGGTTGAGATCAGAGATGCCAAGGCACTCTGGGGAAAGAATTGTGCAGAGACAGAGGAGGCCTTGATTCAGGAGACAGGAGAAAAAAACCTTCGGGCTGCAGTGATTGGCCCTGCGGGTGAAAAGATGTCGTTGATGGCCTGTATTATTAACGATGGACATCGAGCTGCGGGCAGAGGTGGATGTGGGGCGGTGATGGGATCTAAGAAACTCAAGGCCCTTGCCGTCAGGGGAACAGGGAAGATTCCTGTGGCTTACCCTGAAAGGGTTAAAGAGATCAATGCTGAAATTCTGGAATTCATGAAGAATGGTCCCACCGTCGAGCAGGTGAAACTCTGGAGTGCTTTTGGTACCGGCGGAATCACAGCTGGATCAGCCATGAGTGGAGATGCTCCAGTAAAAAATTGGAGTGGTGTAGGGGTTACGGATATGGGAGAGGAGTCCGCCACCAAGCTGGGTTCATTTTCTTTTGATGCCAAATATAACGTCAAGAAATATGCTTGTGCCAATTGTCCTCTTGGCTGTGGAGCCCATTACAAAGTGGATACTGGAAAGTGGCCTGTAGGGGAGACGGATCGTCCAGAATACGAGACCTTAGCGGCCTTCGGGACGATGACTCTGAATGATGATACTGAAGCAATCATCAAATGTAATGATATATGTAATAAATATGGATTGGATACCATATCCGTAGGTTGCACGGTTGCTTGGGCAATCGAATGTTATGAGAGAGGGATCTTTACCAAAAAGGACACAGAGGGGATTGAACTAACCTGGGGAAATGCTGAGGCCATGGTAGCCATTACTCAGGCCATTGCCGATCAAACTGGTTTTGGTAAGGTCTTGGCCCTGGGTTCTGCAGGGGCAGCTAAGAAACTTGGCAAGGGGTTTGAATACCTTCAGACGGTCAGAGGCATTGAGGTTCCTATGCATGATCCCAGATTTTCCCCTGGATTTGCAAGGACCTATCAATATGATCCCACACCTGCACGACATGTGAAAGGAGGTTTAGGAATACCTGATTTCGGGTCTCCAAACGAAGTAAAATATAATTATGATGGAAGAGGCCAACTGGATGTGGAGGTTACTTGTGGGACTGAAATCATGAATACCTCAGGTTCCTGCCTTTTTGGGGGATTCTCCATGCCTCCAGGGACAGAGGTAAAACAGATTGAAGCTGTGACAGGATGGGATTTTAAAAAGGAAGATGTGATTCGTACTGGAAAGCGAATTATGAACATGAGACATGTATTTAATCTTAGGGAAGGTCAAAAACCTACTGACGATGAGGCTGCCCTTCCTAAGAGATGTGTTGGAGAACCCCCTCTAACAGAAGGACCACTAAAGGGGGTGACCGTGGATCACAAGAAATTAGGGGCCAATTTCTGTAAAGTCATGGATTGGGATGAAGAGACCTTGATCCCTACACGGAAATCCCTCGAAGAGTTAGGGGGAATGGATGATGTGATTCGAGATTTTTATAAATAATTTTCATGGAGGGCAGGGACTCGTCCCTGCCATCCACAAAGACAGGAGAGAAATCTCACAGATACTTCCCTATAATTGATCTATTTAATGAATGGATCAGGTGTGGAGAGTTAATCCTTCCCATTATTAAAAATATAAGTAGGCCCTTTCCTATTATCCCAACAATGATACCTTAAATCCTTCATTTGATAAAATCTCATTCACTCGGCATAAAATATGCATAATTTATAATTAACATTAATAATTAATATAAAAATATCCTTTAATTTTTTATAATTTTTTTAACATTTTCGCTAAGTTTTAAATCATTTTTTTAAAAACAATCTCAATTTTTTAAATATTACATATTTTGTCTGTTCCCTTTCAAAATTGTCAATATGAAAATCGAGATTAATTTAAAAAGAGTGGTTACTTGGACTTTAATCTTTACCAATGCATTTTTTATCTCCTATTTTATGGTGATTTTGTTTCATTGGATTTAGGTTTTTTTAAATAGTTTGGATAACCCCCTAAACTCTTCAGTCCCAGCCTCCTTCATCAGTTGAAAGGCGATGATCTCGGTGGTCGAGATCATCGCCCCCCCTTTTTCCATCCAACGAAGTCCAATTTTCCAATCCAACTTTCTCCTTGAGCAGGTTGCATCAGCGAGGGGATAAACTTCATAACCTTTCCGAATTAAATCGTCGGCAGTCTGAAGTACACACACATGTGTTTCAACTCCGGTGAGAATGATTTGTTTTCTCCCCATCTGATCCAATTGATGGTTGAATGCGGCTACCCCACAGCAGCTGAAAGAGAGTTTCTCAATAGGCAGAAGAGATTCTAAGTCGGCATTAATTTCTGGAAGGGTTTTTCCCAATCCCTTGGGGTATTGTTCAGTCATTAGGATTGGAATAGACATAGTTTTTGCGAGACTGATAAGGGTTTTTATATTTTGGATCACCCTTTTCCCTACTTCTTGATCCATACTTTTCATTAATGCCTCTTGGACATCAATGATGATTATGACTGCATGCTCTCTTTCGATCTTAGGTAAAGGTTCCATTTCAATTTCTCCTTCATTCCTTCTGGATCTCGGTGAGTCCACGGACAGGGCATCCCAAACCATATAAATTTTTAGGTTGAATTTTAAAATGATTTATTCTATTTGTAAATTGTGAGATGATGGGCGAAAAATGATGGAGAGGGGTAGATGAGTCCAAGGGACGAAAAGATTAGGATTTTAGTTTTTGCAAGTGGTGATGCAAAAGGAGGGGGATCGGGATTTCAAGAAATGGTCGAATTTTCTAAAACAACGCCTCCTGTCCTCGATGCCCAAATCGTGGGGGTTGTCTCTAACCATCCCTCCGGTGGGGTTCGTAAAAAAGCCGATGCACTTCATATTCCCTTTGAATATTGGCCTGGTCCTTTTGAGGCTGAAGGCTATCGCACTTTTGTAAGAAAGTTTCAGGCTGACTTCGTCATGTGTTCCGGATGGTTGAAATTTGTCCGGGGGCTTGATCCTGCAAAGACGATCAATATTCATCCAGGCCCTTTGCCAAGGTTCGGAGGGCCCGGGATGTACGGACATCATGTCCATGAGGCGGTCCTGGCAGCCTATCGTCGAGGGGAGATCAAGCAAAGCGCTGTGACCATGCATTTTGTGGATGAGACGGCCTATGATCATGGTCCAATTATCTTTCAGATGCCTGTCCTGATCAGGCCTGATGATGATGCTGAGACACTGGCAAAAAGGGTGAATGAAAAAGAGCGTGCCTGGCAGAGTTACATATTAAATTTGGTGGTTCATCGATATATTTATCTAAAAGATGGGCAGGTCATTTATAGGAGCCAAAAAGGTCAAAGGCTTTTTTATTAACATCACAATTTATCCCCCCAGAAGGGTTGGATGAGATGTACCACTTTTTTTTGCGAAAAGAAGAATCCATCGAATATTGCTTCAATGTGGAGACCTCGGCCCCTTTAGATTCAGGGGAGCTTTCCATTTTAACACAGATCCTTGCGGATGGTTTTATTTCAGAGAGCATTTCTACCCGGTCGACCCTATCCGATGGAGAAAGAATTGTAGAACTTGGCCCACGTATGAATTTTGCCACTGCCTATTCCACCAATATCGTTGCCATCTGCCATACCTGCGGCCTTGACAAAATCATTCGCATTGAGCGGTCGCGGCGCTATCTGCTGCCGTCCAATACCGATAGAGAGAGATTCATTCAACAGCATCACGATCGGATGACCGAATGTCTATATGAACATCCCCTCCAGACTTTTGAATCAGAAATTTATTCAGAACCTGTTTTTGAGGTTCCCCTATTGGAAAAAGGGGTTGCTGCTCTCTCAGAAATCCCAGGACTTGCAATGGATGGGTGGGATCAGAATTTTTATTATGATTATTTTGTCAAAGAGGAGGGGAGAAATCCCACAATTGTTGAAATAAGGGATCTGGACAATGCCAACAGTGAGCACTCACGACATGGATATTTTAAGGGAAGGCAGATGATCCATGGCCAGGTTATGCCAGAGACCCTTTTAGATATCGTCAAGTCCACTTTAAAAGCCAACCCTTCAAATAGTATCATTGCTTTCAAAGACAACTCGAGTGGAATCAAAGGATATGATTGCTGGACTATCCTACCTGAAAAGCCTGGTAGCCCCTCACCCTTTAAGAGACAACGGGTCCATTATCATATTATCTTTACTGCAGAGACGCATAATTTCCCAACCGGGGTTGCCCCTTTCCCTGGTGCTGAGACAGGAACAGGAGGAAGGATTCGGGATGTCCATGCAACTGGAAGGGGAGGCCTTGTCGTTGCAGGAACAGCAGCTTACTGTGTGGCCAATTTACTGATTCCTGGCTATGATCTACCCTGGGAAGACAAGAGTTCCGTTTATTTATCCAATCTGGCTTCTCCTCTAACCATTGAAATTAGGGCCAGTGATGGGGCGAGTGATTATGGCAATAAGTTTGGCGAACCGGTCATTTTGGGTTTTACCCGTTCATTTGATCAAAGGTTACCCAATGGGGAGCGTTGGGCTTGGATTAAACCCATCATGTTTACAGGTGGGATTGGACAGATTGATGCCAGGCATGTGGAAAAAGGCGAGGCTCAAGAAGGAATGTTGATTGTCCAGGTCGGCGGTCCTGCTTATGGCATTGGGGTCAGTGGAGGTTCTGCCTCCAGCAAACTCCAGGGTGAGAATGTAGAGGAGCTCGATTTCAATGCGGTCCAGCGGGGTGATGCTGAGATGGAGCAGAAGCTAAACCGAGTGATTCGGGCATGCATTGAGATGGGAGATCACAATCCAATTATCAGTGTTCACGATCAAGGGGCAGGAGGTCCTGCC
>JBBIRT010000049.1:0-12609 GCA_037441725.1 Deltaproteobacteria bacterium | reverse complement strand
AAGAACTGGTTGAAAAAACAGGTGGCAGAATTGAACTCAGGCGGATTAAGTTAGGCGACCCCACCCTCTCGGTGCTCAAGATCTGGATTGCCGAATATCAAGAACGATGTGGCTTCTTGATCTCTCCTGAAAGGATTGAAGAGTTCAAGTCCATTTGTGAAAGGGAGAAGGTTAATTGTGAGATCCTCGGAGTGGTCACAGGCGACGGTCGATTCGTAGTTCATGATGAACAAGACGATTCAACCCCTGTCAATCTAAACCTCCGAAAGGTTCTGGGCAATATGCCCCAGAAGATATTTAGGGATGAAAGGGTGGATCCTTCCTTAAAACCTCTTGAATTCCCTCATCCATTACCCTTTGAAGAAGCATTATTTAGAGTCTTACGGAACCTCGCGGTGGGTTCTAAGCGATTTCTGACCAATAAGGTTGATCGAAGTGTGACAGGGTTGATTGCGCGTCAACAATGCTGTGGTCCTCTTCAATTAACAGTGGGAGATGTGGCAGTGATTGCCCAAACCCATTTTGGGTTAACCGGAGCGGCAACCTCCATTGGAGAGCAACCGATCAAGATGCTGGTCAACCCAAAGGCAGGGGCTCGCATGGCTGTTGGAGAGGCATTGACCAATATCATGTGGGCTAAGATCAGCAGATTGGAAGATATCAAGTGTTCTGCAAACTGGATGTGGGCACCCAAACTTCGAGGAGAGGGAGCAGCACTTTATGATGCTGTCTCTGCCATGAGAGATCTGATGATTCAATTAGGGATTGCGGTCGACGGAGGGAAGGATAGTCTTTCCATGGCGACCCGAGTGGGAGAGGAGATCGTGAAGTCTCCCCGTGAACTGGTGATCTCTGCCTATGCGACAATGCCTGACATTACTAAAATAGTGACCCCCGATATTAAGGCTCCTGGACAAAGCCAGCTCATCTTCATCGATCTTTCCAAAGGGCAAACCCGACTTGGAGGATCTATCCTGGCTCAGGTATATGGACAGATTGGAGATAGTTCTCCTGATGTCGATGATCCTGACAGGCTCAGACAGGCCTTTCTTGTCATCCAGAGATTGGTCTCAGAGGATCTACTCCTTGCAGGACACGATATCAGCGATGGGGGCCTGATCACCACACTTCTGGAGATGGCATTTTCAGGTAACTGTGGCCTAAAAATCGAAATGGAAGGACCATGGACTCCTCTTGAGAGATTTTTTTCTGAAGAGTTAGGGGTAGTGATTGAGTGTCATAAAGGACATGTCCAGCAGGTTTTAGAGACCCTGAATTCTTTTGATCTAAAGCCAACCCTGATCGGGGAAACCATAGAAGAGAAAACCATTATTATAGATTATAATTCTCAGAATCTTATTGAAGCAGATATGCGTTTGCTTCGACAGTGGTGGGAGGAGACCTCCTATCAGATCGAGCGGCTTCAGATGAACCCTCAATGTGCTGAGGAAGAAAGGAGGAATATATTTGATCGAAAGGGCCCATCCTATTTCATCCCTTTTGATCCTCAACCTACATCCCTCCATCTTCTTGAAGCCGAAGAAAAACCTGAGGTGGCTATTCTCAGAGAGGAAGGAAGCAATGGGGATCGGGAAATGACCTCTGCCTTTTTCCAGGCAGGTTTTAGACCCTGGGATATTACTATGACCGATTTGATCCGTGGAAGGGTGACCCTGGAGCGGTTTAGAGGGCTTGTGGCCGTTGGAGGATTTTCTTATGCTGATGTCCCGGAAAGTGCCAAGGGGTGGGCTTCAGCCATAAGGTTTAATGAAAGGTTAAGAAGGATGTTTGATGAGTTTTATCATCGTCCAGATACATTCACCCTTGGGATATGCAATGGGTGCCAACTCTTTGCCCTTTTGGGATGGGTTCCTTGGACAGGGATTTCAGACCCTCAACAACCCCGCTTCATCCAAAATCGATCGGGCCGATTTGAATCCCGATGGGTGACGGTTAAGGTTTTGGAGAGCCCTGCCATTATGCTCAGGGGAATGATAGGTTCGATCCTTGGAATTTGGATCGCTCATGGTGAGGGAAGACTTTACTTTCCTGATCCAAAGCTAATGGAAGAGGTTATGGAGAAAAAACTGGTTCCAGTGGTCTATGTCGATGATGAAGGACGAATGGATGGGAAGATTTCACAAAGCTATCCGTTCAATCCGAATGGATCACCTTTTGGAATCACAGGGCTCTGTTCTCCTGATGGAAGACATTTGGCAATGATGCCCCATCCCGAGCGAGCCTTTTTGAAGTGGCAATGGGCATGGATGCCTAAGGATTTGGATGAGCGTCTCAAGGCCTCCCCATGGGTTCGAATGTTCCAAAATGCAAGGGAGTGGTGTAGTCAGGTGAAAGTCTCTTGAAGAGATTAGGATCTTTTTTAACAGCCTGGTGGAGACTCTCACGGGTCCCTTTTCTTTCTGTTGGAGTTCTGCCTCTGATTTTAGGATTTGTGTTAGCCTGGCGGTATGGATATAGTGGGCCTTTGACGTTATATATCCTTTCTACATTCGCTGTTGTTCTCATCCTGTGGATGACCTATTATTTAGGGGAATGGAACGATCTTGAAGGAGATCGGATCAATCAAAAACATAATCGATTTTCAGGGGGGTCAAGAATTTTGGTAGAGGGGATACTTCCTCCTTGGTTTTCCCTGATCATGGGATATGGATGTCTGATAGGAGCCCTTCTGATCGGTTTTTATATCTATCTACAATACCAGAGGGATTATCGTACGCTTATCTTAGGAGGGTTTGGGATCTTCTCTGGATTCTTCTATTCGGGGAAACCCCTTCGTATCTCCTCACGGGGATGGGGAGAGATTCTGATTGGGTTCTGTTATGGATGGTTACCCATAGCAACAGGCTTTTTTCTCCTTACCGGGTTCTTCAGCCCTCAGATCTATCAGTTCTCCATCCCTATTGGACTTTCCATCTTCAATGTGATTTTAATCAATGAGTTTCCTGATGAGGAAGCGGATCGGATCATCGGGAAGAGAAATTTAGTGGTGCGATTCGGAAAAGAGAGAATGGGGGACCTATATGTTGGAATTTCTGTCTTAGCTGGATTCTCCTTTATCAAGATGGTATTAAAGATGGGGTCCCCCTCCTATGGGTTTCTTCTTTTATTTATTCCATCCTTTTTAATCCTATGGAACATCATTCATATCTGGAAGAAAAAATATCAATGCCATAAGACTCTTGAGCATCTCTGTCGGAATACCCTTCTTATTAATCTCTCGATGACCCTGTTATTGACCCTACAGCTGTCCATGGTTAGGCTTGATCCTCCTTAAAAGGATTAGAAGGGTGAGTCCGATTAATCATGGAGAGGAAATATGGAAAACCTTCATTCCTTAATTGAGCAGATCAAAATGGACATTTCGAATGGGAAATCTGATGAGGAGATCATTCAGTGGATCCTTCCCATTCTGAAAGGAGAACCTGAATATAGCGAGAAGCTGATTGAGCTGATCGCAACCATTCCGAATAGGGTGGTGGCTAACCTTCTTAAACGGATGTTTGAAGGGGCATCGGAGAAGAGAATCCGAAAAATGATCAAACGGTCCCTTTATCGATTAAGGGCTAAGGGAATCATCACAGAGGAGTTTCTCCTCGAAAGGGAGAGACCTATTCTTCGTCCTTTACCCACAGGAGTAAAAGAAGGATTTGCGAGTGGGATCGATTCCTTAGGACACCGACTCCTCATTTTAGCTATCCCGAATCCAGGAAGGGGCTTAACCGTAATGGACGGGATCATCGGGGATAGGGATGGGGTCATCGATTTTATGAGAGGGGAAATGTCCCGGAAAGAGTTGAAGGGTTTCGTTGAAGCGTCTTCAGAAAAAATTTCTTATCGGATGGTAGAGATGGAGCCTTCTTATGTCAGCTTTCTCTTCTCTAAGGCATACCAGTTGAGCATCGAAAGAAAGAAGGACCCTCCCCAAGACTATCTTCTATCAAAAAGCGAGATAGAAAATCTTAAAAAAGAATATCCCGAACCCTTAATCTATTCCTACCTTCCGCCAGATCAAGTCATAGAAGAGGATGGTTGGTTGAAGAGGGGAGGAGAACTTCTTCAGTCGGATATGATCAATAGTTGGGTGATCGATGGGGAAGAGGTTCGACCCTATGCTGAGGAGGTCTGGGAAGCTGAGAAGTCAAGGATCGTCCTCAACCCTACTCAAAAGGAATTGCGGTTCCAATCGATCTATCAGAAGGCCTTAAGGGAAATCTTTTCAGAAGAAAAAAGGTTCCTCTACCAAAGAAGATTGGAGGAAATGGCCTATGTCTTTTTTAAATGGGGGAAGGAGGAAGAGGCCAGGATATCATTAGCCATTGCTATGGATCTTAAGAAGCCTCTGAATCTTCTTCAACCCAATCCCTTTCTTCTCCAATTGGTGATGAAATCCATCCTTCGTATTTTGAGAGATTCCTATGAGAAGGAAAAAGAAGAGATTTCATTGATTGTTAAGCCATAACCTTTCAGCCCTTCAAATAACCCTCCCTCACCCTTCGAATAAATCCTTCTTCCAAAAAAAGTAGAGGCAACCCCTTCTCTTATCTTAGAGGATTCTCCAATCTCATCGTTCTCCCTTCCCTCCGGATCTTCAGAATTCGTTTCCACATGAGGTCCATCTGATATAAGGTGTCTGAAAACTCAATCCTCAGGGGTCTAAAAGTGGGGAACCCTATTAGAATCAGGCAGGAATATCTCCGAAAGTTTTATAAAGCGGAGTGCCTCAAAAGGGGATGGGTAAAAATTATATCGTCCAACAAATCATTGCATTCCATTGCCTTTGGAATTCTGTAGTGATGGGACAAGATGAGGTTTCCACTATAAAATTTCCTCTGACATCCCTGCCTAATTCCCCGGATGAGTGAGGCATTCCCCTAACCCCATCCAAAGGGGTTTACAAAGAGGTGATTTCCTGATATGAATAAAAGGGGTGATTTTTTCAGGTGAAAGTAGATGAGAAGGAAATTCAGGAGGAGAATCGAAAAATCCGTTATTTAAGATTCTTGGTCGATTTTTCAATCCTTTCCATCCAACAGGATGACCTCTTACTTGAAGAGGCCCTCATACGGGTAGAGGAGGTTAAAAGGGTGACCAGCCATCTTTTTCCTGGAAAGGAAGAGACCTTTGAATTGATTTACCGACCGAGATTTAATCGGGTGATTCAGGAAAGGTTCGGGCCCTTTAAGAGGGAAGAATCGTAATTATTCCGTCTTCTGCATGGGTCAATTTTTCCACGCCCCTTTCGGTAACGACATAGTCGTCTTCAAGGGCCACCACCCCAATGCCTGGAAAGATGAATTTTGGTTCAAAAGCAAAGACCATTCCAATTTCAAGGGGATGCGTAAACCCTTTTGCAATGAGAGGAAATTCATCAATCTCAAGACCGATCCCATGACCAACGAAAGGAGCCTGATCCTTTTTTGTTCCAATGAAATGGTCCTCCAATCCCTTTTCCTTCGCAATCTTAGAAGAGTGATGGTAGAGATGAGAACATGGAATCCCAGGTTTTGCCATTCTCTCCATCTCATGTCTGATCTCTAAGGCTACTTTATAGGCCTCGATCAGTCTCTTCGGTAGCCTCCCAATGACATAGGTCCTTGCTGCATCAGTAATATACCCATTGTAGGCGATACTGAAATCGATCTGAACTGGGGTATCTTTCTGGATGAGATTGAAACTTGAACCCTGAGGAAAGGCAGGGGAGATGCCTGGTCCGATGACAGAAACATCCAGATGAGTGGGGGCACTTCCTGAATTTCCAGACAGCACACTTGCATTCACCATGTCTTGATTCCATGCCCTCATCCGGGTGATCCCTTGATGGCCCTTTTTCCTACCCAGGGTGATCAGACTCGATTCGACGTCAATTTCAGTCATTCCAATCTTCATCACCTTCTTTGCATAGTCAAAGACTTCATCAAGAATTATTGCAGACTGCCTTAGTTGGTTCATTTCATATTGAGATTTAATCATCCTGACCAGTTTGATTTGTTTTGAAACATCCACAAACTCGGTATGAGGGAATATCTGTTCCAATTGTCTAAATTGATTGACTGGAAGAACATCTCCTTCCAGCCCAATCCGCTTGAGACCTCCATATTGGTTGAGGATCGGGATAATGGCTTTGGGGCGTTCGATGCGAAGGATATGTCTTAAAGGAGATTCTTTCTCTGCCCGATGGAGATCTTTTTGAACCATCAATAGAGGTTCACCTTCGCTCGGGATAAAAAGATAGCCTCGCTGAATCGTCCCTGAAAAATAAAAGAGGTCAACATTTTGGATGATTAGACAGGCATCCACCTTCTCTTTTATCAAATGAGATTGGAGACGTTCGATCCTCCCTTCGATCTCTCCCTTAGGGATGGGTTCCATGGTTAGACGTTCATCTCCTGATCAATGAGTTCTCTAACCCTTGAAAGGACCTCCTCCTTTTTAACCAATAAAACTTCTCCTGTTTTCCTTTTTTTAATCTCGAGCAGTCCTTTCTTCAGATTCTTTTCTCCAATGGTTAACCTGAGAGGGATTCCGATAAGATCAGCATCTTTAAATTTTACTCCAGGGGTTTCTTCACGATCGTCAAGTAAGACTTCAATCCCATTCTGGGAGAAGGATTGATACAATTGTTCTGCCACCTCCCTCAACCTTTCTATTTTGATGTTCACAGGAAGGATGAGGACTTGAAAGGGAGCAATGGGCATTGGGAAGATAATCCCATTTTCATCATGGGACTGTTCAATGGCGGCTGCCACTGTCCTTCCTACACCAATTCCATAGCATCCCATCACGATTTCTCTTTCTTTGCCCTGGTCATCTAAAAAAGTGGCTCCCATGGCGTGACTGTATTTTGTTCCCAATTTAAAGGTATGACCCACTTCGATCCCCTTATCCGTTTGGGTCTCCCCTCCACAGAGGGGACAACGGTCTCCAGAAACAAATTTCCTTAAATCTCCAAATTGGGAGACCTGGAAATCACGATTGAAATTTACATTGATCAAATGGGTATCTTTTTTATTTGCACCGGTGACAAAATTCGCCATTCCCTGGATATCAAAATCTGCAAGAATAGGGATGGAAAGACCGATGGGGCCAGCAAATCCTTTAGGGGATAGGGTGATCCTTTCCACCATTTCCTCGGTGGCCAATTGAAGGTTCTCGGTTCCCCATAGGGATTTCAACTTCTTTTCACTGATCTCATGGTCTCCACGAATCAAAACGGCAAGGCATCCTTTATCAGAATCAAAGATTAAGGTTTTAACTAAATTCTGGGGTGAGACCTGAAGAAATTGGGTGACTTCTTCAACCGTTCGTTTCCCTGGAGTTAAGACCTCTTGGATGGGGTTCTGAGCCTCTTTCTTAGGAGAGGGATCCTTTTCGACTCTCCTTTTAAACTCTGCCTTTTCAATATTAGCGGCATAGGAGCATTGGGTGCAGCTTACAATGGTTTCTTCTCCAGTAGCAGCCAGGACCATAAATTCATGGGAGAAGGTTCCTCCGATCAAACCGGTCTCTGCCTCCACGGCCCGAAATTTTAACCCACACCGGGTGAAGATTCGTTGGTAGGCCTCCATCATCCTCTGGTAACTCCGATCCGCACTCTTTTCATCAACATCAAAACTGTAGGCATCCTTCATAATAAATTCACGGGCCCGCATAACCCCGAAGCGAGGTCGGATTTCATCTCGGAATTTGGTCTGGATCTGGTAAAGGTTGAGGGGCATCTGGCGATAGGATCGAATCTCTTTCCGGGCGATATCTGTGATCACCTCTTCATGGGTAGGACCCAAACAGCAGTCCCTTTGATGGCGATCTTTAAATCTTGCCAGCTCACTTCCATACTCTTCCCAACGGTGGCTTTCCTGCCAGAGTTCTGATGGTTGGACAAAAGGAAGCAAGACTTCTATGGCCCCTGCCCGGTTCATCTCTTCGCGGATGATGGACTCGACTTTTCTTATAGATCGAAGACCCATGGGCAGGTAGGAGTAGATTCCAGAGGCCAGTTTTCGGATCATTCCTGCCCGCAGCATCAATTGGTGGCTGGGGACCTCTGCCTCGGTAGGCACTTCTTTTAATGTAGGAAGTAAATAGTGAGAATATCGCATGAGCACTCTCCTTCCCTATGAGTGGGGGGATGTTTATAATGAGGGTTCTTGATTTTTTTCACAATCTAATATATATAGACTTTTCACCGATGAAAAGAATTTCTCCTATCCAGGGATTGACCCTTATTTTCTTAATTGGTTTGATCCTTCTGACCCTGATCTTCCAAGGCCAAATTCCATCCTGGCATTCTTTGCTCATTCGTTATGCCATGTTATTGGGACTTCTCTTTGTTTTGAAGACATGGTCAGATCTAAAGGCCAAGGGGAAGATAGGAATGGGATTGAATCATTTCTCACCCATCCTCTTTGTCGTCCTCATCTATGAGTCCCTTGGAGATTTAATCCATTATCTCCAGCCAGATATCGATCCTCTGTTGATCCAGATCGATTTCTCTATTTTTGGGGTTCACCCCACTTTATGGATGGAACGATGGATCGTTCCTTGGTTTACAGACCTGATGTCCCTTGCCTATATCAGTTATTATTTTATTCCTGTCATTTTCATTGCGGTTCTCTATCTAAAAGATCGAATGACTGCCTTCCATCAATCCGTCTTTGTCCTTGCCTTTGGTTACTATGTTTCATTCATCGGTTACATCCTCTTTCCAGCCATCGGGCCCCGTTTTACCTTAACCCACCTCTATTCGGTTCCTCTCGAAGGGAGTTTCATTACCGATTTTGTCAGGGATGCACTAAATTTCTTAGAACACAATAAACGGGATTGCCTGCCCAGTGGTCATACCCAGATGGTTCTCATGGCCTTATTTTTAGCCCATCGTTATGAAAGATTCCTCTTTTATCTCTTCTTACCAATCATCTGCGCCCTCATCCTTTCTACCATCTATTTAAGGTACCACTATGTGATTGATCTTTTCGTTGGAATGGCCTTCGCTTTGGGTTGCATGATCGGAGGCCCTCGACTCTATCGATGGTGGATTGGAAGAGTTACTTAGATTGGCATCTCATAGATTCGATAGGTTTTGTATCGTTTCCCTCCCATCGCTTCAATTCCGTGTTGCATCAGCACATTGTTTTCGAGAATCCAAGAGCATTCTGCTTGTTTGTATTTCTTTTTAATTCCATTTCGAAACGTTTCAACATAGAGAAGTCCTTCCACTCCTCTCTTTTGAAAGGCATGCTTCACCCCGAGCAGCATCACTCGGACCTTTTTAATTTTCCTTGAATAATAGAGAAACTTAAGTGCTCCGAGGAGGCCAATCCTTCCATTTAGATGTTTGAGAACCGCATAATAATCTGGAATCGTAACGGAAAAGCCAACCGGTTCCTCTCCCAAATAGGCAAAGAGGACCAGTTCAGGGATGACCAGGGGTTTTAATTCCTTGGCGGTTAGGTTAATCTCTTCGTCGGTCATTGGCACAAATCCCCAGTTTCTGCTCCAGGCTTGATTGTATATGTCTTTGACAATCTTTAACTCCTCATCAAAATGCCGGAGGTCAATCGTTCGGACACGAAGTTGAGGTTCTTTCTTTTTCAACCTCTCTGTAAAACGCTCCAGCCGGTCAAGAAGGAAAGAGGTATCTTCTAATAAATAGGCATAAAGATCCATCTTCTTCTTTAATCCAAAGTGTTCCAGAAGTGAAGGATAATAGGAGGGATTATAGGTCATCATCAGGCAAGGGGAGGAATCGAATCCATCAACGAGCAGACCACATTCATCGTTCGTAGAGGGGTTCATCGGCCCAGCCATTTTTTCCATCCCGTTTCCCTTGAGCCAATTTGCAACCTCTGAGAGGAGTATTTCTGCTACCCTTGGATCCGAAATGGATTCGAAGAATCCAAAGAACCCCACTCTCTCATTATGAAATTTAATGTAGTTGTGATCAATGATTCCTGCAATCCTTCCTACTAATTTCCCACTTTGATGAGCCAGGAGAAGGATCATCTCAGAATGGGATCGGAATGGATGCTCCGTACTAAATTTGTGAAGTTGATCTTTAATGAGAGGGGGAACCCAATACGGATCCCCCCGATAGATTTCCCATGGAAGGCGGATAAAATTCATTAGGTCTTTTTGACTTTTGACTTCCTCCACTTGGAAAAGAGGCTTTCCCATCAAATCAGACATAATTGTTTCCCTACCTTTTCAAAAGCAGACAGGACCTTATCTAATTGCTCATCTGTATGGGTGGCCATATAACTTGTTCTGAGCAGTTCCCTCCCGGGAGGCACCGCTGGACTAATCACGGGATTGACGAATACCCCATGATCAAAGAGGAGTTTGCACATCTCGTAAACCTTCCTATGGTCTCCGATGATAATCGGAATGATCGGAGTTTCACTGGTTCCAGTATCAAATCCCATTTCTTTATAGCTTTTCAGCATCTTATGAGTATTTTTCCAGAGCTGGGTTCTTAGGTGTGGCTGTTCTTCAATAATGTCCAGGGCTGTGCTGACAGAGGCCACCAGGGCAGGTGGAAGACTGGCGCTGAAGATCATCGAACGGCTAATATGTTTGATAAAATCGATCACCTCCGTGGCTCCTGCAACAAACCCTCCAATCCCGGCAAGGGATTTGCTGTAGGTCCCCATGATCAGGTCCACCTGATCTTCGAGGTGAAAATGTTCTGCTGTTCCCCTTCCACCCTCTCCCAAGACCCCAACCGCATGGGCATCATCGACCATAATCCTTGCCCCATAGGTCTTTGCTAACCTAACAATGGTGGGAAGATCCGCAATGTCTCCCTCCATACTGAAGATCCCATCCACGATGATCAATTTACCCTTTTCCTTAGTTGTTTCAAGGACCCGTTCCAGATCCTTCATATCATTATGGCGATATTTTTTTACTTTTCCAAAGGAGAGGCGGCATCCATCAATGATACTTGCATGGTTGTATTTATCAATGATGGCTACATCGTTTCTTCCCAAGAGGGCGGAGATCGTTCCCAGGTTTGTTTGGTAACCTGTTGCAAAGACAAGGGCTGCTTCCTTTCGAAAGAACCGGGCTAACTTTGTCTCCAATTCTTCATGGATTTCAAGGGTTCCATTGAGAAACCGTGAGCCTGCACAACCACTCCCGAATTTTTCAATGGCTTTTATCGCTGCTTCCTTTACTCGTGGATGGGTTGTAAGGCCGAGATAATTATTAGAACCAATCATAATCACGCGTTTCCCATTGACCACAACCTCTGAATCCTGGGGGGATTCGAGTTTTCTAAAAAAGAAATAATGACCACTTGCTTTCAGTTCCTCGGTCTGGCCATGAATCTTGATACATTTTTCAAAGATATCCATTGGACCTCCTCATTGCTATAACCAATTCTCTTTTTTATACCATTCATAAGTTAGTTTTGCACCTTGTTCAAGGGAGATATGGGGCTCGAAACCCAAGCCGGTTTTAGCCTTCGTGATATCACAGACCCAATTCTTTTGGAGGATCTCTTCCATTTTCCCACGATTTAAGGGAGAAGGCTTCTTTGAAATTTTTGAAATCCATTCTGAAAAGGAGGCCATTTTCTTCATGGTCCACTCCGGGAGGTGAATGGAATAAGGGTTCGTCCCTATCACTTTGGCCAAAATCTCCCCTATTTCATCAAGACAATACGCTTGACCATCGGAGAGAAAAAATATTTCCCCACTGGGTTGTTTGGACTGACTTGCCAGTAGGATTGCCTGGATGATATCTTCCACATAACATAAACTGACCCGTTGTTCCATCCCTGAAAGGGAGAGTTTAATCCCTTTTGAAAGGAGTTTAAAAAATTGATATATATCCCTTTCTCTCGGACCATAGACAGCACAGGGCCTTAAGATAAGGATAGGAAGGTGGCTGGCATGGGATAAGGCCAGTTCCTCACCCTTTCGTTTACTTTGACCATAAACGGAAATGGGGGTACATGGATCAGATTCTCGCATTTTGTCTCCTTTCAGGCAAGGACCGGCTGCAGCTTGACTTGAGAGATAAACAAATTTCGTGATATGAGGATTATTTTCAAGACAAGCAAGGATTAAATTCTCTGTACCTTGAGCGTTCACTTCAAAGTAGGTTTTATCATGGATTGCTTTTGTCACCCCCGCCAAGTGAAAAACCTGATCAACTCCCTTCACCACCTCTTCTAAAGAATTTTTATCCCTACAATCCCCATAAATCACCTCGATAGGAAGACCTTTTAGCCATTTTTGATCACTCGTCTTACGGAGAAGACAGCGAACCTCCACTCCATTATGGAGAAGTGCCTCCACTAAGTGACTCCCAATAAATCCATTTCCTCCTGTGACTAAAACCCTCAAAAGGATTTCCTCCAACCTAAATTGAGTGATTTTTATAATTGATAGATGTGATAAGGATACTCCATCCTCTATAAACGACCCTATGTTACTGAAATTAAGTCTTAATTAAATTTAAGAAATTTTATCTGTTTTCATATAATTGTCAAGAGATATTCATGAGAGCTCTGAAAGACTTCCAAGAATGAATGGAGAGGTGTCATTCCAAAACTTTTGAATGCAAGCGTTTAATTTATGGGTAACC
>JBBIRT010000048.1:0-22652 GCA_037441725.1 Deltaproteobacteria bacterium | reverse complement strand
ACAGAATTCCTTAGGTAATGAAAGGCAATGATTTGTTGGAGGATATAACTTTTACCAAGCTATTTTTGAAGTGCTCCGCTTTATAAAATTTTCGGAGATATTCCTGCCTGATTCTAATCGGGTTCCCCACTTCAGTGATGCATAACAAGGTCTTTAAATGACTGGGGAGGTAGGGCTTCAAACCCTTTTAAATCCCTCTTTAAAGTTCTCTTTTTATCTGACCTATATTTTAGATGAATTACGACTCCGATTGATCAGTGTCTCATAGAGTAACTTGAGGCTTCTTTCTACGGCCTGTTTCTTGATCTCTCTCCGACTCCCTTTAAAATCCTCTTTCTGGACCCATGTTCTTCTTCCATCAGTTAAAGCCATGAAGACTCTTCCAATTGGACTCCGTTTTGTCCCGCCTGTGGGGCCGGCCACTCCTGTTGTGGATAGTCCAAAATCCGTTTCAAAGGCCCTTCGAACCCCTTGGGCCATCTTCTTTGCAATATGAGAACTTACTGCTCCATAGACCTTGATATCTTGTTTTGGAATACCTAAATGCTTAATCTTAGATTCATTGCTATAGTTCACCATTCCACCCATAAAGTAGTCAGAACTTCCTGGGACATTGGTAAGGCGATCACAAATCAAGCCCCCTGTACAGGATTCCGCCACAGAAAGGGTCCATCCCTTCCCTCTCAAACATTCTCCAATGGCCTTTTCAATCTTCATTCCATTACCCTCTGTATGAGATGGACAAGGAGATTCGCATAAATCCCTGCGATCACATCGTCTAATACCACTCCTATTCCTCCTTTCAATCTTCTCTCCAGATGTCGGATGGGAAAGGGTTTAAGAATATCAAAAAGACGAAAGAGAAAAAAACCGATCAGGATAAATAAGAGTGTTTTAGAAACCCAGAGCATGGAGAAATGGTAACCCACCATTTCATCGATGACAATCCTCCGATCATCTTTGTTACCTAAAATCCTCTCTGCATTATCGGATATCCATATGGAGAGAAAAAAATAACTAAGGAGGGTGATCTCATAGATTGGAGATGAAAGATTTGAAAGAAAGTAATAGATTGGGATAGACAAGAGAGAGCCCAATGACCCTGGAACGATTGGAGAGTAGCCCACTCCAAAGCCGGTAGCCATAAAGAGGATGAATGGTTTCATTCTTTTTTGGATGGTTAAGTTCAGAGATTTATAACCGAACGACAACCCCTTTCTCTCTCAGGAAGGACTTCACCTGAGCAATGGAATATTCTCGATAATGGAAAATGGAAGCGGCAAGGACCGCATCTGCTTTTCCTAATACCAACCCTTCATAAAGATGTTCAAGGGTGCCAACACCGCCTGAGGCAATGACAGGAATTCTTACACATTCTGAAATGGTTCGTGTTAAATCAATATCATACCCATCTTTGGTCCCATCCCGATCCATGCTCGTCAATAGGATCTCCCCTGCACCCATCTCCTCTACCCTCTTCGCCCAAACCACGGCATCGATCCCGGTAGGCACCCTTCCCCCATGGGTGAAAACTTCCCAGCTCTCCCCTCTTCTCTTTGCATCAATCGCGATGACAATACACTGACTACCAAAACGTTTGGTGGCCCTCTCAACAAAATGGAGATCTTTAACTGCTGCTGTATTGATTGAAACTTTATCTGCCCCTGCCTTAAGAAGCTTCCGAATATCTTCTAAATCTCTTACTCCCCCTCCCACGGTGAGAGGGATGAAGATCTCCTCTGCCGTTCTTCGAACAATATCAATGAGGATATCCCTTTCCTCATACGAGGCCGTGATATCTAAAAAGGCAATTTCATCGGCTCCCTGTTCATCATAAAATCTGGCATTCTCCACAGGATCCCCAGCATCTCTTAGATTAACAAATTGAGTCCCTTTTACAACCCTTCCACTCTTCACATCGAGACAAGGAATAATTCGTTTGGCCAGCATCTATTTCTTCTCCCTTTCACGCCCTCTTCCTGTCTCTCCGTCCTTCCTTGTTAAACGGATGGCCTCTCCCAGATCGATCTTCCCTGTGTAGAGAGCCCGGCCCACAATGATGCCGATTACCCCATCCGGTTCCAACTCCCTCAGGCGCTCAATCTCTTCGATTCGGGATATTCCTCCTGAGGCAATGACCGGAATCGAAGTTGCCCGGGCCATAGCTTTGATCTCCTCGAAGTTAAGACCTGTCCCCATCCCATCCCGTTCAATATCTGTAAAGATAATGGCTGAGAGGCCAGCCCCTTCAAATTGCTTTGCCATCTGGATTGCCTCCAATGAAATCACTTCGTTCCAGCCTCGAATCGCAACCTTTCCTCTCTTGGAATCGATCCCGAGGATCACCCTTTTGGGAAAGCGGCGGCAGGCCTCTTCAATCAGAGGGCGATTCGAAAGGGCTGCCGTGCCCAGGATGACCCATCTCACTCCAGAGGCGAGATATTCTTCAACGGTCTCCAAATCCCGAATCCCTCCTCCTACCTCTATCGGAATCTTTATGGATTTGGTGATCTCTTCGATCAGCAACCTATGAAAGGGTCTCCCATTGACTGCTCCGTTGAGATCGACCACATGGAGTCTCTCAGCCCCTTTCGACTCCCATTTCCTTGCCATTCCAATCGGATCCTCTGAATAGATCGATTCCTGATCCATCCTCCCTTGGGAAAGCCTTACACATCTTCCATCCTTCAAGTCTATGGCAGGGATCACAATCAAGGCTTCTCCTCCAACTCTTTAAGCCCTGGAAGCTTGCTTAACATCTCATCCATCCCTACACCGGAGAGTTCTTCTGCGGTAAGCCATGAAGCCTTTCTTCTAAAAAAGGAGCCTATTTTAAGAAGGTTCTCACTGAGTGGCCTCTGGGTCTCTTCAAACTTTCCTATCCAAATCATCTTTCCATCCCTCAAACGAAAAAGATGAACATCGAAGCCAACCGAGGCAGGTTTTTCTACACCAATAGAAGACCCAATCCTTTCCTCAAAACGGAAGAGAAATCCGATGAATATAAAATCGATTTCTAAATCCTTCCCAATCTGTTGGACAGAAAGGAAGGGATCTATCTCGATCTGATTTCTTAATGATGGAGTGAGTATCTCCTCTACCTTTTCCAAAGGAAGGACATTAAATTCTCCAAGAGCCTCTATCTTGGTATAGAAGATTTGAGTCAAGACCTTCTCTGCACCTGGAATCACTTCCCCATGTTTATAGATCCCCTTACAAAGGGGACAGGTCACCACTCCTTTTGTGGGATGGGCCATTCTCTTGATGGATTGGAAGGGAATAATCCCCAGTCTGGGCTTAATGCCTGAATCTCCTTGAGAAATTGATGAAAGAGATAATCCAAAGATTATAAAGAACAAAAAGCCTATCCATTTAAAGCCTTTCCTATCTATCCAATCTCGCTTCTTCAACTTTTTACTCCAATCCTTCTGGCATCCTCTAAGAATTGGACAATCCCTTTATCGGTTAAGGGATGTCTCATCATCTGATCAATAATGGCTGGAGGAATGGTTACAATTTCTGCCCCTAACATACCGGCCTCAATGACATGAATGGGATTCCTAACGCTTGCCACAATAATCCGAGTTTCAATATGAGGATAGGAAGAATAGATAGCTCTGATCTGACGAATCAACTCCATTCCATTGAAGCTAATATCATCCAGCCTTCCTAAAAAAGGACAGATATAGGTAGCTCCGGCTTTGGCAGCCAGGATGGCCTGACCGGCAGAGAAAATGAGGGTTACATTCGTTCGAATCCCTTCGGAAGACAAGATTTTGACTGTTCTTAACCCTTCCGAATTAATCGGAATCTTAATGACGATCTCCTCTCCCCAGGTGGCCATGATCCTTGCTTCCTTTACCATCTCCTCGCTCGTGGTTCCAGTGACCTCCACATTCACAGGGCCCCTGATGGTTTTCGATATCTTCCTGATCAAGGTCTCTGTATCCTCCCCCTCTTTTGCCAGAAGGGTTGGATTCGTTGTCACCCCATCCACCAAACCAAGATCCATCGCCTTTTGAATCTCTTTTAGATTCGCTGTGTCAATAAAAATCTTCATGGAACCTCCTCTCGTATTTCGGATACTTACTCTTTACATCTTCCATATTCGAAGATTAGACAACCCCCCAACTCCTTACCATCTCATGGATAGCCTTACTCTGTCTTAGCAGATTCTCTATCTCTTGGAGAGGAATCATACTTGAGGCATCACAGAGAGCCTGACTCGGTTGGGGATGGGTTTCAAGAAAGAGACCATTGCAACCTACCGCTGAAGCCGCACGGATGAGATAGGGAACAAATTGTGGGCTTCCTCCTCTTGGGTCCTCACTCGGGATTCCATAATTTCGAACGACATGCGTAGCATCAAAGATCACAGGACAACCAATCTCCTGCATGATCGGGATAGAACAGAAGTCCGAGATTAATTTATTATAGCCAAAACACGTACCTCTTTCCGTCAGTAGGACTTGACGATTTCCTGTGCTGTAAACCTTTTTCACTGCGCCTGCCATATTTTCAGGTGCCACAAACTGCCCCTTCTTGATGTTGACTACCTTCCCCGCCCCTCCTACTTTAAGAAGGAGGCTCGTCTGTTGACACAGAAAGGCAGGAACCTGAATGATATCTAAAACCTCCTTGGCCTGATCCACATCTTCTATGCGATGTACATCCGAGAGAACATAAACCCCCACCTTCTCTTTCACCTTTAAAAGGATTTCTAACCCCTGCTCAAGACCCGGACCTTTATAAGATTTCTCTGACCCCCTGTTATCTTTCTCATAAGAGGCTTTAAAGATGAAGGGAATTTCTAATCTCTCACAGATCTCCTTCAATCTATACGCAATCTCAAAGGTAAGGGTTTCCCTCTCTAAGACACACGGACCTGCAATCAAAACCAAAGGATTTCCCTTCCCAATTCGAATCTCTCCAACCCTGACCTCGTTCATTTCTGACTCCTTTTACCGATGACCCCTTATCCCTTCTTATGGATTTTAGATAGATCTTGCAAAGTTTTCCAGTATCCTTAACCCCTTCTGCTGACTCTTTTCAGGATGGAATTGGGTGGCAAAGAGGTTCTCTTTCCAAATGCTTGAAGCAAATGAGATCCCATAGGTAGTAGAGGTTGAGATCCACTGGGTCTCTTCTAAAACGACGTAATAAGAATGGACAAAATAAAAGAAATCTCCACTTTCTATGCCTTGAAGCATAGGAGATTCTAACTTTTTCTCAATGGTATTCCAACCCATATGGGGAACCTTATGGCCTGAGTCAGGTTTGAATCTCACCACCCTCCCTTTAATCAGATCCAATCCCTGATGGGATCCAAATTCCTCACTTTTAGAGAAAAGGATCTGGAGGCCGAGGCAGATTCCCAAATAGGGTTTTCCTTCTCGGATGGATCGAAGGAGAGGTTCAATAAGCCCGTACTTTTCTAAATTGTCCATACAATCCTTAAAGGCCCCTACTCCAGGTAGGACAATGGCTGAAGCCCTTTCGATCTCTTTTCGACTTCGGGTCAATTTTGCTCCATATCCAACCCGCTCGAATCCCTTCTGGACACTCCTGAGATTTCCCATCCCGTAGTCAATGATTACAATCTTACCCATCCAATACCTACAAAGAGCATAGGGTAACATGCATCGCGTTTAGACCTACAAAACAGAGATTCCAAATCCTCATCTCAAGCAAACCTTTTTCTCGAATCCGGGTAATTTCATATCGCTATGCTCTATGCTCCAGGCGCTAAGCGTTCTTCAAAGCATTCCCTTAGTGGATGGAACCCGTGAATTCCTTGGATCGAGAGATACGGCCTCCCTTATCGCCCTTCCAACCCCTTTGAAAATGGCTTCAATCATATGATGGCTGTTCCTTCCGTAAACGAGATTGATGTGGAGCGTGATCCCGGCATGATTGCAAAGGGCCCTGAAAAACTCCTCCACCAGCTCGAGGTCGAAGTTTCCGATCCTCGATCTCCTCAACTTCATGCGGAAGACCAGACAGGGTCTCATCGAAAGGTCCATGGCCACAGAGACCAGGGTCTCATCCATCGGGATCATGGCCATCCCATATCTCCTGATCCCCCTCGCCTCTCCGATTGCCTTTCTAATCGCATCTCCCAGGCAGATGCCTACATCCTCCACGGTGTGATGGGCATCCACACTGATATCACCCTCTGCCTTGAGCTTAAGGTCTGAGTTGCTATGATATGCCAACAGGCTGAGCATATGATCGAAAAAAGGAATTCCTGTTGCAATGGAATATTTCCCCGATCCATCCAAATTCAGTTGGAGAAGAATATCGGTCTCTTTGGTCTTTCGCCTCACCTCTGCCTTTCGATCACCCTTCATCCTTTCTCCTTGTCTTGTAATCAACCCAATAGTTAAGGGCTTTTCATTCTGATCTGAACAGAACGATAATGGCCTTCCAATCCTTCCCACTCTGTAAATATCTTGATATCCTTTTCAAAACGTTTCAATGCCTTTGGAGTAAAGGAAATCAGATTCATCCTTCTAAAAAAATCCTCTGGTCCCAAGGAGGAAGCAAATCGGGCAGCTCCTGCAGTAGGAAGGATATGATCAGGACCAGCCATATAATCCCCAACCGCCTCTGGGGTATGATCTCCAAGAAAGACGGCACCTGCATGCTTCACCTTTCTCAACACAGAGCGTGGTCTCGAGATAGCAAGTTCCAAGTGTTCTGGAGCGATCCGATTCACCCAACACAATGCCTCATCTATATCCTTTACAATGAGCAAGGCCCCTCTTTGACGAAGGCTGGAAGAGGCAATGCTTCCCCGCTTTAAGAGGGCGAGCTGCCGATCCACTTCCCGATTTACTTCTTTGGCAAAGGCTTCGAAAGGAGTGATGAGAATGGCCATCGCCCTCTCATCATGCTCAGCCTGTGAGATCAAATCAGCTGCTATAAAAGAAGGGGGAGTGTTCCCATCAGAGACAATGACAATTTCGCTGGGCCCGGCGATCATATCGATATCCACTTCACCATAAACCAACCGTTTAGCCATGGCCACATATTGATTTCCAGGTCCAACAATCTTATCCACCTTGGGAATCGACTCTGTACCATAGGCAAGCGCGGCAATGGCCTGAACCCCTCCCACTCGATAGATTCGATCCACCCCTGATAAATCTGCCGCAACCAGGACCGCAGGATTGATCCCCTCCTTTTGAGGAGGGGTGACCATAAGAACCTCTGGAACCCCAGCGACTTTGGCAGGAATGGCAGCCATGAGCACCGTGGAGGGATAAGAGGCCTTTCCTCCAGGGACATAGATCCCTACCTTCTCTAAGGGCCTCCTCAATTGTTCAAGACAAATTCCATCCTCTTCTTCCTTTATGGAAGAGGGTACTTTTGGGTTTAAACGTTGATGAAATTTTCTAATTCGACGGGTTGCCTTTTTTAAGGTTTTTAAAAAACCCTGAGGGATCTTTTGATAGGCCTCTCGAATCTCCCTCCTTTCGACCTGAAGTTGACGAATGGAAAGATGGATTTGATCAAACATCTGAGTGTAATGGAGGAGGGATTGATCCCCACGTCTCCTCACCTCTTCAATAATAGAACGAACCCTCTTTTCCAGATAGAATGAATCCCGAGTGAGCCTTCGTTCCACCTCCGAGATGAATTGCATAAATTCTCTTTCTCCAGAATGAAGAATCCTCATCCCAACCCTCCATTCCCCTCTTTCACTCTCTTAATCTTGGCCCCCAGTTTGGCCATCTTGTGATCGAGGCCCTCATATCCCCGATCTAAGTGGTAGACCCGTGAGACTTCGGTTAAACCCTCTGCTGCAAGCCCTGCTAAGATCAGTGATGCACTGGCTCTTAAATCTGAAGCCATCACCGGAGCCCCGCTTAAACTTTCAACTCCCTGGATAATGGCAGAATCCCCCTGGATCCGAATATCTGCGCCCATTCTTCTGAGCTCGCTCACATGGATGAAACGATTTTCGAAAATGGTCTCGGAAATGACACTCAATCCCCTTGCCAAGCACATCAACACCATAAATTGTGCCTGCATATCCGTTGGAAAACCTGGATAGGGTTGGGTCTTGATATCCACACTCCTGATTCTCTTCGTCCCCACCGCCCTTACTGCCTCCCCATCGGGTTCAATCTCCATTCCTGACTCCCTGAGCTTGTGGACCACCATCTCCATCTCCGATAGAGGACAATTACGAATCCTGATATTCCCTTGTGTCAATCCTGCTGCCACCATTAAAGTTCCGGCTTCTATCCGATCCGGAATGATGGTATGTTCGGCAGAATGGAGCGAATCTACTCCTTCAATCTCAATCAAACTGGTCCCTGCTCCTTGAATCTTTGCACCCATTTTATTTAGGGCATGGGCTAAATCTACGACCTCCGGCTCCAGGGCGGCATTCTGTAACACCGTCTTGCCTTTGGCAAGGGTAGCCGCCATCATGAGATTTTCGGTCCCTGTTACGGTAACGGTGTCAAAAGAGATGGTCGCTCCTTTTAACTTATCTGCTTCTGCCATAATATATCCATGACGAAGCTCTATCTTGGCCCCCATGGCCTCAAGTCCCATGAGGTGAAGATTGATGGGCCTTGCACCGATGGCACATCCTCCTGGAAGGGAGACGATGGCCTTCTTCTTGCGAGCGATCAATGGGCCTAAGACGAGAATAGATGCCCTCATGGTCTTGACTAATTCATAAGGGGCCTCTACATTGGAAATATCTGAGGCATTAATTCGATAATGATCATCCTCCTTAGAGATTTTTACTCCGAGATTCTTAAGGACTTGAATAATGGTCTGAACATCTCTTAGATTTGGGACATTATAAATATAGTTATCTCCCTCGGTTAAGATAGAGGAGGCAAAGATCGGAAGGGCAGCATTCTTTGAACCGCTTACCTCTACTTCCCCTATCAGTCTTTCCCCACCTTGGATGATAATTTTATCCATATTAAATCTCCAAATCCTTCATGGAAAGGACCTCCTCTCCTTCCCATTCTCTTGATTTTCTGGGCGACCCCCTCTGAGCCTTTACCACCCTTTCTATTCCAGAAAGGTCTAAGAGGACTTCAGATTTAAGAAAATGGTTTTCTTTCCTTATCAATTCCCTCACTTTGTCACTCTGCCCTTGCCCGATTTCTAAAAGAAGCCACCCTCCCCCTCTGAGGTAATGAGGGGCTTGGGAGATGATCTTCCGATAAAAATCTAATCCATCTGGTCCTCCATCCAATGCAATGAGAGGTTCATAGTCCTTTATCTCCTTGGCCAAAGATGGAAGATCGATTCGGCGAATATAGGGAGGATTCGAAACGATCAGATCAAAAAAGCCCTCTCCTTTAAAAAAGGAAATAGGGGCAAAGAGATCTCCGTTGATCAATTGGATCTGGCTCTTGAGGCCGGCTGCATGGATATTCTCCTTGGCGAGTTCAAGGGCCTCCAGGGAAACATCGGTAGCTACAAGAAAGATTTTCTTCAACTCCTTAGCCAAGGCGATGGCAATGGCACCGCTTCCTGTCCCAATCTCGAGGACTGAAGGGACCCCTTTAAATGTTTCTTGTTTGAGAATCGAGAGGCTCTGTTCTACTAAAAGCTCTGTCTCAGGTCGAGGGATAAGAACACGAGGATCTACTTTCAGATCAATGGACCAAAATTCTTGACCTCCCAAAATATATTGAAGGGGTTCACCTGAAATCCTTCTCTGGATGAGGCTTTCGAGAATCAATCTTTTCTTCTCTTCAAGAGGTTCTTGAAAATTTTTATAAAGCTCTTCCCTGCTGAGGTTTAATGACTTTGCCAATAAAAGCTCTGCATTCAATCGAGGATTTTCAATCCCTTTTTCTTTTAAACGAAGGGTAGACTGATTGAGGGCTTCTATCCCTGTCATCTCCCCCTTCCCCCTCCAATCTGATAAACGCTTATCCATTCCTTCCGTTTTCACTTACTCCCCAGACCTTGCCTTTAAGTGCCTCGGTTTGGTAATGGGTTGTTAATGCATTGATGATCTCATCTAATTCTCCCTCAAGGATCGATTCTAATCGATACAGGGTCAATCCAATCCGGTGATCGGTTACCCTCCCTTGAGGGAAATTATAGGTACGGATGCGTTCACTTCGCTCCCCGCTTCCCACCTGATTTCTTCGCCTTTCTGAAATCTCCATCTGTTTCTCTTGTTGTGCCTTATCCATTAGCCTTGCCCTCAGGATTTTGAGTGCCTTGGCCTTATTCTTATGCTGGGATTTCTCATCCTGGCAGGAGACGACTATCCCGGTAGGGAGGTGGGTGATCCGAACGGCTGAATCTGTGGTATTGACACTCTGCCCACCAGGCCCAGAAGATCTGAAGATATCAATTCTAAGATCATTGGGATCAATCTGAATATCGATCTCCTCAGCCTCAGGAAGAATGGCCACTGTAACCGTGGAGGTATGGATTCTGCCTTGAGATTCTGTAAGAGGAATCCTTTGTACTCGATGGACCCCACTTTCAAATTTCAGTTGGCTATATACCCCCTTCCCTTCAATCAGGGCAATGATCTCTTTGAACCCTCCCACGCCTGTATAATGGCGGCTCAAAATCTCCATTCGCCATCCTTTCTTTTCGGCAAACTTAGAGTACATCCTGAAAAGATCGCTTGCAAAAAGTCCAGCCTCCTCTCCTCCTGTTCCTGCCCTGATTTCGAGTAAGATGTTCTTCTCATCGTTTGGATCTTTCGGAAGCAGGGCCATTCTCAATTCCCCTTCAACCCTTTCCTTCTCTTGGGACAAACGGTGGAGCTCCTCCTTGGCCAACCGTTTCATCTACTCATACTCTTCATCAAGGAGACGGTGTCTCCCCCTGATCTCTTCTTCCACTTTTTTAAGCTTTCGGTAGAGTTCAACGACCTTTCCCAGTTCCGCATACTCCTTTGCCTTTTTTTGGAACTCCTCCTGCTTAAGGATTAATTCAGGTTGACCCAGTAGATGCGTCAGCGTTTCGTATTGACGTTCGATCTCTTCTAACTTTTCAAACATCCTTCACCTCAATGAATTTATAAAGCCCCATCTGTTAAAAATGGGTGGATGATTTTTATTTTTGATATCCTTCCAAATCCAGGACTGCTTGAAGGGCCCGAAGGGCTACCTCAATCTGATCCTCTGAGGGTTCCCGAGCGGTCATCTTCTGGAGCCAAAGCCCGGGTCGGATGAAATATTGCATTCCCTTACTCTCTCTCTTTTGATCGAGAAACCGAATGATCTCATAAGCCACTCCGGCAATCAAGGGAATAAAGACGACTCGAGAAGCCACTTTATATTCAAAGGGGGCTTGGTTTGGGATAAGAGCAAAGATTAAAATGCTGACCACCATCACGATGAGAAGGAAGCTCGTCCCGCATCGGGGGTGGAGATGACTAAATCTTTTTACCCGACCCGCAACCAAAGCCTCCCCAGCCTCGAAGGCAAAGATCGACTTATGTTCAGCTCCATGATATTGAAAGATTCTCCGAATCTCTTTAAATCGGGAGATCACCCATAGGTAACTCAAGAAGAAAAGAAGGCGAATGATTCCATCCATTAAATTAAAGAAAAGTCCGCTGTTGGAAACCATGGGAATGACGAATCGTAACCATTTCGTTAAAAAGAGAGGGATTAAAAAGAAGAGGAGAATGCCAAAACAAAGGGCTAAGATAAAAGTGATTCCCAGCGTCCAGGCATCCATCTCCTTTTCTCCCTCAAGAGATTGGTTGGCTGAAAAGTTGAGAGCCTTTACCCCTAAAATCAAGGCAGAGATAAGATTGATCACCCCTCTGAACAGAGGTAGCTTTGCAAAAACCCTCTGTTCAGAAAAAAAATCCAACCTCTCTCTTTTGACCACGATCTCCCCATCAGGTTTTCGTACAGCAATGGCCATGGAATTTGGAGACCTCATCATCACCCCTTCAATGACCGCCTGTCCTCCAACCCGCGGACGATTCCCTTTAGGGTTAGAACAGAATTTTTTCTTTCTATCATCTTTTTTTAAAAATTTCATTGAAAACCTCATAAGGAGAGACTGAAACTCTCATTCTCTTGAAAAGGTATTTTTATATTTGAAAGGGGGACTAATGCTGATGGTTTGTTAAAAAGTGGTTAAAAAGATCCAAACGGGTGTTCAATAAAGTTTGATCCAATGAAGAAGAGGAGAGACCAATCGTCATGGTTCCAGACGAATCGGAGCAGAGGGGGGTAGCCCCATTATTCTTTCTGATCCTCTTTTTTTCCATATTTCTTCTGAAATCTTTCAATCCTTCCTGCACTATCTAAGAATTTCTGCTTTCCTGTAAAGAAAGGATGGCAATTAGAACAGATCTCGACATGGATCTCCTTTTCCGTACTCTTGGTCTCAAAGGTGGCTCCACAGGCACATTTAATCAAGGTATCAAAAATTTTTGGATGAATGTCTTTTTTCATTCAAGTTCCTCCACAACATAATATGACTGATTTTCCCCAAATTTTCAATCTCTTTTTGGATGGAGCATGGAGATTTAAAAAAAGTTATTGGTTCATCGAATCAAGAAATTCCCGATTGGTTTTGGTGGCCTGCATCTTCTCCAACAGAAATTCCATACTCTCCACCGTGTTCATGGGTTGTAAAACCTTTCTTAAAAGCCAGATACGATTGAGATCGTTCTTATCGATCAACAATTCTTCTTTTCGAGTACCCGAGCGTTGAATATCGATGGAGGGAAAGACCCTCCGATCCACTAAACGTCGATCTAAATTGATCTCCATATTTCCTGTCCCTTTGAATTCCTCGAAGATGACCTCATCCATTCGACTTCCCGTATCCACCAAAGCCGTCCCAATAATGGTCAAGCTTCCCCCCTCCTCAATATTTCTGGCCGCCCCAAAAAACCTCTTGGGGCGTTGAAGGGCATTGGCATCAATCCCCCCTGAAAGGACCTTGCCGCTGGGAGGGACTACTGTATTATAGGCCCTAGCCAATCGGGTAATGCTATCAAGCAATATGACCACATCTCTCTGATGTTCTACCAATCGCTTGGCCTTTTCAAGGACCATTTCTGCCACTTGGACATGACGTGAGGCAGGTTCATCAAAGGTCGAACTGATGACCTCTGCATCCACTGATCGCTCCATATCCGTCACCTCCTCAGGTCGCTCATCAATCAGAAGGACGATCAATGTGATCTCTTTGTGATTGATCGTGATACTATGGGCGATCGTCTGAAGGAGCATGGTCTTTCCAGTTCTTGGAGCTGCGACAATCAGTCCCCTCTGCCCCTTTCCAATAGGGGTGAGGAGATCCATGACCCTTGCTGAGTAATTATTCGAATCATTAGGAACTTCTAAATGAATCTTCTCCTGGGGATAGAGCGGCGTAAGGTTGTCAAACAGGATCTTATCTCTGGCCACCTCTGGGTCTTCATAATTGACCAATTCCACTTTCAGCATCGCAAAGTAACGTTCGGTATCCTTTGGAGGTCGGATCTGACCTGAAACGGTATCTCCTGTTCGAAGGTTGAATCTTCGGATCTGGGAGGGGGAAATATAGATATCATCCGGCCCGGGAAGATAATTATAGTCAGGAGCTCTTAAGAAACCGAATCCATCAGGGAGAATTTCTAATACCCCTTCTCCAAAGATTAGACCATTCTTTTCGGTCTGGGCTTGAAGAATGGCAAAGATTAATTCTTGTTTTCTCATTCCACTTGCCCCTTCTACATTGAGCTCCTTGGCAATTTTATAGAGTTCATTAATTTTTAACCTCTTCAAATCCTTAATGTTCATCGTTGATTATCCTCCCTAAGGGTGATCCTTTTCCTCGGATATCTCTTTTTGATCGCAGTCTCCCTGAGATCGGCGGTCTGAGGGATCATCCCTTTTAATTTTTTAAAAATTTCCTTTGCCCTCTTCCTGGTCTCCTTAAGGGATCCATTATTTCGAATAACAAAATCGGCCCATCTTGCCTTTTCCTTAAGAGGGATTTGGGACGAAATCCTCATTAAGGCATCTTTCTCACTGGCCCCATCCCGTCTCATCAACCTTTGAATCTGTTGCTTCTTGGAGGAAGTGACGACAACCAATTGATCCACATCATGTTGCTCCCCTCGTTCAATGAGGAGCGGCGCATCGATCACAATGATGGCCTCAGGATCTCTTTGACCGATTGCCTTGATTCTCCGATCCATCTCACCCTTGATGCGAGGATGAAGGATCTGATTAAGAAGGGCTCTCTGTTTGGGGTTCGTAAAGACCATTGAGGCCAACCTCTTGCGATCAATCTGTCCATCCTTGCAGAGGATCTCTCTTCCAAAGGCTTTAATGAGATCACGATAGGCAGGTCGGTGGGGTTGAACCATCTCTCTGGCTACTTGATCTAAATCAATGATCCAAGCCCCTTCTTCTCTAAAGACCTTTGAGACCACCGTCTTTCCGCTGGCGACTCCACCCGTCAATCCCACAATGAGCATATTTTGAGGGAACTCCTAAATATCCAGCCTCTGGACAAAGAGGGCATTCTCCTCGATGAATTGGCGCCTCTGCTCAACCTCATCGCCCATTAGGATACTGAAGATCTCATCTGCCTCAATGGCATCCTCCACCTTCACCTTGAGCAGCGTCCGGGTAGCAGGATTCATGGTCGTTTCCCAGAGTTGTTCAGGATTCATTTCTCCCAATCCTTTATACCTCTGAATACTGAGACCCTCCCTCCCCAATTGATTTAAGGATTGGAGAAGCCCTTCTTCTTGATCGATGGGTACCTCCTTGCCCTTTTCTACTAAAATATAGGGAGGAGGCCCCAACTCTTGAATCTCTTTCTTAACCTGATAAAGTTGACGATACTCTACCGAGGAGACGAGTCCCCAATGCACTCGGCTCCTGATGTCTTTTCCATTCGACTCTTGGACTTCAAAACCATAAAGATTATGTTCCTCATCCCAAAAAAGATCATAGACCTCAAATCCGATCTTCCTGAGACGCTTTTGAAGATCAGCCATTTTCTCTTTTTCTTCGAATAGGCTTTTCTCTTTCACCTCATTCTGAACGAGGAACTTAAGAAGGGAATAGGAGGTCCCCTTTTTATGAAGCCTCTGCAATAATTCATCATAGAGGAAGATTTTTTCTAAGAGGAGAGTGAGCCTCTTCTCCGTCAATTTTTTATTCGTTGACTGGATGACCACCTCACTTTTATGAAGTGCTCGGTTCATGAGGTATTGATTGAAGGCCTTCTCGTCTTTGATATAAGTCTCACTCTTTCCTTCTGTCACTTTAAAGAGAGGGGGCTGGGCAATATAGAGATGTCCCCTCTCAATTACTTCGGGCATATGTCTGTAAAAGAAGGTTAAAAGCAATGTTCGGATATGTGATCCATCCACATCCGCATCCGTCATGATGATGATTCGGTGGTAACGGAGTCGGTGGATATCATAATCCTCTTTGCCAATTCCGGTCCCCAAGGCTGAAATCAGGAGACGAATCTCTTCACTTGCAAGCATTTTATCAAACCGTGCCTTCTCTACATTGAGAATCTTTCCCTTAAGGGGAAGCACGGCTTGAAAGGTCCGATCCCTTCCCTGTTTTGCAGATCCTCCTGCGGAGTCTCCTTCAACGATAAAAATTTCACAGAGGGCAGGATCCCTTTCCTGACAATCAGCCAATTTCCCAGGAAGGGCGTCTGATTCCAGAGCTCCTTTTTTTCGACTCAGCTCCCTGGCTTTTCTCGCAGCCTCTCTAGCCCTGGCGGCCTCAATCACCTTGGAGATGATTCTTCTGGCCACACTAGGATTCTCTTCGAAATAACTTCCCAATTTTTCATTGACTAAAGATTCAACTAATCCCTTTACCTCACTATTTCCCAATTTAGTCTTCGTCTGTCCTTCGAATTGGGGTTCAGGAATCTTGATGCTGATCACGCCAGCCAATCCCTCTCGGATATCCTCCCCTGTCAGATTTTCTTTTACCCCTTTAAAAAGATTGGCATTAGATGCATATTGATTGATCGTTCGAGTGAGTGCACTTTTGAACCCTACCAGGTGGGTTCCTCCCTCATGGGTATTGATATTGTTAGCAAAGGAGAAGAGATTCTCCGCATAACCATCATTATATTGGAAAGCAATCTCAACTTCGATTCCATTCTTTTCGCCTTGAATATAAATAGGCTTTGGATGAATACAGTTTTTATTCTTATTGAGGTACTCAATGAATGAAATAATTCCTCCTTTATAAAAGAAGTCATGCCTTTTCTCTGAGCGTTCATCCTCAATGCTAATGGAAAGCCCTTTATTTAAAAAAGCCAGTTCCCTTAAACGTTGAGAAAGGAGATCAAAACTGAAATGGACCGTTTCAAAAATTTGATGGTCCGGTTTAAAACGAATTTGTGTACCGGTCTGTTTGGTCTTTCCAATCACTTCAAGCTGGGTTTTGATCTCTCCTCTTTCATAAATTTGATGGTAAACCTTTCCGTCCCTTCTAATCTCAAGATCGATAAATTCAGAAAGGGCATTGACGACGGACAATCCTACTCCATGAAGACCACCGGAGATTTTATAACTTCGATTATCAAATTTACCACCTGAATGAAGTTTAGTCATTACCACTTCAACGGCCGGTCGATTTTCTTTTTCATGGAGATCTACAGGGATTCCTCGACCATTATCTCTCACGGTCACACTATTATCCATATGGATGATTACATCGATCTGGGTACAATAACCCGCTAAGG
The DNA here is from genome assembly GCA_037441725.1 of Deltaproteobacteria bacterium. Taxonomy (GTDB): domain Bacteria; phylum Desulfobacterota; class BSN033; order BSN033; family UBA1163; genus JBBIRT01. The sequence continues at coordinate 5,954 of JBBIRT010000048.1, read as the reverse complement.
CTTCATCGATACTATTATCCACCAATTCATGAACTAAATGATGAAGCCCTTCTACCCCTGTGTTACCAATATACATGGCAGGTCTTTTCCGAACCCCTGCAAGTCCTTCTAAAATCTTTATTTGTTCTGCTGTATATCTCTCTTCCTGCTCTTTCATATTCATCCTTTGAGATGGAGGGTAGATTTTAAAGCCTCATGGGCATGATGATACAAAATTGATTGGAGAATCCAGAAGGTCCGCTGGATCCTTTAGAAAGGACCGAGGGTCGAATAATTCCAGGACTTCCTTCATCCTTTAACTCCATAAGGACCTCTTCGGTATCGATGGCGCTGAGGGCCTCGATTAGATACCTTGCATTAAAACCGATCTGAAGGGGATCTCCGGGGTAGATCACCTCAACCTCCTCTTTGGCATCACCGAAGTCTTGATGGGTTGAAGACATCTCCATTAAATCTTTTTTAAGAATCAGTTTGATAGCTTCCATCCTTTCGCTGGCCATCGTGGAAACCCTTTTTAAACTACTGATCATTTTATCCCTTGCCATGACTAATTTAATCTCATTTTCTTTAGGAATCACTTGCTCATACTCTGGAAACTCTCCATCAATTAAACGAATGATTGTCAAAGATTTTCCAATCTTAAAAAATCCATGAGTGGCATTGAAATAGATTCCCATCTCTTCCCCTCCGTCTCCAAAGGATCCTGCGGACCTCTCCCCAATGATCTTTTTAATTTCTATAGCTCCTTTCTTTGGAAGGATCACTCCTTTTTCCCCTATCCCTCTAATGGGTTGATCCTCTTTCTCTATCAAGGAAAGTCGATGTCCATCGGTAGCAACCATCCTTAACCACTCCTTTTCATCTCTCTTAATCAAGACGAATAGGATGCCATTAAGATGATGTCTGGATTCTTCATTTGAGGCAGCATAAACGGTCTTTTCAATCATATCTCGAAAGATAGGAGCGGAGAGGGATGTAAAATTCTCTTCTTGAAATGTGGGAAGAGAAGGAAAGTCTTCAGGATCTAATCCTGCAAGATTGAAGATCGATTTCTGGCATTGAATGGTAATCCAATGGTTCTCTTTTTTTTGGATCTCGATGATTTCGTCAGGGAGTTCCCTAACAATCTCATAAAGTTTTTTGGCTGAAACGGAGGCTTTCCCTGTCTGGGTTACCTTTGCAATCAGTTCCTCACGTATCCCTGTTTCTAAATCAGTTCCGGTTAGATAAAGGGAGTTTTGATCACATTCTAATAAGATGTGAGAAAGAATGGGAAGAGTGGTCTTCCTACCTGTAACACTTTGAATTAACCCTAATCCTCTCAAAAATTCCCTCTTCTCTATTTTAAAAATCATTCCTCATCCTCCTAATGATTAGGTAGTAAGATATATAATTATCATAGTCATCGTCTATCGTTGTGAAAATGAAGAAAAAGATTCTAAGTTTTGGAATCAAAATGATATTTTCCTGTTCAATCCATTATCCATAAATTTTGGAATTTATTTTTAATTTTATGAATGAATACTATTCAAATTTTTTTCAACTACCATTCACAAGATTTTCACCTTTTTTCTTCGAGAAATCCTCTCCCCATTCTCTTTACGATTTGATTCGATTTTGTAGATTTTCAATCAGCTCTTTAAAGGAGGCCTCTTGGGCCATTTTTTCTTCCACCTTTTTAATTGAATGAAGGACAGTAGAATGATCTTTGCCACCAAATTTTTCTCCAATCTCCATCAGAGAGGCATTGGTCAATTTTCTTGAGAGATACATGGCAACCTGTCGTGGAACTACAAACCCTTTACTTTTACGTTTTACTCTCAAATCAGAAATTTTAATATTGAAAAAATTAGAGACGACTTTTTGAACCACATCGATAGAGATAAATTCCTCCTTAGGTTTAATGATATTTTTCAATACCTCTTTAGCTAATTGAATATCAATGGGAGTATTGGTAAAAGAAGAGAAAGCCCCGATTCTAATCAGAGATCCTTCTAAAATTCGAATATTAGAGTCGATTTGAGAGGCAAGGAAAAAGGCCACATCATTAGGGAGAGGGATGTTTTCAATTTCAGCCTTCTTTTTTAAAATAGCAACCTTGGTTTCAAGATCAGGGGGTTGGATGTCAGCAATGAGACCCCATTCAAAACGAGATCGCAATCTCTCTTCAAAATCGGGGATATCCTTTGGAAACTTATCACTGGTCAACACGATCTGTTTACGAGATTGATGGAGGGCTTCAAAGGTATGGAAAAATTCTGCTTGTGTTCTCTCTTTTCCGGCAATAAATTGGATATCGTCGATCAATAGGATATCCATTTTTCGATATTTATTTCTGAATTCATCCATTTTTTCATAACGCAGAGAATTGATCACTTCATTAGTAAATTCCTCTGAGGTAACATAACAGATTCTTTTAATATCCGTAAAAATTCGATTTTGGATGATGTGGTTTCCAATCGCATGGAGGAGATGGGTTTTTCCCAAACCGACCCCTCCATAGATGAAGAGGGGATTATAATTTTTTGCAGGGGAATCCGCTACTGCCAAACAGGCTGCATGAGCAAATTGATTACTCGATCCAACAACAAAATGATCGAACGTATATTTTAAATTTAGGGAAGGATGAAATATGGTGGAATCATCATTTAGTAAACTCGGAGGTGTGGAATCCTTTGCATTCCCCTTTTCATTTTTTGTCCGAAATTGGAGCTGACAAGGAGCATGAGTAAAGAGAGAGATAGCCTCCTTGATATAATGAGAATAATGTTCAATAATCCATTCTTTAAAGAATCGATTCGGGACTTCAATTTCAATCCTCTCTCCATCCCGGGAGATGAATTGAATTGGTTTGATCCAAATATCAAAATTCTGTTGGCCTACCTTCCCTTTTAGAGAATCTATTACCTTAGGCCATAGATCTTCCATGGAATTGACCTTGATGGTTTGAGGATTTGTTAGAAGGCAAAAATAGAATTACCACTAAACCCCCATCGAACCAAAAACCATTTAATTTTAATAAGTTTTAAATCTCTTTGCACAATGTTTCCACAATTGTGGATAAATGAAAAAGACAAAGAGGGGAAAATTTTTGAGGATTTAGTCTCTGAAAAATTTCATCTTAATATTAATTCTGTTATTTTAAAAAATCAAGTATTTTTTTTAGAAAGTTAAATTATTCTTTCTCTGCCAATCTTGCAACCGCCACAACCTTTTCACCCTCCTCAAGAGTGATTAATCTCACTCCCTGAGTATTCCTCCCCTGGACCGGGATGTCTATAGCTTGGAGCCGAATAATTTTACCTTTATTTGAAATAATCATCAAGTCATCTTCATCCGTAACCGTTCTTATCCCAACCACATCCCCAGTCTTTTTTGTTCTCTTCACTGTAAAAATACCCGACCCTCCTCTATTTTGAATTCGATATTCAGAGGCCTGAGTCCTTTTCCCATAACCGTTTTCAGTAACAGTTAATATTTGGGAGTGCGGAGAAACCACTTCCACCCCAACGACCTCATCCTCTTTTGATAATCTTATCCCCCTGATTCCACGTGCGAGTCGCCCCATCTCTCTGACTTGAATTTCCGGGAAATGAATAGCCTTCCCCAATTTGGTCCCAATAAAAAGATTCTGTTTTCCATCTGTCAGTTTGGTAGAGATAAGCTCATCTCCTTCGTCTATGTGAAGGGCAATAATTCCACCTGATCGTGGATTACTATAAGCCTCCAAAGGGGTTCTCTTGATCACCCCCTTTCTGGTGATAAAGGTGATAAAATCTCCTTTTTTGAAATCCTTAAGGGGAAGGATGGTCGTGACTTTCTCTTGGGAATTGAGATTAAGGAGATTGATGATGGCTTTACCACGAGTGAGCCGTCCTGCTTGAGGAAGTTCATGCACCTTCATCCAGTGGATCTTTCCGGCATCGGTGAAGAATAAAACATAGTCATGAGTAGAGGCAATGAAAAGATCCTCGACAAAATCCTCCTCCTTTACATTAATCCCCACCTTTCCCTTACCCCCCCGATGTTGGCTTCTATAAAGACTGATAGGATTTCTCTTAATATAGCCGGTGTGGGTGATGGTAACGACCATGTCCTCATCTGCAATGAGGTCTTCGACACGGATTTCAGGAGTCGCATCGATGATTTCTGTCTTTCTCTCATCTCCGTATTGGTCTCGAATATAAATCAATTCTTCTTTGATTAAATTGAGAATCAATTTATCACTGGCCAGAAGCGCCCTTAATCGATTGATCAACTTGATGGTCTCTTCGTACTCCTCAATAATTTTCCGTTGTTCGAGATTGGTAAGACGTTGAAGCCTCATTTCGAGGATGGACTGTGCCTGTTCCTCTGAGAAGTTAAATCGACTCATTAAATGATCTTTCGCCTCTTTTGGAGTCTTAGAGGCTTTAATGGTAGCAATAATGGCATCAATATGATCAATGGCTTTTTTCAAACCCTCCAGGATATGGGCTCTATCCTCCGCCCTTTTTAATTCAAATCGGGATCTTCTGATGACTACCTCTTGACGGTGTTGAATAAAAAGGTGAAGCAGGTCTTTGAGGGTGAGAAGTTTTGGCTGATTCCTATCAATAGCCAATAGAATGATCCCAAAAGAGGTTTGGAGTTGAGTATATTTATAAAGCTGGTTAAGGATGACCTCTGCCACTTCATTCCGTTTCAATTCAATGACTACCCTCAAACCCTCTCTATCAGATTCATCCCTGACATGGGCAATTCCCTCAATGACTTTCTCTTGAATGAGTTCTGCTATCCTTTCAATGAGCTTTGCTTTATTGGTTTGATAGGGGAGTTCAGTAATGACGATATTTTCACGCTCTCCCTTCCGATCCCTTTCAATCATGGCGCGTGCCCTAAGTTGGATCACACCCTTTCCAGTTTCGTAAGCCTGTCGGATTCCTTCTCTTCCAAAGATGAAACCACCTGTGGGAAAGTCAGGCCCAGGAAGATGGACCATCAATTCATCAATAGAAGCATCAGGGGTTTCAATAAGGGTAATAATGGCATTGATCGTCTCCGTGAGATTATGCGGAGGAATGTTGGTGGCCATTCCTACAGCGATTCCAGATGACCCATTGACAATGAGGTTTGGGAATTTAGATGGAAGAACCATCGGTTCCATCAAAGATTCATCATAATTTGGAATAAAATCGATGGTCTCTTTATCAATGTCAGCCAATAATTCAGCCGAAAGTTTTGACATCCGGATCTCGGTATATCGCATGGCGGCAGGAGGATCTCCATCAATGGAACCAAAGTTTCCTTGGCCATCAATCAGGGTATAGCGAAGTGAAAAATCTTGAGCCATTCTGACAATGGCATCGTAGACTGCCATATCTCCATGGGGATGATATTTTCCGATCACATCGCCAACGATTCTGGCAGACTTTTTATAGGGCTTATCCCAATCATTGTTCAACTCATTCATTGCATAAAGAATTCGACGGTGAACAGGTTTTAGGCCATCTCTTACATCAGGAAGGGCACGGCCAATAATGACACTCATCGCATAGTCCATATAGGACCTTTTCATCTCATCTTCAATGTTCACTGGGATATGCTCAATGGCAGTATTCATAGGAGCTCCTGAACAGATTGACAAAAAGGGAAGTTTAGCCCATCTTTAAAATTCAAGTTCAAGGAAGAAGCGAATGGATTTTAACCATCTAAGGAAAGATCTACCTTTCAGGTCGGACCTATAAAGATTATAAACTTTTTAATATAAAAATATACGATTTGTCAATAAAAGTTGATATATATATATTGGAACTTTTTCAGAGAAATCTTGAGGAGAGCTCTAAAAAACTTCCAAGAAAAAGGAGAGGGGTAATTCCAAAACTTTTAAATGCAGGCGTTTAATTTATGGGTAACCGTTGCCACTGCTAAAAATAGTGTCATTTCATTATGTTTCGAAATTTGTGCTTTAATAT
>JBBIRT010000047.1:0-22767 GCA_037441725.1 Deltaproteobacteria bacterium | reverse complement strand
CACTTCAAAAATAGCTTGGTAAAAGTTATATCCTTCAACAAATCATTGCCTTTCATTGCCTAAGGAATTCTGTGGTTATGGGACAAGCTAAGGTTTCCGCTATAAAATTTTCTCTGACATCCTAGCCTGATTCCTCGAATGAGTGAGGCATTACAGGATTTTTAAAAAAATGATTGACAGAGTAAGGAGGGTATGGTAATACCATCATACCCTTCAAGTGAATGAGACTCGTTATGAATGAAGTAAAAAAAAATCTGTTCAAGCCGGTGACGACCAAAAGGGCTTTTGAGGATATCTCGGATCAGATCAAATATCTCATCTTTTCTAAGGTATTGAAGCCAAATGATAGGCTTCCCTCTGAAAGACAACTGGCTGCACAATTCAACACCGGAAGAATCTCTGTAAGGGAGGCCCTGCGGATTTTAGAGGAATCAGGCTTCGTGAGGGTCAAGACCGGAGCAGAGGGTGGAATATTTGTAAATGAATTAGACTCAACCGGAATGACCAAATCCATCTCAGGGTTGATCGAAGTTGGGAATCTCACTATTCAGGAAATTACTGAGGCAAGAATTACAATCGAATCCATTATTCTGGAATCAAGCATGAAGACCATTACGAAGGAGAATTTATCTGCGCTCGAATCCAATATTATTGCCTGTGAACAATTTCGAAACGATGGGATGGGTCTTTCTAAAGAGGAATGGATTGAAAAACTAAGGATCTTCCACATCCTATTGGCTGGGCTCTCTAAAAACCGCCTCTATAAATATTTGGTTATATCTTTAATGGATCTTTATACCGCCTACACAAAAAAGATTGAGCCCCCGAGGACTGAATATGCTCGACATACTGCCCAACATAGAGCGATCTACGAAGCGATCAAAGCAAAGGATTTTAAACGGGCTCAAAAAGCGCTCAGAAATCATCTATGCGCCTTAACAAAATCCATTACCAAAGATATGATGGATTCCACAATCCCCTTGATCCATGGACCATCTGAGATAGAGGGCGAATGAGATAATTTGAGGATGGATACTAAAAGTAAAGCAGGAGAAGGATTTTCTGATGCCGTCTGAGATGAAGATCAAAACAGATGTCTTGGTAATTGGTGGGGGGATGGCAGGTCTCTTTGCTTCGATCAAGGCCCGAGAGGAGGGGGTGGAAGTCACCCTCGTTGATAAGAACTATGTGAGTCGATCAGGTTCCACTGCCTTTGCCGAAGGAGATTATTCCGTTTTTAATCCTGACTGGGGGCACGATCTGACGGCATGGATGGATCGAATTCGCATGGTGGGCGAGTATTTAAACAATCCAGAGTGGACAGAGGTTACCCTTAGAGAGTCCATTGAGAGATACCATGACTTCTTATCCTGGGGGATTAAGATCAAGGAGAAGGAGGATGGTCAACCCCTCATCTATGGAAGACCTGTCGGATTTGGCCCCCTTGAGTGTTGTTTTTTGGGAAGAGGATGGACATTCCTTCCAGCGATGAGAAGACAAGCCCTAAGATTGGGGATAAAAATAGTCGATCGAGTCATGATCACAGAATTGCTCAAACAGGATGGGGTGGTGATAGGGGCAATTGGATTTCATACTCAAAAGGGCGATTTTTATCAAATCCTAGCCAAGGCAACGATCATGTGTACCGGAAATGGGACATTTGACATGGCAGGTGCCATGACACCCGTGGGTTTCTTATCCTATGATGGTGAAGCCATGGCCTATCGAGCAGGTGCAGAGATCTGTGGTAAGGAATTTAGTTGCGTTGGGGCAGCTGCCTTTGTTTCCGAAAAGAACGAAGAGACGAGGATCTCCCTTAGGGGTAAGACCATCCATACCATTCCTACAAAATACCCCACCTGGATTTCCTATGGACCTCATATCTCATTTATAGATAGCTATGTAGATGCAGAAGGTTATAGGGTAGGACGGTTAACAGCTGCCCAAGCCATCCATGAAGGTCGTGGACCAATCTTCTATAACCTTGACATGGCCCGGCCCGAGGATCTGGAGGCAACCCTAAGGGACATCAAGGATTCAAAGACTGAATTTAGGCTTGAACGGGTAGGGATGGATCTATCAAAAGGTGGACTCTATGCAGGCGTATTAAGACTTGAGAGTACGCCAGGACATGGAATCTTTGGAGGAGGGGTTGGGATTTCGTCTACCAGCTTAGATTGTACGACAAGCCTTCCCGGGCTCTTTGCTGCTGGAGATGTTTACCGATCAGGAGCAGTGGGTGCTTCTTACCCTGCCTTTGGATTTGGTCTAAGAAATGCCTCAGTGACAGGGGCCAGAGCAGGACGTTCGGCCGCAAAATATGCATCCACCTCTCAGTGGGTTGAGATTGATCAGAAGGAATTATTAAAACAAAAACAAACTATCTATGCCCCCTTAGAGCGAAAAGGAGGCTTTCATCCCCATTGGGTTCACCAACAGTTACAAAATCTTATCATTCCCTACTATATGATGATCATAAAGCATGGAGAACGATTGAAAGCCGGCCTGACGATGATCGAGTTTTTAAAGAATCACATTTCACCCAAATTAGCAGCTAAAGATGTCCACGAACTCCGTCTGGCCCATGAGACCAGAAACAGAATTCTAAGCATAGAAATGATGTTAAGAAGCTCACTATTCAGAACCGAAAGCAGAGCCATCCATTATAGAGAGGATTATCCTAAAAGAGATGACCCCAATTGGCTGGCCTTAATTAAGATTAAAAGAAAAGAGGATTCTATGGAATTGGTTAAAGAACCTCTTCCTGAAGAGTGGTGGCCTGACCTTTCGAAACCTTACCGATTCCGATATCCTATGCGATTTGCCGGTGAGGAATAAGGAGGAAGCCATTATGGCAATTGAAAGAATTGATGAAACCCTATGTAATGGTTGTGGGATCTGCATAGATAGTTGTCCAATGGAGGTGATCGGGATGGATGAGGAACGTAAAAAGGCCATCGTGCAATATCCCGAGGATTGCACGCTCTGTGCCATCTGTGAGATCGATTGTCCACAAAAGGCGATTTATGTTGATCCAAACAAATGGATCCCTGTGCCAATGTGCTGGGGGCTATAACCCATCATGATCCTCACATTTCTCATTTTGAGAAACGCCTATTTTTTATGATCTAATCGTATATCTCTTATTGGGAGAGGAAGAAATATGCATGATGTCATCCGATTAAATATCGAAGAAGATGTGATTGAAACATCGAGAAGGCTCGGTATGGATAACAGGAAAGTCCTCAACGAGGCCAAGGTAAAAGCCTTTAATGTCATGGGAGCAATTGGCTCAGGTAAGACCTCTTTAATTGAAACTGCCATCATTCATTTAAAAAACGAATTTAAAATTGCCGTCATCGCCGGAGATGTGATCGCTGAGTTTGATTCGAGCAGGTTTAGAAAGCTTGGCATTCCTGTTGTCCCAACCAATACAGGCAAGGAGTGCCACCTTGATGCCCATTTGGTCCAGCATGCCCTGGAACAGATCCAGTTAAATGAAATTGATTTACTTTTTATCGAGAATGTGGGGAATCTTATCTGCCCAAGCGATTTCTATCTCGGGGAACATAAAAGGGTCATTGTGGTGAGCGTGAGCGAGGGAGAGGAGATCGTGGCCAAACATCCGGCTATCTTTAAGGAGGCGGATTGTGCCATCATTAACAAAGTAGATATTGCTCCATTTGTGAATGTGGATCCTGATAAGATGGTCAGTGATGCCCTGGTCAATGTCCCAATTGTTTTCAAGACAAGCGTCCGTAGCAATTTAGGCATAGAGAAGTGGATTGAATTTATTAGAAGTGAGATGAAAGGAATACACAAATGAATCGTTTGAAAGGATCCGTCCGATGAAATCGAAAAGAGAGAAGCCGATGACAGAGGAAGAAAGGGTATATGAAGAACTGAGGCAGGCCTTTAGTCGCCCCCGAACTCCACTGGCCGCCCCAAGAGGTCCTCAGGCCATGAAGCTCTTTAAATTCTTCTTCCCGACCATTGAAGAGGCAGAGATCGGTAAATGTTTGGAGTGTCCTATTACAGGTGGGAGACCGAAAACAGCCGAGGAAATCGCAAAGGAGTCTGGCAAAGATATAAGGAGGGTTCAAGAGGTTCTGGATGGGCTTGTTCGGAGGGCCGCGATTCGGTGGCGAGAAAAACCAGGAGAGCCAGGGATATTAGAGTATTTTCAAATGGGCCTCTGGACCATGGCTATCTTTCCAGGCTTTGCCTATACCACAGACAGACTGGAAGGCATGGCCTGGAGAATACCAGCAGATTCTCTTTCTCGTTTGAATATGATGGATGACGTTACCGAGGAGGGCAAGGCCTATCGGGAGCTTGCAAGCAAGGTATGGGCTGAGCAGTTCATCGCAGAGAGAAGTCCTTCAAAATATCCTATCTGCAGGACTCTGATTTTGGATAAGACCATTGATTCAAGCTCAAGAGTCCTTTCCTATGAAACAACGACTGGGGTGATCCGAGAGGCATTTAAGAATGGGGTACATGTCGCTCTTCGCCTTTGTGGCTGTAGAGTGAGGGAGCAGAAGTGTGACCACAGGATTGATGTCTGTTTTGCCATTGGGGATCATGCAAAGGCCTATCCACCTATTTCAGAGGAAGAGGCCCTAAAGCGTTTGGAAGAGGCCTTTGATGAGGGGCTTGTGGCCACCACCTGGAATAATACAGATCCTGCAGGGGCAATGGCGATCTGTATGTGTTGTCCTTGCTGCTGTGATTTGCTCTCCGGTTATGTTAAGAATGTCACGGGCTGGGGTAATCCCTATCAACCCATGAAAACAAATTATGTGTGAAGAAATGTCCTGTCAATGCCCGATGGCATCATTGGCCCCATAAACCTGACCTCTCAGACGACTTCATCTTTCTTGAAGACGAACGATGTTTAGGTTGCGGGGTGTGTGCTCACCTCTGTCCGCAGAAAGCAATTACGATGGTGAGGGTAAGGGAATTTGTCCCTGAACCTGATCTGACCTCCATGTGGAGGAGGATGGAGAGGGAAAGTAGGCATTAAGAGATGCATGAAGCTGCCCTTGCGGAGTCCATTTTAAAAACGATCCTTGATGTGGCCCAGAAGAATGGAGCGAAAGAAGTCCTTCGGGTGCAAATGGAGGTTGGAGAGATTTGCCTTGTCAATGTAGAGCAGCTAACATTTCTTATTGGAGCATTTGCCACTGAGACCATTGCACGAAATATGGAATTTAATGTGGAAAGGGTGGAGACGAAGATAAGGTGTAAGGAGTGTTCCTATTTGGGGGGGGTCGAGTACAAAGAGATTGACCCTGAATGGCATTATCGAGTGCCTCTATTTAGCTGTATTCGATGCAAGAGTAATAAGACTGAAATTGTTCAGGGTAAAGATCTTAAGATTAAGTCGATTGATGTGGTCTAAAGGAGAGGATGAATCTTTATCATCTAAGTTTGAAAGAGAAAAAGGAGGTGAGTGAAAAGCGTTGTGAATGAAGAGGGAAGGGTTAAATAAAATTAGGAATCAAATCAATAGGAAACAGGAGGTGTTTTATGAGACGAGCTGGTTTAGTTTTAATTTCGTTGATGTTGGGGATGGGGTTAGTCATTTCTACTCATGTTGGATCTGTCTTAGGCCAGGAAAAGGTCATCGAGTTGAAATTTAATGATTGGGGTCCTCCTGGAATAGGGATTGGTAAGATCCATCAACAGGCAGCCAAAATGATTGAAGAGAAGACCAATGGCAAGGTCAAGGTCAATTGTTACTTTTCTCAATCCTTATTAAAGTATCCTGAAACCTTTAGGGGAATCAGTTCAGGAATTACGGATATTTCACTCTTTGTTCCTCAACCCACTCAAGAAGTCAACAGGATTCTTGGGATGCCCTTTACAGGTCTTCCGAATATGATAAAGACCTCTAAGATCTTCAGGGAGATGTTAAAGCAGTACCCTGAATTTAACAAAGAGTTTGAAAAGAGCAATGTCAAATGGATTGCCATTCGAGCCATGCCAGCAAACCATCTTCATTTAATAAAAAAACCTGTCAAAACCCCTCAAGACATGAAGGGGATGAGAATCATCGGCGATCCCATGCTGGCAGATCAATTCAAACTGGTCAATGCAGCTGTTCTCCAATTAGGACCGCCTGATTGGTATAGCGCTCTGGAAAGAGGGGTGGCTGAGGGACATCTCCTTCACATTGCTGCTGCCCACGAGTTTAAACTGATGGAGTTGTTTAAATATCATACCCTCTTTGGCGAAGGGGCAGGTGGGGCTGCTCCCATTGGTTTTGCAGTGAATACGAAGATGTGGAATACCCTATCTCCAGATATCCAGAAAGTGATTGTAGAGGTCTATGAATGGGCGAATGAGGAGTCCTTGAAATGGGATGTGGATCTGGTTGAGAATGCCATTGCTCAGATCAAGCAGAAGGGACATAGTATTACTGTGCTTAACCCCTCTGAAATCCAGGTTTGGTTGGATTGGGCAAGACCGGCAAATGAGAAGCTGTTAGGAGAACTTGAAACCAAAGGATGGCCGGCCAAAAAGATTTATGAAGGCTACCAGAAGATCATTCAGGCAAACAAGTAGATTACGTCTCCCTTGCTCTCCTCTTCAAATGGAGGTGAGCAAGGGAGCAATGATGGGAGGGTAAATGTCTAAGAAATTTACTCCAGCAAAGGTATCGATGGGAATCATTGACATCGTGAGCTTTGTTTCATTAATGACCATTGTGGTCATGATGATGCTTACCACTGCCGATGTCATCCTACGCTACCTATTCGATCGTCCGATCTTAGGGAGTATGGAGATGACCGAACTTTTAATGGTCAGCGTTGCAGGGTTGAGCCTGGCCTGGTGTACCTTGAAATCCGGTCACATCCGCGTGGATATCATTACTAATATGTTTTCAAAAAAGACCAATAAAACGATTGATGTCATTAATTATATCCTAACTGGAATCATATGCGCTTTTATCGTCCCTGCCTTGATCAATCGATACATAGAAGGAGAAAAGCTGGATATTCGAACATATGTCTTAAGGATTCCTGAAGGCCCCTTTGTCCTCCTATTGACCTTTGGTTATTTCTTAACGTTTTTAGTGTTGATTGTTAAAACAGTAAAATCGATTGTAGAGGAGAAGAAATGAGTCCAGATCTCATTGGTGCAATTGGTGTAGGATTGATGCTTTTGATGATCTTTATGGGAATTTGGGTGGGCACAGCCATGCTTGTTGCTGGTTTTGTAGGGTTTATTTATCTTGAAGGTTTTGCCAAGGCCTTTACCATCCTTGGGACAGAGCCTTATAGTCAAATTGCCTCCTATATCTTAGCCTGTGTCCCTCTTTACATCCTCATGGGCATTGTGGTTTCTCTTACGGGGATTGCTGGAGATCTTTACAACACAGCCAACAAATGGATTGGGAGTATAAAGGGAGGGTTAGCCATTGCAACCACTGTTGCATGCGGGGCCTTTGCAGCCATCTGTGGGTCAAGTGATGCCTCTGCAGCGGCAATGGGAAAAGTGGCTTATCCGGAAATGGTGAAGTTCAGATACGATCAGAAATTGGCCTCTGCCTGTATTGCCGCTGGAGGGACCATCGGGATTATGATTCCTCCGAGCCTTGGATTTATTCTTTATGGCTTGCTTACAGAACAGTCGATCGGGAAATTATATATGGCTGGATTTCTTCCAGGAATTCTGCAAGTGATCTTTTATTCGATCACCATTTACATCATGTGTCGATTTAAACCCACCCTGGGCCCTGCCGCTCCTAAGACCGTGTTTAGGGAGAAGATCTATTCCCTAAAAGGGGTCTGGGCCATGCTGCTTCTGTTTCTATTCGTGATTGGTGGGATATATGCAGGAATTTTTACTCCCACAGAAGCAGGAGCCCTTGGGGCCTTTGGAGCTATTACCATTAGTCTTATCAGCAGAAGATTAACCCGATCAAATTTCAGTCAATCTGTCAAGGATACAGCCCAAATCACCGCTATGATCGTCCTTCTCATTACCGGGGCTTTTGTTTTTATGCGTTTCTTAGCGGTGAGTCGTTTGCCTGCGATGCTCTCCGAATTCGTGATCGGTTTACAAATTCCCAGATTCGTCATTCTGATCTGTATTATCATCTTCTATTTAATTCTTGGATGTTTTTGGGACATCTTTGCAGCCATGATCCTAACGCTTCCTCTCATCTTTCCTGTGATTCAGATTTCTGGATACGATCCCATATGGTTTGGAGTGATTATGGTTCGTTGCATGGAGATTGGTCTGATCACGCCTCCATTTGGATTGAATGTCTTTGTCCTTTCATCCTCCAGCAATGTTCCTGTGAAAACCATCTTTGGAGGGGTATGGCCTTTTGTCCTTTCTGATATTGCCCATCTTACACTTTTAGTTCTTTTTCCTCAGATCTCATTACTTTTACCAAATATGATGAAACATTGATCAGAGGCCGATTAAAAAGATTTGTTGAGAGGATTATAAAATTTAATCTGGAGGTGACCCAATGAATAAAGAACAGTATCTTGAATACATTGACCATTTTAATAACAAAAGATACGAGGCCGTGACGAGCTATTTTTCTCCCGATATTACAGTAGAATACTTTACCAATTGGACCAATCCAAAAGACCCCCCCCGAACCCTTCATGGTCCTCAAGAATTTATTGCCTCCTATAAGGCCTTGCACGAACACGTGAGAGAAGTTTTAGAGCTTCGAGACTTTATGGTGGATGGGGATCTCCTATTTGCAGAGCTTTATACAGAATTTCATTGTTTCAAAGATTATCCCACCACCTCTTTCATGCCCTTGAAGAAGGGGGATGTGGTCATTATGACCAATTGGGTACTTTATAATCTTGAACACGAAAAGATGAAGCGTATTCGAATTGCTCATTTTAGGCTCCACGATCCTAAAGAAGCAAAGTTTTAAACGAAAGGAGGTTTTTAAAATGGTTAAAAAAGAATATGCCCATTTGATTAAACCCTTGCCTGTGAGACAGGCACCCGAAGGATTATACCCAGAACCTCGTGTATGGATGGAAGGTAAAGATCTTGAAGGGTTTAATGCCCATTTTTCATATGGCTTCATTAAAACCCCCACGATATGTCACCCCATGGATGGGTCACTGGTTCATCCTTACGATGAATGCTTGGTCTTTGCTGGATTTGCAGATTATGATATCCTCAAATTGGGAGCAGAGATATCGATCGAACTTGGCGAAGAGAGGGAAGAACACATTTTTGATAAACCCTCAGTGGTCCTCATCCCTAAGGGGACACCCCATGGTCCAGTAAAAGTGAGGAGAGTGGATAAACCCATCGTCCATTATACCATTGGGCTTGCACCAGAATATAAAGCCACCTCTATTCCTAAAGGTAAATCCATGGCTAAATCAACAAGGTATAGTCATCTCATTAAAAGACTGATCACCCATGTTGATCCCACTAAGGTTGGGACAGGAATGGGGTATGAAGCGGTCACGGATAGCAATGGGGTGATGCGACCTGCAGAACGTGGAATCGGACCAGGAAATGGGGATCAGATCGTATGGCTATTCGGCAAAGACCTTGAAGGATTTGAAGTCAATTTCACATGGGGTTTATATAGTCGATGTGGCAAATGGCATCGTGGAGGCGAGGCCCATACCCATCCTGAAGAGGAGATTTTGGTTTTCGTCGGTCTTGACCCTGATAATATCAACTACCTGGGAGCAGAACTCGAATTGGGGATGGGCAAGGATTATGAAAGGCATATCTTCAACACCCCTACCGTGGCTATTTGTCCAAAAGGTTTTCCACACCTGCCACTCATCACGAGATGGGTGGATAAACCTTATGGATTCTTTGTGATCTGCCTGAGTGGTGAACATGATTCCCCCTGGGTAGAAGCATAGAGATATTCTTTAATGATAAGGAGGAATTCAAGATGGCTAAAAAAGAGTATGCCCATTTAATCAAACCCTTATTGGTCCAACCACCGCCTGCAGGTCTTTACGACGAAGCGAGGGTTTGGATGGAGGGGAAAGATCTTGAGGGTTTCAATGCGCATTTCTCCTATGGATTCCTGAGACAACAATGCACCTGCCACCCTGTCAAAGGGATGATAGCACACCCATTTGATGAGATTCTGCTCTTTGCGGGCATTGACAACGTAAAGGCTTTTGAGTATTTAGGAGCGGAAATATCAATTGAGCTGGGTGAGGAACGAGAAGAGCATGTCTTTAGTAAACCTCATGTCGTGGTTATTCCGAAGGGAACTCCTCACGGTGCCGTCAAAGTACGGAGTATTGAGAAGCCTGTGGTCCATTACACCATCGGTCTTTCGCCTGAGTATAAAGGGACCCATGTTACACAGGGTTTGTTTTCCTCGGTCTCAAAGGGGTCCAAATACACACACCTCATGAAACCTCTCACCCAATACATGTCACCTGCGTCCCTGCGGGATGCGATGAAGGACCCGGAGGCTATGAAGAAGATCATGGCTGCAAACCCTCACTTCAACCCGGAGCAGGTCGGTCTCATAGGACCAGGAAATGCCGATTCCCTTATCTGGCTTTACGGGGATCAAGTGGAGAACATGGAAGTGAACTTCACTTGGGGATATTACACGCAATGCGGGAAATGGCACCGAGGAGGTGAGGCACATACTCATCCCGAAGAAGAGATACTCGTTTTTGTAGGACTTGATCCTAATGACATTAATTATTTGGGAGCAGAGCTCGAGTTGGGGATGGGTAAAGATTACGAGAGACATATTTTTAATAAACCAACGGTTGCCATCTGTCCCAAAGGGTTTCCCCATCTACCCCTTATTACCAGATGGGTGGATAAACCTTATGGATTCTTTGTCATCTGTCTGAGTGCTGAACATGATTCTCCTTGGGTAGAGGCATAAGACTTTTTAAACAGAGAGGAGGAATTTAAAGTGGTTAAAAAAGAGTATTCCCATTTGGTAAAACCATTACTTGTCCAAAAACCACCTGAAGGACTTTTTCCTGAGCCATGTGTTTGGATGGAAGGTAAAGATTTAGAAGGATTTAATGCCCATTTCTCTTATGGATTTATTAAGGAGCCCAACCCATTTCACCCTAAGGAAGGGGCAATGGTACATCCTTACGATGAATGTTTGATCTTTGCAGGCATTGACCATACCAATATCCTCTATTTAGGCGCACAGGTATCGATCGAGGTTGGGGAGGAGAGAGAAGAGCTCGTGTTTGACAAACCCTGTGCTGTCCTCATTCCAAAAGGGATGCCCCATGGTCCAATCATAGTGAGACGTCTCGGATATCGACCGATCGTCCATTATACGATAGGCCTTGCTCCAGAGTATAAAGCCACCTTAATCCCCTCCCTTTCTTTGGGGCAAAAATCAAAGGGATCAAAATATGAACACCTCATTAAACCATTTACTCTTGGTTTGCGTCAGGCAAAGATGACCGCAGATGTCATGGCGAGGATCGGTCATACCGGGCAAACCATGAGAGGGTCTCAACAGGTAGGCCGATTAGGGCCTGGCAATGCAGATCAGCTTGTCTGGCTCTTCGGAGATAATCTTGAAGGGATGGCAGTCAATTTTACATGGGGATATTATAGTGAGGCAGGCATATGGCATCGTGGAGGTGAGGCCCATACCCATCCTGAAGAAGAGATATTGGTTTTTGTGGGTCTTGATCCAGATGATATCAATCTCCTGGGAGCAGAACTTGAGTTGGGGATGGGTAAAGATTATGAGAGACACATTTTCAATAAACCCACCGTGGCTATTTGTCCAAAAGGTTTTCCACATCTGCCACTCATCACGAGATGGGTGGATAAACCCTATGCCTTCTTTGTCATCTGTTTAGGAGGTGAACATGATTCTCCATGGATAGAAGCCTGATTGGATCAAGTCCTCATTAGGGAAGAATGGATGAAGTATCGTCGGTTTGGAAAACTGGATTGGGAGGTCTCCATATTAGGTTTTGGTATGAGGAGATTGCCATTGATCGATGGAGACCCAACCCATATCCATGAGGCCGAATCCATTAAAATGATTCGCTACGCTATTGAGCACGGGATAAATTATTTAGATTTGGGTTTTCCTTATCCTATTAATCAATATAAATCTTTAGCCCATCTAATGAATCAGGTGCTCGAGGAGGGTTATAGAGAAAAGGTAAAGATTGCAGTCACCCTTCCTCTCCATTTTCTAAACTCCCCTCAGGATTTTATCCTTTTTTTAAATGAGCAACTTCAAATTTTACAGGTCGAAAGGATCGATTTTTGCCTTCTTGGAAGACTGAATCGAGACAATTGGCCTAAACTTCAGGAATTGAACCTTCTTCATTTGGCAGAAAAGGCAATGATTGAGGGTCAAATCGGTCAACTTGGATTCTCTTTCCATGATCATTATCAGATTCTTAAAAATATTGTGGAGGCATATGATAATTGGGCCTTATGTCAATTTCAATATAGTTATATGGATGTGGACCATGATCCTGGGATCAGTGGAATCAAATATGCAGCAGAAAGAGGACTGGGTGTGGTGATAAGTGAGCCTCTTCGAGGGGGGCGTCTCATAAAAGAATTACCAGAACCAGTGGCTAAATTATGGGCAGGTTCTCAAAAGAAATGGAGCCTGGTGGAGTGGGGGCTCCGATGGGCCTGGAATCACCCTGAAATCTCTGTGGTCCTCAGCGATATGAGTACCATGAGACAAGTTATAGAAAACATAACCATTGCAGAGAGCGCAGAGCCGGATAGCCTTACCATTCAGGAACTGGTCCTCATCAGTAAGGTCAGGGATGCTTATCGTAAACTGAGGCCCATTGCTTGCCCCTCCTGTCGAGCCTGTATGCCTTGTCCTCAACATATTGATGTCCCTCGCATTTTTGAGATTTTCAACGACGCCTTCATTTATAATGATATTAAAATGGCCCAGTCGATTTACATTGATGAGCAACACCAGTTAGATCATTGCACGGAGTGCGGGATTTGTGAAAAGGCCTGTGCCAAGAAGCTTCCCATCATAGACTGGCTCAAGAAAATAAAGCAGATGTTAGGCGAAAGAAGAAACTCTACTTGACAATATTGGAATATCGCCATAGGATAAAACATCTTTGAATGAATCTGTTTGAAGTTTGAAAAAAGGAGGAATATTCATGGCAAGATCAAATTTAGAGAAATATTTTAGAAAAGCTGTGATGACAAATGAAACCCCTCATCCTGAAGTATCCGCTCCACGTTTAGGCCTAAAGAGTGATGAGAGTTTTGGCAACAGGAATTTTTCAATGAGTTGGTGGGCCATTGCTGAACCTTTCGAAATGGTCAAAGAACACCATGCCCATGACTTTGATCAATTCCTGATCTTTGTTGGGGGTGATCTTAACAATATGGTTGACCTCGGTGGAGAGGTTGAATTAACCTTGAGTGAGGATGGGGTTAATATGGAAAAGTTTATTATCACAGAGGCGACCAATGTGTATATCCCGAGAGGTTTATATCATTGCCCCCTTAATTTTAAGAAGATCAATGATCCTAAAAAACCCATCCTATTCCATGACCTATTCTTTTCTCCTGAGTATAAGAGAAAGGAATAAGGGTCAGGGTGAGGGAGAAAGGAGGAAAACGGTATGAAGAAAAAGAAATATGTCCTGATGGTTTGTTTCATTTTTGTCTCCCTGTTTCCAGCTCTCTTTCAATTAACCATAACCCAAATTCAAGCCCAACCACGGTATGGAGGGGTCTTCACACTCAATCACAATGGGGGGATGCCCCAGATAGGAGCTCCGGCTGATAATCTGGGTCCAGGAGTAGGAAATAGAAATCTATTTCCTGCATTGGAGCCATTAATCATTACTGATGAGAATGAGAACATCAAACCCTGGCTTGCCGAATCATTGAGCCTCTCTCCTGATGGGAAATCCATCACCTTTCATTTGAGAAAGGGGATAAAGTTTCATGATGGGACCAGCTTTAATGCTGAGGCAGTTAAGTTTAATCTTGAGGCAGTCTTGAAGGCCAACATTCCTGGTTCTGCTTTTCTAAAAAAGGTCTCCTCTTATGATATCTTAGATGAACATACCCTCCGAATGAATCTGAAGGAGTATGATTGTACCATTCTCCTCCGCCTGGCTCAGGCAACCACAGGGTTAGGATTGATGGCCTCGCCCACTGCCATGAAGAAGGAGGCTACCCCTGAAACGACTGCCAAGCTTCACTGTGTTGGGACAGGTCCTTTTCTATTTGATAGTTGGAAACGGGATAGCTTTGTGAGGTATAAGAAATGGGATGGGTACTGGCAAAAGGGCAAGCCCTATCTGGATGAGATTAGGATTCAAAATATCCCCGACTTGACCGTAAGTATTATGTCCTTCAAATCAGGGGAAGCCCAGGCCATAGAGAATGTTGACCCAGTCGATGCCAAACAGTTAGAGAAGGAGGGCTATGAGATTTATCAACCCAATCTTTATTTTTTGCATAGCATCCTTCCAGATGGTAATAATCCAAATTCACCCTTTTCTAAAAAAGGTGTCCGTCTGGCATTAGAATATGCCCTTGACAAAAGGACGATGGCTAAGGGAATTGGGATGGGGTATTATGAACCCTTATCCCAGGTGGCAGCAAGCAAAGATCCTTGGTATAACCCCGACCTGAAGCTGAGAGAGTATGATCCCAAAAAGGCAAAGCAATTATTGGCTGAAGCAGGTTACCCAAATGGATTTAAGACCAAACTGATCTCCGATGTAAGGACTCGAAGGGATACATTGGTGGCCATTCAAACTTACCTTAAAGAAGTGGGTATTGAAACGGAACTGGAAATCTTGGAATTCGGGGCTGCTTTTGCCAAACCTAGACAGGGTTGGGAAGGTATTCTTTTCCCAGGTTTTCCGAATGTGAGTACCCTGGTAGGCATTGTCGATCGTTGGGGTGATCCTACAAATTTCGTCAGCCTTTATCGTCCTCCTGGATGGCATGAAAAATGGAATGCCTTGTTAGCCCAGCAGGATGAAAAGAAGAGGTTGGTTCTCCTAAAGGAGCTTTTGAAAATCCTTTATGATGAAGTCGTAGGGATCCCCTTTCAAGGAGATGCTCCACTCATGGCCCTACATAAGGGTAAAGTTCAGGGTTTTAAGTTCCATTCCAATCATATCCCGAGCTATTTCGAGCCGCATCATGTTTGGTTGAGTAAGTAAAAAATTTGAACAATACATTTAAAAAAGCCCGTTTCGTTTTGGAATTGGATGGACGAAACGGGCTTTTGGTCCTCCTGCTATAAAAAATTTTTTCAGAAGTATAAAATGACGACTTACATCATTCGCAGATTATTGATGGGCCTTCTCATTGTCTTAATCGTGACCATCATGATTTTCCTATTTATGCGGCTTTTACCAGGAGATCCTCTTGAGGTCTATATCAATCAATCAGATATGAGCAATCTCTCCCCAGACCAATTACAACAATTGCGTCAAAAGTTTGGTTTAGATAAACCGATGCCAATCCAATATATCCATTGGATCTCTGGTGTCTTCCGTGGGGACTTTGGGAGATCCATTTATTATGATATCCAGGTGAGACGTCTTATCGTGGAGCGTTTACCGGTGACCATTCACCTTGGATTTTTGGCCTTTATCCTCAGCGGCCTTCTTGGAATTTCTGCCGGTGTGATCTGTGCCTTAAAACGAGGAACCTGGATCGACACGGTTGTAACCTTCCTGGCAAATATTGGAATCACTATGCCCTCCTTCTGGGTAGGAATTATCCTCATCTATTTACTGGCCCTCAAGGCAGGATGGTTACCTGTTCATGGTTATACCTCACCCTTTGAGGACTTCTGGTTGAGCACCAAACAGGTGATTATGCCAGTGATCTGTCTTTCACTCTTTTCCATTGCTTCATTGACCAGACTGACCCGATCCTCCATGTTAGAGGTGATTAAACAGGATTACATCCGTACAGCTTGGGCAAAGGGCTTGAGAGAACGAGTCATCATCATGAGGCATACCATTAAGAATGCTTTAATCCCAGTGATTACAGTCATGGGTCTTCAAATCGCCTTTATCTTTGGTGGTTCGGTGTTGATTGAGACCGTTTTTAATATTCCTGGGGTGGGTCGATTAATGACCCAATCGGTAATGCAACAGGACTTTCAGGTGGTCCAAGCAGGGGCCCTGATCATTGCCATTGTGGTAGTTCTCATCAACCTCATTGTGGATATCTCATATGGATGGCTTGATCCGAGGATAAGGTATGAATAAAGGGTTTGATTTGGAGAAAAAACCCGAAATCCAATTCCAAAATTTAGATTCTCCCAAATGGGAGGAGGGATCACCTCCATATAGTGAATTTAGAAGAATTATCTCTGTTTTTTTTAGCCGTCCCCTTCCGGTCATAGGCCTTTTTATTATCATCCTTCTTATCCTCACTGCCATTTTTGCCCCCTTCATTGCTCCTTATGATCCTTACAAGATGAACATCCTTAAGAAATTAAGACCACCCAGTCATGAACACCTCCTCGGTACAGATTCCCTCGGAAGAGATACCTTAAGTCGAATTATCTATGGATCTAGAACTTCGGTGATCATCGGGATTTCAGCCATTGGAATCTCATCATTGATTGGTTTATCTCTTGGGCTCCTTGCTGCCTTTTTTGGTGGGGCCTGGTATCACATCATCATGAGATTTATCGATGCCTTGATGGCCTTTCCCATGCTTCTCCTTGCCCTTCTGATTGCCTCTCTCCTCGGGGTAGGAATGAAGAATGTCATTATTGCTTTAAGTATTGGTATGATTGCCCCTCCATGTCGATTGATGTGTGGGGTCGCGATGTCGATTAAAGAAAATGATTATATCTTAGCTGCAAGGACCATGGGGATGAGTAACTTCAGAATTATGGTGGAGCAGATTCTCCCCAATGCCTTTCCCCCTCTCTTGGTCATGATTACAATTGGATTGGGAGCCACGATCTTAGCAGAAGCAGGCCTCAGTTTCCTTGGCATAGGGATCATTCCCCCCACTCCGGCATGGGGGAGCATGGTCAATGATGGCTACAAATTTCTCCTAACAAACCCTGTTTTATCCATTTCACCTGGAGTGGCAATCATGTTGGTGGTCTTTGGATTCAATATGATGGGAGATGGACTCCGAGATGCTCTTGATCCCAGGTTAAGAGGGGTCATTTAAGACCTCCATTTTATCATAAGGCCTTGAGGAAGAATGGCTAAAAAGAATGGCAGCTTTACTGGAGATCCAGAATCTTAAGACTTACTTTCAAACCTACCAGGGGCTGGTTAAGGCGGTAGATGGGATATCCTGTTTTATTGGTGAGAGAGAGATCATCGGTCTGGTTGGAGAGAGTGGATGTGGTAAATCGGTCAGCATGCTTTCCATCATGCAATTGATACCTTCCCCACCAGGTCAGATTGTTGATGGCAAAATCCTTTTTGATGGACAAGACCTCCTTCAATTTAAGGCAAAAGGGGAAGAGATGAGTTTTATTCGCGGTGGCAAGATTGCGATGATCTTTCAGGAGCCAATGACCTCACTTAACCCGGTATTAACCATCCGGCGACAACTGACAGAAAGCTTAGAAGTCCACCTCGACATGGATTCATTCTCAGCAAGGGAACGAGCTATCGAATTACTCAAATTGGTCGGAATCCCTGATGCCGAAACCCGTATCGAGGACTATCCCCATCAATTCAGTGGTGGAATGCGTCAGAGGGTCATGATTGCCATGGCCCTATCCTGCAGTCCCAAAATCATTATTGCAGATGAACCAACTACGGCACTGGATGTGACGACCCAAGCCCAGCTGTTAGAGCTGATGAAGGAGATGGTGATTCATTTCAACACCTCTTTGATCATCGTGACCCACAATTTAGGGATTGTAGCGCGATATGCAGAGAGGATTTATGTGATGTATTCCGGGCGGATTATTGAGTCTGGTCGCGCAGAGGATATTTTTGAAGACCCAAGACACCCCTATACCATTGGCTTACTTAACTGTGTCCCTCGATTAGGGGAGACAAGGAAGAGAAGAAAGTTGGTTCCCATTGTTGGTTTGCCTCCAAACCTAATCAATATGCCTCCATTCTGTGCTTTTTTACCCCGATGTGCTTACCAGATTGAAATCTGTAAGCAGGAGCCTTGGCCTCCCTTGAGATCAGTGGGGGATCAGCATGAAGTTTCATGTCATATCGATGTTCAGGAGAGACAGTGAACGCCCTCCCCAATGAGATGGTTGTGGAATTAAGGAATCTCAAAATGTACTTTCCCATCACCAAAGGGTTATTGCGTCATAAAATCGGGGATATAAAGGCCATAGATGATGTAAGTTTTAAGATCAAGAGGCATGAGACCTTTGGCCTTGTAGGAGAAAGTGGATGCGGGAAGACCACTACAGGTCGCTGCATCCTCCGTCTCTATCGTCCAACCTCCGGAAATATTTTTTTTCAAGGGATTGACATTTCTTCCTTTTCAGAACGCCAATTAAAACCCCTTCGACGTCATATGGGAGCCATCTTTCAAGATCCTTATGGTTCCCTTAACCCCCGGCAGACTGCTCGAATGATTGTAGGTACGCCATTGCTTATTCATCGTATGGTAAGGAAAAGGAATTTTGATGAGAGGGTGGCTGAGCTTTTTCACTTGGTTGGACTTGATCCTAGCATGATGGATCGGGTCCCTCATGAATTTAGTGGGGGTCAACGACAGCGACTTGGAATTGCTCGAGCCCTGGCCTGCCACCCGTCGTTAATCGTCTGTGATGAACCTATTTCAGCTCTTGATGTCTCGATCCAGGCTCAGATCATCAACCTGCTTGAAGAACTTCAAGAGAAGTTAGGACTGACCTATCTCTTTATCGCCCACGACCTTTCGATGGTCCAACATATTAGCGATCGTATTGCCGTGATGTATCTGGGTCGCATTGTAGAGATTGCAGAGTCATTAGAGCTTTATGAGAACCCCCTGCATCCTTATACCAAGGCTTTGCTTTCAGCGATCCCCATTCCTAATCCCAAGATAGAAAAGGCCCGAAAACGAATGGTCTTAAAAGGAGAGGTCCCCAGTTTATTGAATCCACCCCTGGGATGCTATTTTCATCCACGATGTGATTTCGCCAATCAGGATTGCCGTAATGAAATTCCCCCTCTTCGTGAGGTTCATGAGGGACACCAGGTCGCCTGTTTCAGGGTTTGAGGAGAAAAAAGATGGTCAATCCATGGAAATGCATTCGATCCCAACCTGCTCAATCCTTCCGAGTCTTCTCTGTTAGGACAGACACAGCCATTTCTCCGAGAAATGGCATCGAGCATGACTTCTATATCATAGAGGCAAACGATTGGATTAATGTTATTCCTCTTACAGAGGACCAACGGGTAGTCATGGTCAAACAATATCGCCATGGATCCAAGGAGGTGACGCTTGAAATCCCAGGGGGTTTAATCGATTTAGGAGATACTCCTGAAGGTGCGGCTGCCCGTGAATTGATGGAAGAAACAGGATATCAAGCCAAGAAGTGGATCAAGATTGGAGAGTTCAATCCCAATCCAGCCCTTTTCAATAATCGATGTTATACTTTCTTAGCCCAGGAGATTGAGAAGATGGCAGAACCTTTCCCTGATCAGACCGAGGATATTGAGGTCGTTTTGATTCCCCTAAAAGAGATTCAGAAATTGATTTTAAATGGGGAGATTCACCATGCCCTGGTTATTTCAGCCTTTGCCCACTATTTTTTTCGATTTTCGAAGTAGGTTAAAAAGATTCTGCTCGATGGAGGGAATTCCATGAAGGTGGTCTTTCACCCGAGGTTTTATGAAGTTTACGCCTCTGATCCAGCAGCAGCCAAAGGTCGGATGGAAGCGATTACAAGAGAACTGAGAGGAGAATTTCAATTCATTGAGCCTAGGCCTGCATCGGAGAAAGATTTGGAGGGAGTCCATGGAAAGCAGCATATCCAATATGTGAGGAAGGATCCTCATGTTTATGAGATAGCCATCCTTGCAGTGGGCGGGGCGATTCAGGCTGCAGAGATGGCCTATGAAGGGCATCCCGCTTTTGGTTTAATTCGGCCTCCAGGACACCATGCCAGTCCCCATTCCTGCTGGGGATTCTGTTATTTTAATAATATGGCCATTGCCATTCAAAAACTCTTGGAGGAGGAAAAGATTCAAAGTGCCCTGATTCTTGATTTTGATCTCCACTTTGGGGATGGCACCTCCAATGCCTTCAAGAATTCAAAAACGATAAGCTATTTCCATCCAGAAGGAAGCCACCGAGAAGAATACCTTGAAGAGGTTCAACGCTGTCTTCAAACAAAAGAGCCCTTCCATATCCTTGCTGTTTCTGCTGGTTTTGACCGTCATGAGGAAGACTGGGGAGGATTGTTGAAAACAGAGGATTACTTTAATATTGGAAGATGGACAAAAGAGACTTCTCTTCAACGATGCCAAGGAAGAAGGTTTGGTCTCCTTGAAGGGGGCTACAACCACTCCGTTCTTGGCAGAAATGTAAAGGCCTTTCTTCAGGGCTTTAAAGATGATTAGCTGGGGTGATCCCTTATGGCCATTGTCATTGTGGGGATGTTAGATGAAAGAGAAGAGGCCCTACAAATCGTAAAGGAGCAAATAGAGAGAAGGGGGCACCAGTCCCTTTTGCTGGATATTAGCATTGGGACAGGAGCCATTGTTCCCTCTCTTCATCCTGATATCCCCCCTGAAGAGGTTGTCCGACTTGGGGGAGGAACGATCGATCAGGTTAAAAAATTGCTACTGACAGACCGAAACAAGGCAACCTCCATTATGGCCGAGGGATTGACGAAAAAGGTCACGGAATTATTCCAAGCGAATAAACTGAAAGGGATCATTGCTATTGCTGGCACAACAGGAACCCTCATCTCCCTTAAAGCGATGAAGGCATTACCCTTTGGCCTCCCCAAACTACTCATCTCCAGTTTCCTCAATGCCCCCATTCCCTCTAATAGAATGACCGATTATTTTGGTTCAAAAGATATTACCCTAATGCATAGTGTGGTGGATACAGTCGGATTAAATTCTCTGATTAAAACTTTGGCCATTAATGGGGCCAATGCAATATGTGGGATGGTTGAGGGTTGGGCCTCTTTTCCCAGTGAGAAAAAGCCATCTATCGGACTTACAGAATTTGGTTTCTGCGAACAAGGGGCGGATTATATTCGAAAACTCCTTGAAAAGGATTATGACCTCATCTCCTTTCACGCCACAGGGGGAGGAGACCAGGTAGCCTTAGATTTTATCCAACAAGGATTGCTGGAAGCCTTCATCGATCTGGTGCCAGCAAGTTTTAGTGAATATCTTCTGGGAGGGAATCGGGCCTTTGGACCCAACCGATTGAATGTTGCCATCCATCCCCCCTTTCCTTATATCCTGGCTCCATGTGGTTTTGATATGATCAGTTGTGGTCCGATTGAGAGAAGGGAGAGGGATGATCCCCTATGGACCAAACGAAAATTGGCTGAAAGGAAAATCTTGATTCAAGATCCCCTTAGGGTTCAAGCCAGGACAAATCCAGAAGAGATGGAGATGATCGCGGAGGCAGTGGCGGAGAGCCTCAACCAATCTTCGAATAAAGAATTCATCAAATTTATCATTCCTCAAAAAGGGTTTTCTTCTTTGGGTAAAGAAGGGGGAGCACTTTATGATCCTCATGCAGATCATGCCTTTGTAGAGACTCTGAAAAAGGCTTTAGATCCAAAGATCGAGATCATTGAAGTGGATTCAGATATCAATGACCCTCAATTTGCTCAGGTCGTGACGGATTGTCTAAAAGAAATTCTGAAGAATAGGCGGTCTTTATAGAATTATAGACGGAGCCCTTTGGGAACCACTACGATTCCTGAAGGAGTCACTGTGAATCGTTTCGCATCCTCATCCAGTCGATATCCAATCTCCATCCCGGGCGGAATGTGAACCTCTTTATCGATGATGGTTCTCTTGATCTTTGCCTTCCTTCCGACATCCACCCCTTCTAAAAGAATGGATTCTTCGATCTCAACGAAGCTGTGAATCTTGACATTTGGGGAGAGGATCGATCGCTTTACATTTCCACCGCTGATAATACAACCATTGGAGATGATGGAATTGAGAGCTGCTCCAACCCTTCCTTCTTCAATCCATACGGTTTTAGCAGGAGGGACAGGAGGTTGGTAGGTGAGGATGGGCCAGTGAGGATCATAGAGATTGAGTTGTGGGGTAATGGCAATGAGATCCATATTGGCCTCATAATAGGCGTCGATGGTTCCGACATCTCTCCAATATCCAGTATCTCCTCGATCACCCTGTCTGAAATCAAAAGCGTAGACCCGATCCTTTCCAATCATCATTGGAATGATATCTTTCCCAAAATCATGACTCGAATCGGATCGAGCATCCTCAATCAAACGCCTCACCAGCACCTCGGTATTAAAAACATAAATTCCCATGGAGGCCAAAATCGTTCCTGGATCTCCAGGAAGGGGCTGGGGTTCGTCAGGTTTCTCTTGGAAGCCGTGGATACGCCAGTCTTGATCAATTTCAATCACTCCAAATTCCTTGGAAAGGTTACGATTCATCCGGATGGCACCGACCGTGAGGTCAGCCTCCTTTTCCAGATGATAGGCAATCAATTTTCGATAATCCATTTTATAGATATGATCCCCTGAGAGGATCAAAACAAGATCAGGCCTTTCATCTTGCAGGATATTGAGATTTTGAAAAATGGCATCTGCTGTTCCCTGATACCAATGCTCATCGATCTTTTGTTGGGCCGGGACAGCCTCTATAA
>JBBIRT010000046.1:0-22769 GCA_037441725.1 Deltaproteobacteria bacterium | reverse complement strand
AAATTTTCGGAGATATTCCTGCCTCATTCTAATAGGGTTCACCACTTCAGTGATGTATAACCGGAATCCTTAAATACAGTTTAATGAACCTCTCCAAACCAGCTCTTCAGTCAGTTTGCTTTTCCTCAACTCTCTATGCTAATATATCATAATATTTTTGGTTCTATCTAAGATTTTTAACGTATTTTATCCATAGCAATTTTGAGGTATCCATCATGGCTGAGATCATCCCCTTTAGGGGTTATCTTTATAATGTATCAAAGATTTCCATTGAGGAGGTCCTTGCTCCCCCCTATGATATTATCACTCCTGAAGGGCAGGATTTCTTGTATCAAAAAAGTCCCTATAATATAGTGAGGATTGATTTCGGGAAAGAAGAATCAGGAGATCATGAAGCTGAGAATAAATATATTCGGGCAAAAAGATATCTCAATCAATGGATCCGAGAGGGAATTTTGACCCAAAGCAATCAATCTTCTTTTTATGCTTACGAAATTATCTATCATATCCATGGCAATAGGAAACACCTCATTGGATTTTTGGGGCTGGTGAAACTTGAAGAATTGGGCAAGGGGACGATCTATCCACATGAATCTACACATTCTAATCCAAAACAGGATAGGTTGAATCTCCTGAAGGTCTGTGAGGCCAATACTAGCCCTATCTTTTCCTTATATAAAAGCTTTGATCATGGAATCTCAGGAGTCCTCTCTAAGATCACCCTCGCAAAACCCAACCTTCAAGCAAGCGATCTCTCCGGTAATCTCCATCGGCTCTGGCAGATCGATCGGATTGAAGACATCATGCTTATCCAGAAAGAGCTTGCAGGCAAAGCAGTCTTCATCGCAGATGGACATCACCGATAC
This sequence comes from Deltaproteobacteria bacterium, assembly GCA_037441725.1. Lineage (GTDB taxonomy): Bacteria > Desulfobacterota > BSN033 > BSN033 > UBA1163 > JBBIRT01. The sequence continues at coordinate 21,903 of JBBIRT010000046.1, read as the reverse complement.
GAAACCTCATTGGAATACCAGAGGGAAATGTCAGCAATGGGGAGATCCTCATCCGATAAAAAACCATACGATTACACCCTCATGTTTCTTGCCAACATGGTGGATGAAGGGATCACCATCCTACCGACCCATCGTCTGATTAAGGAGATTCCCGAAGAGATTGATAAAAAGCTCTCGAAATATTTTGACATGGAAAGAGTCACCAATGATTTTGATATCCAAAGAAGATTATTAGGGAAAAAAAATGCATTCGGTTTTTTCAAGAGAGGAGAAAGAGGATGGTCCATCTTGACATACAAGGGACAGGACCTTTCAGGAATCCATTCCAACATCCGGGAAATCGATGTGATCATCCTTCATGAGATGATTTTTAAAAAGATCCTACCCGAGGCTGAGATTGGATATGAGATGGATATTCCAAAGGCAATTGATCGAGTCAATCAAGGGGAGTATGCAGCAGCCATTTTTCTAAATCCAACGAAGGTTGAAGATGTAGAGAAGGCAGCCCTTTCCTCGATGAGGATGCCTCCTAAATCTACCTACTTCTATCCCAAACTTTTAACTGGCTTGGTTTTGAATAAATGGGGATGATTTTTCAATGGGGAGTTTAATCCGAAAGGTCGATCCTTTTCCCACTTCGCTCTCCACCTCGATCTCACCATTGTGACTTTGAATGATCCCATAGCTGATAGCCAATCCCAACCCTGTTCCCTTCCCGATCTCTTTGGTGGTAAAGAAGGGAGCAAAGAGCTTGGAGAGGTGTTCCTTAGACATCCCGCATCCTGTATCAATGAAAGAGATCTCTGCCATGCCATCTTTTAAATTCGTTCTGATTGTTAACGTTCCACCATTGCTTGCCATGGCATCGGCAGCGTTAATGATGATGTTCATAAATACCTGTTGAATCTGGTCTCCATCTACGTAAAGATTGGGCATTCCTCTTTCAAATTCTTTGACAATCTTGATATTCTGAAAACGCGCTTGATTTTCGACCAGGGTGATTGTCCGGTCAATGAGGGAGTGGATGTCCCACTCCTTCTTATCAGGTTTCCTCTGTCGAGCAAAATTTAGAAGGCCTTTTACAATATTACGGCAGCGAGTGGTCTGCTGAACGATATTCTCCAGATCTTTTTTCCAGGGGTGGTTTTCATCGATCTTTTTTAACATCAAGGAGCTGAAGGTTAAGACTCCAGTAAGAGGATTGTTGATCTCATGGGCCACCCCTGCTGCCAATTCCCCTAAGGCGGCCATTTTCCCTGCCCGAATGAGTTGATCCTGAACCTGCTGAAGCTCTCGGGTTCTTTCCTCTACCCTGTGCTCTAAGGTTTGGGTCCATTCTTCAATGGCATCACGGGATCTCTTTAGTTCTGAGATCATATTGTTAAAGGACTCGGAGAGCTCCCCAAGTTCATCATGTGAATGAATGGAAACGGTCTGATTTAAATTTCCATGCGCAGCCGTTTTGGTAGCCGCCAGGAGTCTATTGATCGGACGATTTACCATGCGGGTGAGTAAAAGGGTCAGCAACAGGCTCAACACAACCACACTGATCGCCCCTGAAATCATCATTCTTTTATAGATCTTTGCCCTTTCTTTTTCAAAATCTTCGAGACTGATCGTTGTGTCTAAGACACCCAGGACATTGGTGGTCTTAGGATGGCAAGGATAACAAGAAGTTTCATTATAAATAGGATTAATCAGTCCAAGGAGACTTCCCCTCTCTGTATGGTAAATGCGGGTTTTACTGTCCGAAGGAAGCAATACCTTTGCCTCTCCTTCCTGATGGCATCCATAGCAGGCCTCCGCCTTTTTATCCACCACCGTTCCCACCTTCGATCGATCAGAGGAGACAGTAATTTCTCCTTGCTTGTTAAAGATGCGAACCTCAGTAATACCTTTTCGCTGCGCCACATCATCAATGATCCTCTGATACTCATCCCTTCGATCCTTGATCATGGCATTTCGGATGCTCAGACGAATGGTCTCACTCAGGTTAAAGGCCTCTTCTTCTGTTTTATCGAGGATTTGCCTGGAGAGAGATCGAATGTTGAGATAGAGGAATACCCCCTCAATCACCACTACGGCAATGATGACGCTAAGAATAATCTTTGACCTCAGGCTTCTCAACACCATCGATAGCTTTAACCCCACCCTCTCAATTGATAATATTCTTTCAGCATCGCCTCCATGTCCTCAGGTCGAATCGTTTTCCCGGTCCCCTCGAGGACCTCTCGAAAAAATCGGCGTGGCAGTTTGTCCTCTTTTTTCGTCATCCCTTCTCTTTGATTGAATGTCCTGGCAAGATTAATAATTCGTGAGGCAATCGATCTCATCTCTTTCCGTTTGATTGAAAGGCCGCAAGCTGACTGAATGACGACCTGAAGATCTTTCCACGTGATTAGATCACGATAAAATCGGCACAGGATCAACGTATCGAAGATGGTCATCTTATCTTCGTAATCGACAAAAAGTTTAGCCTTCCCCTTTATCTGATCAGGGTTAATCTGACCTGAGAGTTCAGATTTGTAAAAGGTCGCCCTGAGGTGACAGGCCCCTCTATCTGAGGTAGCATAGGCCAGTCCCATTCCCTTCAATACCCTCGGGTCAAACCCGGCAGGTTCTAAGCCTTTCACATGGATGGCCTCCTCCTCCATCTGCCATGCCTTTGCTGCATAGCGAACCCCCTCTGCCAGAATCCGACCCACTCCTTTTCGGTAGGCAATTTTCGTTAGGATCTCTGCAATTCCATCCGCATCTCCATAGTTAAGACTTTCCCTTATCCTCTTTCTTTTTGAGGCCTCTATTGCAAATGCCGCTAAGTTTCCTGCCGTGATGGTATCCATTCCAAGACGGTCACAGAGGTCGTTAAGATAGATAATCTCCTCAATCGACTTCACCATACAGAGGCCACCGAAGGCATAGATGGTTTCATATTCTGGACCCATAATCCGGATACCTTGATGTCTTCCTTGTTTTACCTCCGAGATCTTTCCACAGGCCATAAAACAATGGGGGCAAGCCAATGAGCTTACCTGACAATGCTCCAACAGACTCTCTGCACTGATCTCCTCCCAACCCTCCAATCTTCCCTTGGACCAGTATTGGGTGGGAAAGGCGCCAATGGTATTCATGATAGAAACCAACATAGGGGTTCCATATTTCTTATAGATGTGGACAGTTTGATTGTCCTTCACCCGCTCTTTAAATTCCCTTGATAACGATTTTAATGAGGAGGGATCAGCCATCTCTCGGTGCTTTTTTCCGTAAAAGGCAATTCCTTTCAATTTTTTCGATCCCATTACCGCCCCAATCCCTGCCCTTCCTAAAGACCTCCAATGCTCACTTTCGATGACTGAGAACTTAACAAGGTTTTCTCCTGCAGGACCGATCACCAAAACTCCTGCCCCATTTCCTACCCTATTGAGGATGGCCTCTTCGGCCTCATAGGTCTCTTTTCCCCAGAGTTTTGAGGCAGAATGGAAGATCACCCTCTGGTCACTGACTTCGAGAAAAATGGGTTCTTTTGATTTCCCTTCAATGATGATGGCATCATAGCCTGCCCGACTTAGAGAGAGGGTGATCTTTCCCCCTGAATAGGATTCAGAATATATCCCTGTCTGAGGAGATTTAGTAAAGACAGCATAACGACTTGAACCATAAAAGGGTGTGTCCGCTAAAGGACCTAATGTGAAGATCAAACGATTTTCAGGTGAAAAGGGATCGATACGAGGTGGATTTTCTTTAAGAAGAAGGTAAGACCCCAATCCTTTTCCCCCGAGGTAGGATTGAAGAATCGAATCCGCAATAGGCTCTACCGTGGTCTCTCCCTTAGAGAGATTGATGCGGAGAAGTTGATTGAAGAATCCTCTCATCAAATTAATCTTAAAAGATTAGGGAGAGCGAAATCAAGGCAATCTTCTATTTTTAAAGCTTAAAAAATCTGGAGAATGCGTCTTTAAAGCTCAGGGGGTTTAGGAATCAAGTAGAAATATTGCCCTCTCATAATGTATCACTGAGGTGGGGAACCCTATTAGAATGAGGCAGGAATATCTCCGAAAATTTTATAAAGCGGAGCACTTCAAAAAGGGTGGGTAAAAGTTATATCCTCCAACAAATCATTGCCTTCCATTGCCTAAGGAATTCTGTAGTTATGGGACAAGCTGAGGTTTCCGCTATAAAATTTTCTCCGACATCCCTGCCTGATTCCCCGAATGAGTGGGGCATTACGTCCTCCCTTAAAGGCAGGCAAACAAAATCCTTAATAAGCCAATCGTTTAGATTTAGTTAAGCACCCATTCCGATCTCTTTGAGTTTTGCGACGATCTTTTCTTTTTCAAGGATCCCTACATGTCGGAAGACTTCTTTCCCTTGAGAATCAAAGAAGATTAACGTAGGGATGAGCATGACCTTGTGCTCTCGAGCAAGGTTTTGATATTTGTAGACATCGATGACTAAGATCTTGGCTTTATCTGAATATTCTGTCCGAATCTCCTTCAGAACAGGCCTGAGTTGTCGGCAGGGGACGCAGGAATTGGCACCAAAATCGACCAGTACAGGTTTCCCGCTAATTAGGGCTTGCTTCAATTCCTCCTCCGTATTGGATTCAGGTGGTTGAACGGTGATCTTTCTTAGACGTTCCTGGTGAATCTCGACCTTAGCATTCTTCCGGAGCTCTCCCAAGAACTCTCCAAGGGCTTCCCGTTGCTTCATCTCTCGCAGTATCCTTTCGATAATTGGGGCCATCTCCTTCAAAGGTTTTCCTTCCATCTGATCCTTATACATCTTATAAAACACCTCAATCTCTTCTTGGCTGACCTCTGGGAGGGATGAAAATTTTTTCTTAATAAATTCATTGATGATGGATTCCTCTGGGGATTGGGACTCCTTATCGATATCTTTATAAATTTTTATTGGGGCAGTAATCCCTTGTTTTTTTGCCTCTTGTAAAATCAAGGTGTTCATAATCATTCCTTCAAGAAATTTTTGTGGTTCTTCCCGGAGCATCTCTCGCATTAAAGGGGTTTCTACTTTCGACAATTCTTGATTAAATTGGGCCACCGTGATCTTTTCATCATTGACCCGAGCCAAGACTTGCCGATTTGGATTTTCAAGGTAAAGAAAGTAAACACCCAGGGCTCCTCCAAATAACAGAATAATGATGAGACTGATGAGGATGGTTTTCCGTTTCATATTTTCTCCTAACAGAGGGATATAAGATTGAATAACACGTTATTTTCTGGATGGCAAGACGAATGGGGATGGATCAAGGGTTAAGGATAATGTCTCTCTTAATTGTTTCGCAGAGACAAAATGGATGCCTTGCATCCCGAGGGAAACCGCCACTTCAATATGTTCTTTGATATCATCAATAAATAATATCTTTTGAGGTTTAACAGAAGCCCATTCGATGGCCTTCTGGAAAATCTCAACGGCTGGTTTTTTAAACCCCACCTCATAAGAGAAGATCCTTTTTTCAAAGGCTTTCAGGATGGGGAATTTAGAGAGGATATAATCCACATGAAGGGGATCCGTGTTAGAAAGAAGACCCAGCCTCCACCTCTTCTTCAAGGACTGGATCATCTTGGAAACCTCTGGATCCTCCATAAAGATATCATTCCAGATCGGAATAAATTCATCATAGGATAGAGAAAGGCCAAGGTCTTTCTTTATAGACTGAAAGAATTCTTGGGGGGAAATTTTCCCTGTGTCAAATTCGTTAATCTTTCCCTTTTTAAGATCGAAGAGGTAAGAAAAAATCATCGGGGAAGATTGAAGTTGTTTTTCTTTAACATACAGAGAAAGTCTCTCTGCGATCTGATAATGATTGAACGGAAGGATCACATTACCAAGATCAAAGAAGATCACCTCAATCTTGTCCTTAACATTTAGATAATGAATGTGGATCCCCCTTTCTTAAAAAATATTCCCTCAGGGCTTGACTAAGACCAGGAATCGTATACTCGTGGGGTTGGATTTGAACATTTAATCCCTTTCCCTTGGCTGTCCGGGAGGTCACAGGCCCAATGCATGCGATGGCAATATTCTTTAAAGTTTTTTTAAGATCGACCCCCTTCAGGAGTTCTACAAAGTGATCCACAGTGGAAGAGGAGGTAAAAGCAATGGCATCAATCTTTTCTTCAATCAATATTTTTCTTAATTGCCTTCCCCCTCCTCTGGGCTTAACTGTTCGATAAGCCTCTACCACATCGACCTCGGCTCCCCTTTCTTTTAATCCTTTCGGCAGAAGATCTCTGGCCCTTTTTGCCCGGACAAGAAGGATTCGCTTCCCTCGAATCGACATCTATTCAAATCCTTTCAGGATGGCTTCAGCGATATATTCTTTGGGGATATAGGAGACAGGAATCTTTTTCTCTTTGAGTTGATTGGCAGTGGCAGGGCCTATGGCACATACCTTTATCCAGGGAGGCAAAGCATCCTTTTTCCTCTTCTCTTTAAGTCTTTGATAGAAAAAGTTCACTCCATTGACACTGGTGAAAATGACCCAGTCATAAGACTCCAATTGGTCAATGGCTTGATCAAGTCTCTTCCAGCTTGTAGGTGGGACGATTTTAATGGTTGGAAACTCAATCACTTCAGCCCCTGACTTTTTGAGGAGGTTTGTAAAATCAGCCGCTTGTTCTCGGGCCCTGGTGATCAAGATCCTCTTTCCTATTAAGGGACTTTTCATGGGTATGGAAATTTAAATCCTCTCTAAGTTCTTCTATAGATTTCATCTAATATCTCTCTGGCTCCTCGATCCAAGAGAACTTCTGCAAGCTTCATCCCAAGGGATTCTGCCTCCTCTATCGGTCCCTCCATGTGGTCTCTAAGGAGACACCTTCCATCGATCGTTCCAACCATTCCTTCGATCTGAAGGATAGAATCTACAATTTTCGCATAGGCCGCAATGGGGACCTGGCAACCTCCCTCAAGTCTCTTTAAAAAGGCCCTCTCTGCCAAAATGGCGGTGGATGAAGGGAGATCATTGAGAAAATGAATCAGATCCTCTATCTCACGATCCCCCATTCTCGTTTCAATCCCTAAGGCCCCCTGCCCAATAGCTGGCAAGGAGATCTCCATGGGAATGATCTCTGTGATCCTTTCTTCAAATCCCAATCTTTTAATCCCAGCCAGGGCTAAGACAATTGCATCCAATCCAAGGCTCTCCATCTTTCTTAATCGTGTTTCAAGGTTCCCCCTCAAAGGGATTAACTCAAAATCGTCTCTGAAGTGAAGCAACTGGGCTTGTCGTCTCAAGCTACTGGAACCAATCTTTGCTCCTTTAGGAAGCTCATCCAATCTCTTTCCTCTCCTGGAGATGAGGGCATCTCGTGGATCCTCTCTCTGGGTGATGGCGGAGAGGTGAAGCCCTTTAGGAAGTTCTATCGGGACATCCTTGACGCTATGGACAGCAAGATCAATCCTCCTTTGAATTAAGGCCTCTTCGATCTCTTTGACAAAAAGCCCCTTTCCACCAATCTTGGCTAAAGGGGCATCCTGAATTTTATCCCCTGTCGTTTTAATTTTCATGAGGGTGACTGGGAGGTCGGGGGAGATCTGGACCAATCTCTCCTTTACCCAATGGGCCTGAAAAAGGGCAAGCCGACTTCCACGGGTCCCAATTCTGAGCTCATCCAACATGATCTGATTTAAGACTCTCCTCCTTTTTTCCTTTCCCCTTCATTCCTTCAGACCACGAATCGGATTTTATCTCTGATAATCCAAAAAGAGCATGAAGGGCATCGAGGTAAAGATCGATCATAGTATCCTCCTCTTTCTTTTTGAGAAAGGAAATGGGGGGATGAAGGATCTTATTGATAATGGCCAGGGTCATGGCCTCTAAGGATTGCTTTTCTTTCTCTGATAGATTGGGGTGGAGGGAAAGGGTTTTTTCAAGTTCCCTCTTTCGAATCTCCTCGAATTTATTTCTTAGGGCGATGATGGTGGGGGTCACTTCTAAGGATTGATACCAACGGATAAATTTCGTCACTTCCTCATCAATGATCTTCTCTGCCCTTTCAGCCTCCTTTTCCCGGTCCTTAATATTCTCTTGGGCCACTTTTTGAAGGTCATCAATATTGTAAAGAAAGACGTTTTCAATCTCTCCTACCTTGGGCTCAACATCTCGAGGATCAGCAATATCAATGAAGAAGATAGGTTTCTGTTTTCGATCTCTCATCATCTTGATGATCTGATCATGGTGAATGAGATATTGGGGAGAATTGGTGGCACTGATCACAATGTCAGCCCTCTTTAAACCATGGGGCAATTCTTCAAAAGGAAGAGCTTCTCCATGAAACCCTTGAGCCAGAGTCATGGCTCTCTCGAAAGTGCGATTTGTCACCAAAATCTTTTCAGTCCCAGCGGATACCAGATGTTGGGCGGCCAATTCGCACATCTCCCCGGCCCCGATCAACAAAACGATTTTCTTTTGGAGGCTTCCAAAAATTTTTTCAGCCAACTCGACGGCTACAGAGCTGACAGAAACGGCACTGACCGCTATCTTCGTCTCAGTTCTTACCCTTTTAGCCACATGAAAGGTCCGATGAAGGAGTCGGTGAAGGAGGTATCCTGAGGTTTTTTCCTGTTGGGAGATCTCATAGGCCTTTTTGATCTGACCTAAGATTTGAGGTTCTCCTAAGACCATGGAATCAAGGCTTGAGGCGACTCGAAAGAGATGCCTCATCGCTTTTTCCCCTTTATAAATGTATAGGCTTTTCTCGAATTCATTTCGAGGGACTTGATGATATTGAGAGAGGAAATGCTTAAGATCCTCAATGGCATTCTCTCCCTCCTCAGCAACCGTATAAATCTCTACTCGGTTACAAGTGGAAACAATCATGCATTCTTTTACAGAGGAAAGACAATGGGCCTTGGAGAGGGCATCTTCCAATTTCTCCTCTGGAAAGGCTAGACATTCTCGAAGGGCAATGGGCGCTGTATGATGATTAAGTCCAATAACAAGAAGTTCCATCTCTCAGATAATAAATTACAACCAAAGTAAAAAATTTAAACTCTTTATCAGGATCACGACCTCTACCAATTAGAATAGGTATGAAGTCCTGGTAAAAGATTTACTCCTAAGAAAGTGAAAAGGACCGCCAGGAATCCAATGATTGCCATAATGGATGCCTTTCGCCCCCTCCATCCAACCGTAAGTCGCTGATGGAGCAATGCTGCATAAAGAAGCCAGGTGATCAAAGACCAGGTCTCTTTGGGATCCCAATTCCAATATCTACCCCAAGCATATTCTGCCCAAACGGCTCCTGTGATGATTCCAAGGGTCAATAGAGGGAAACCAAATTTAAGCGATTGATAACTTAGGTCATCAAGGAGGTTTAATGAGGGGAGCCTCTTGATGAGAGGCCCCATCTTCTTTGATTTGAGTTGACGCTCCTGAATCAAGTACATCACACCACAACAGAAGGTTAAGGTGAAGATGGCGTTTCCCAGGAAAGCGAAGATCACATGAAATGGGTGCCAGAAACTCTTTAGGATAGGAGCCGTTGGAAAAATCTCTTTGGGAAGGGCAGAAGCAAAGATCATGAGGATAAGGGCAATGGGAGTTAGAAAAGCACCCAAGACCTTGACCGGATATTTGAGAGTGGCGATGAGAAGGATGATGATGATCATCCATGCAAAGAAAGAGAGAGACTCATAGAGATTGGTCACCGGGGTATATCCTGCTTCAAGATACCTTGTGATAAGAGCAAGGGTATGAGAGAGGAAGCCTATAAAAATAATGGTTACCGCAAACTTAGAGAAGGCCTCCTTAAAGAAAACGATATAGGATAAATAGGCCAAGGTCCCAAAAAGATATACCAGAGTGGCTATTTTGAAAAAATAAATATTCATGGATTTATTTTACCATGTTTTGGTCAATTTATGAAACTGCCAATTCAGAAGGAGGTAGAAAAGGGGATGGACCCAGGGTCTTCGAAGGATCCTTTTATAAATGGAGGAGATAGAAAAAACCTCTTTCCAGATTCTTCTCATCCCCCCCTCTAACTCCTCAACCGACATCCTGGAGGGTTGATAGACCACATTGAGGGAGTCGTATTTCTCCCAATCCTTACAAAAGATCCTTCCCTCTCTTTCTAATCGCTGATAGGAGTCTGTTCCTGGATAAGGGGCCATGATAAATGTGAGGGCCCAATCGAGCTTCGAATCGTTACAAAAATCGATAATCCTCTGAAAGACTCCTAAGTCATCATCATCAAGCCCAACGATGAAGGTTCCCATAATGCCGATCCCATGATCATGGATCCTATCAATGGCCTCTCGATACCGGGAGGGTTGATTAAATCCCTTCCCCATCCTTCTCAAATTCTTTGTGGAAAAGGATTCAAAGCCAATATTGATAGCAAGGCAACCACTTTGAGCAAACCCTCTTAGGAGTTCTTCATCGAAGGCGATAGAGACGGGGGCATGGCCATACCAGAGGAGATCAAACTCTGTTAGGAGAGAGAGAAGTTCAAGGCAGAACTTCCTATTCCCTGCCACATTAGAATCGATGATATAAAGGAGTCTTCGCTTGAGAAAGTATGGAAGGTCTTTGCTGAACCAAGAGATGGTTTTTTTTAAAATGGGGCTCATGACCGGAGCCTTGGGAAACAGGGTTTGAAGCTCTTTTCGAATATGGCTGATGGGGCGGTGGCGGTATCGATAACCAAAAAAAGTTGTCACTCCGCAAAAATCACAACGATGAGGACAACCCCGGGTGGTCTCAATCAGTTTTAAAGGAAAGTAAAATTTTTCATGGATCAGATCCCGCCTTGGAAGAGGAAGCTTGGAGGGATCGATAAACTCATCTGAACTATATATCTTCTTCATTTGGCCTCTCTTCAGGTCTTCGATCAGATCAGGCCAAACCCCTTCAGCCTCTCCAACCACAACTGCATCGACATGTTGGAGAACTTCCTCAGGGAGCATGCTAGCATGGACCCCTCCCATAACCACAGGAACCCCTCTCTTTTTAAACTCTTTTGCAATCTGGTAAGCTCTGGGAGCCACAGGAGTCTGTGCCGTAATCCCAACCAGATCAACCTTCTCATCAAAATTGATCTTTTCAAAGACCTCATCCACAATCCTTATCTCTATCTCTGGGGGAGTAACCGCAGCGATATAGGGAAGGTTTAAGAAGCTGAGCCTAAAGAGGAAGGCCTCTTCCCTTTTCCGTTGCCGCTCAGGTGAGACTAAGAGGACCTTCATAATTCCTATTTAACTTATTCCCAGAGAAAGGGTCAATGCCTCGTACTCTTCAATGATTATTTTCTGGATAGATTTAAGTTCTTCTTAAAAACATCCGATATTTAGTTGAAATGAATTATTTACACAGAGAGTCCAATATGATCTATAGGAATATTTGGAGAAAGGAATAGAGAGATGCAAGGAGTCACCCTTAGGACAAAACTTGTGGGCGGTGGTCTGGCCCTTCTGATCATTCCTCTCTTTGCCCTGGGTTTTTTCAGTGTTAATTGGTCCTCAAAGGCATTAACTCATCTTCAAGAAGAACAGCTCTCTGTTTTGAGAAAGGTTGTGCCTGACCAGGTCAGGATAATGCTTGACAACCAAATCAGCTTGCTTAAAAACGCCTCCATCAATGATTCCATCATCCAAGAGACGATCAAAGTGATTGCCCAAACTGGAATCTATGAGATGGCTCAATTTAATCTTGACAAAGGGACGACGGTTTTTCACGATAAGAAGACCTACGAAACCTTTTTCATGACAGATCATAAAGGGAAGATCGTAGGAGATACCTCCAAAGGGAAATATAAAGGGGGGGACATCTCCGGTGAGGAATATTTTAAAAAGGCATTGAAGGGAGAGGTTGTCATCGGAGGGGTTCAGGCTTCAAAAAATGGAGGAGGAAATTATCTTCTCATCGCAGGACCGATGACATCGCAGGAAAAGGGCATTATCGGAACAATGGCAATGGGCTGGAAGTTAGATCGGTTGAGTCAAAAGATCTCCGAATTAAAATTGGGTAAAACAGGCTATGTTTTTGTAGTGGACAATAAAGGAAGGATCATTCTTCATCCTAACCAACAGATGGAACTGAAGAGGAACATTTATGACCTTAAAGGGATGGAGGGATTAGCTCAAAAAATTCTCTCTTCTGAAGAGGGCATTCAGGAATGTTCCTTCGATGGGGATCACAAGATTGTAGCTTATGGCCCTATTCCAGCAGCTCAATGGGGATTAGGGATGGTCATTTCAAAAAATGAACTCCTTGGACCCATCAAAAAGATGAGAGGAATTATTACCTTAGCAGGGATGATCGCAGTGATCATAGCCGCCTCAATCATTCTATTGGGTACCAACCGGATGATCATCCGCCCGATCAGTCATATGGTAGAAGATCTCAAGTGCAGTGCTCAGCAAGTTTCTTCTGCCTCATCTCAGATCTCTTCTTCGAGTCAGATGCTTGCAGAGGGAGCCTCGAAGCAGGCTGCATCTATTGAAGAAACCGCCTCTTCTTTGGAGGAAATATCTTCCTCAACGAAACAGAATGCTAACCATTCCACACAGGCTAACAAGTTAATGGGGGAATCCAAAGAAGTTGTATTAAAAGCAGGCAGATCCATGGAAGAGCTCCAATTAGCAATGGAAGAGATTTCTAAGACGAATGAAGAAACCTCAAAGATCATCAAAACGGTTGATGAGATTGCCTTTCAGACCAATCTCCTCGCTTTGAATGCAGCTGTTGAAGCGGCTCGGGCAGGGGAGGCGGGGGCAGGCTTTGCCGTTGTGGCTGAAGAAGTAAGAAATCTTGCCATGCGTGCAAGCGAAGCCGCTCAAAACACTTCAACTCTGATCGAAGGGGCTGTAAGGAAGATTAGGCAAGGGGCTGAAGTTGTAAGAAAGACCAGTGAGGCATTTTCAGAGGTGGTAAGGGGTGTACAAGGGGTGGGGAAACTGGTGAGTGAAATCGCCTTGGCCTCCAAAGAACAGGCATCGGGGATTGAGCAGGTAACCAAAGCCGTAAGTGGATTAGATGAGATTGCCCAACAGAATGCATCAAATGCAGAAGAATCAGCAAGCATTTCAGAAGTCCTGAAGTCCCAGGCAACCCAGATGGAACAGGTGGTCATTGAACTGATCCACTTGGTTCAAGGGAAAGACAAGGAAATTTCAAAATTGGATCAAATAGAAAAGTAAAGATTGTTGAGGGCCGCTTTTTTATATGTTATATTAATAAATTGTAATGGATAAACCAAGTTACGAGCAGTTTGAGGCGACCTCTCTTTTCTGCCCCAGGTGCAAGGCAGCGGTTCCGGTCAGAAAAAGATTGCTTCTTGTTTTACCTGAGGGGGACCAATATGAATACCTTTGCGCCTACTGTTCTTATTCTGTTGGAATGAAAACAGAGAAGGGAACTCCACCCATTCAATTAATCATCAAACCTTGAACCTTTCATCAAGAACTGATCATTACTCCTCTCTCTTCCAATCATGAAGGAAACCCTTTGAATAAATCTGATTTAATGTTAATAATTACCTAAATGTGGGGAGAATATACTCCTCAAAAATAAATTGACTTTAAGACTCCTATACAATAAAGGAAGGGTTAGGGTGTGTTAAGACCTTTTTTACGCCTTTCAAAGAATGTCAAGAGTCTGGGCTTCGTCAGTCTTTTCAATGATCTCTCGAGTGAAATGATCTATCCCCTTCTCCCCCTTTTTCTGACACAAGTATTGGGGGCAGGAATTCTCTATGTTGGACTCATTGAAGGGATCGCTGAGAGTATTTCCAGCTTCCTAAAACTCTTTTCAGGTTGGCTGTCGGATCGTTTTCAAAGAAGAAAAAGACTTGTGTTTTTCGGTTACTCTCTTGCATCGATGACTCGGCCACTGATGGGACTCACCACTTCGGCGCTTCATGTCCTTTTCCTCCGTTTTTTGGATCGTGTGGGGAAAGGGATAAGAACCTCCCCGCGGGACGCCTTACTCTCAGAATCCTGCAATGAAGAAGAAAGGGGGAAGGCTTTTGGTTTTCAAAGGGCGATGGATCATGCAGGAGCAATGGTTGGTCCCCTGATCGCTTCCCTTCTAATGACTCTTCTAACAAAAAATTTAAGGGTAATCTTTCTTCTCTCTGCCATCCCTTCCTTTTTCTGTCTTTGGGTTCTCTTAGGGGGAGTGGTCGATGTGACTAAAAAACGGACTTTAGCCTCTTTTACACCCAAGTTGCATTGGAGCACATGGAATAGAAAATATAAATCCTTTCTCCTTATCATTACCCTCTTTACCCTCGGAAATTCAAGCGATGCCTTTCTCCTCCTCCGGGCAACAGATCTGGGATTGAACATTGTATCAATTCCCATCCTGTGGTTTGTCTTCCATCTTTCAAAAACAATCTTTTCCATTCCAGGGGGTAGCCTCTCTGATAGGATTGGAAGAAGGAGGGTCATGATCCTTGCCTGGACTATTTATGCCTTGGTCTATTCAGGATTTGCCTTCGCCTCGAAGACCTATCATGTTTGGATCCTTTTCTTTGTTTATGGCTTTTTCTTCGGTCTATCCGAGGGGACAGAGAGGGCCTGGGTAGCTGATCTAATAGAGGAGTCGAGACGAGGAACGGCCTATGGGGTCTATAATTTTTTCATTGGAATCGCAACCCTCCCAGCAAGTCTTCTTATGGGGCTTTTCTGGAAAACCTTGGGGGTTCAATGGGCTTTCTTATTTGGGGCTGCTATGGCCCTCATCGCAGCCTTTTTGGCCATTATCTTGGTGAGGGAGAGGCAAAGAGAGGTCTGTGCTCAACTGGTTAATAAGGTTTAAGATCCCCTTTCTTACTGCATCGCTTACATGATCTGAAAATACCTTATCCTCTTCTATCTCAATGGCATAAATCCAAAATTTTTTAGGCATGTTATAACCCAGCCTCTCCCCTAATGTACAAGCGGTTCTGATATCGAGATGATGGGGATCAATTAAACCCTTTGCAGGTCTAAGTTCATCGATTTCCATTCGATATATTTGCCCTGGCTGTCCCTTTCCTGTGATGATGGCATCAATCAGCACCACCTCATCATGATTGTCTATGAGGTCAAGAAGCCCAATCCCTCCTGTGGAGGCCTCCTCAAAAGAAAGACCCCTCTCACTATGGTATCTCTCCTTCAATTCCCTCACCGCATAGATCCCGGCACCATCATCTCCAAGAATGGTATTTCCAAGACCAATGACTAATCTTTTTATTTCCCTTTTTTTCTTCATGGACTTTTTAAATTGTTAATCTCTTATAAGAGTTTTCAATACCTTCCCTTCCCTATTGCGAATATTGATCATCAGGGGCATATTCCCGGGTAAGGAATGGGTCGCACATCCCAAACATGGATCATAGGCACGAAAAGCCATCTCTACTCTATTGAGCATCCCTTCCTTTACATCCCCATCCTTGATAAAACCGTTGGCATCCTTTTTCACCGAAAGTGCTATTGGTGCTGCATTATGCTGGGTTGCAACAATAAGATTCACTTTTGTAATAAGTCCTCTATCATCGGATTCATAATGGTGTATTAATACTCCCCTGCAAGCCTCCACACATCCTATCCCTTTACCCGTAAACTGGTAATTCATATTCCTGATATCCTTTCCGGTCAACATCGGATCATTGGCTATCCTCTGCATCTCCTCGGCTGCCTGAAGGGCCTCAATCAACCGAGCCCAGTGGTAGGCTAGGGTATGATGGACGGGTTTTCCAAGGACAGAGACCATATATTCATATTCCTTTTGGGCAAGGGGGGTTGCCATTCCATCGGCTACATTATACCTTGCCAAAGGCCCAACTCTGTAAAGGGAAGTCTCATCTCCTTCGATAATTCCTTTCCAACCTAACTTTTTCAAATAGGTCAGTCGAATGTAAGTCCAAGGTTCAACCCACTCTCCAATATAATCCTTATAGTCCCTCGGGTGGAAAAAGGCCACCTCCCTACCATTTGGATCTACCACCCTCAGCATTCCCTCATAATAATTCTGCCTGTTGTAATCATCCACCAGGCCCATATAATAAGTTTTGAGGTGATAGGGATGGCTTACGATCAAATCGAGATAATCCTTATTCCCATAGATTTCATCTTTAAAAAGTTTAAGGGCAAATTGAGCAAACGCCACACATTGATTAGCCGTATCGATAATGAAACCCCTTTCCTCTTCCTTTATACCTCTTGGAACCCCTCCGGGTAATCCCCCCTCAGGATGTGCAGGTTTGCTCGCTATGAGTTTGATAATCTCCCTTGTCCTCCTTCTCACCTCAATCACTTGTTTAGCAATATCAAGTCCTACCTTATTGATTACCCCTAAAATATTCCTCTCCGCTGGATTGGCCTCTGGCCCCATGATAAAGTCAGGACTAGCAAGGAAAAAGAAATGGATGTAGTGATCCTCAACATAGTTTGCACAAAACTGAAGCTTCCTCACAAGTTTTGCGGTTGGGGTCGGAGCAACTCCGAAGATGTAATCCAATGCTTTTGTAGAGGCTATATTATGGGGGGTTGGGCAGACCCCACAGATGTTTGGTACGATCCTTGGCATTTCTTCAACAGGTCTTCCAATGCAGAATTTCTCAAAACCCCTGAGTTCGGTGACCTGGAAATAGGCATCCTCAACTTCACCCTTCTCGTTGAGAAAAACCTCAATTTTCCCATGACCTTCAAGCCTCGTTACAGGATTGATGGTTATCTTCCTTGACATTTTATTCACCTCATTCCTTTCAATTTGTCCTGTTAGAAATTCTAGTGCAATCTTTTAACCCCAAAAATGTAACCACATTTTAAAACAGCAACCTATTCCTTCTCATAGGGTTTATTTCCTTCTCTTTTGAAGCAGTGAAGAAGCCAAGGTAAAACGGTAAAAATATCCAACAAGATCAACCATTCCATCCACCATCTTCCTGCGAGCCTCATCACTGTCAGCCACCATTAATGAGGCCAAAGCTGAAAGATACTTCGACCCCATCTCCTTGACCCCTTCAACAGGTCCAAAACAACCCCTGCAGGGTAAATTGATATTGATACAGACATTTCCACATCCCTTCCGGGTTGCAGGTCCCATGCAAATGACTCCTTGGGCAAGAAAACACTTTTCAGGATCTGCCTCAATCTCATGGATTCTTTTAATGTTGGTAATTTCAAGCCGCTCAGGTTTTGTCTGATTCCTATCACAAGAATTACATAAAGCCGTGGAAGGTGAAAGGGTAGTGCCTTTGGGTGGTAGCTCCTTAGAGATCAATACCTCAACCATTTCTCTGATCAATTCTGGAGGTGGAGGGCATCCTGGTAGATAGTAATCCACCTCCACTACCTTTCCTAAAGGATGTACTGTTTCATAGAATTCTGGTAATGATAACCCATTGCTTCCTTTCATGGTAAGTTTCTGTGGAAGATTTCTTTCAGGGTTCACCACAGTTGGAGCCTCTTCATAGACCCATTTGAATATATCCTTTTTCGTGGTTAGATTGGCCATCCCTGGGGTTCCCCCAAAACAGGCACATGCACCAAAGGCAATCAGATATTGAGATTTGTGTCTTAACAGATTGGCAATCTCTTCATGTTCAGAGTTTCTCACAGACCCATTGATCAGACTGACCAAGATTTCTTTGTCCCCCATCCTCTCTATTTCAGGATATTTAAAGTCAAGAGCTACTGGCCAGAGGATGATATCAAATGTATTGACGACCTTAAGAATGTCTTCATTCAGATCAACGATGGCCTCATCACAACCCCCACAACCACCAAACCAACATATCGCTATCTTTGGTTTATTCTCCATTCCATGACCTCCTACCTTTTAGCAGAACTAAGTCCCCTGAGTCGATCAGCAAATCCATTGATAAGTCCCTGAATACGTTCGCCTCGGGGGTCGATGGATGTTACAATCTCAAGTCTTTCCTTTTCATAGCCAAATGCCTCAAGAATTTTGTGAAGCATGTAGACCCTCTTCCTGGCCTCCAGATTCCCATCCTGAAAATGACAGTCCCCTTCGCCACAACCCAACAGCATGACTCCATCACACCCTTTCTGAAAAGCCTGGAGAATATCCATGGCATCTACCTTGCCGATGCAGACCACTGGAATAAAATTCTTTATATTTTCAAAATGCTTTCGTTCCCCAGCATATCCCCAACCAAACTTACATGCAAAGCAGACAATCCCTACGGGGGATTCGATTAATTGTTTCTCTAATGAGATATCAGGAACAAATCCTCTGGCCCCTGAGGGGCAGGCTGAAATACACATCCCACAGGCCTTACATAAAAGTGGGTCGGTATAGGAGATCTTCCTTTTCCCTACCTCCCTTCCCTCGAAGATAATGGGGACTTCCCTCAGGAAGGCAGTCCCATAATTACAGGCTGTCACACAGATGCTACACCCACTGCATAGATTATCATCCACCTCCACAATCGGTAATTCGGATTGGATATTGACAGCCACACAAGCCTTACAGGAGATACAGGGTCCACATTCTAAACACCTCCTTGCCTCTTTAATAGCCTCTTCAAGGGTTAACCCAATTTCATATACCTCAAAATTCATTCTCTGATCAGGGGATTTCCACTTCAAAAGAGGTTCCGTCTTAAATGAAGGTCTGAGTGGGAGACCACTTCCCTCATAGGTAACAAGCCATTTTGCAAGGCTCACCCCCCTTAAATACCGGTCTATAAAATCTGCAGCCTCCCTACCCTCTGCCATTGCATCTACCATGAAACCCACCCTTCTCACATCTCCCCCAACAAACACATTCTTTCTTTTAATACTCTGACGGGTGAATGGATTGACCGCAAGCCTCCCACTTTCGTCAAAAAGACCTGCATTCTGGAGAAGGGACCGATCCCACATCTGACCGATCGTGATGAGAAGCACATCCCCTTCTATCTCTATTGAATCAGAAGGATCAAATTTGGGATTAAAACCCTTCTCATCAAAAACTGCGATACATCTTGGACAATCAATCTTTTTAAACTTTCCCTCTTCACCAAGGATGCTCCTAACCCCTCTTGAATATACAAACCTCACGCCTTCTTGCTCTGCCCCTTCTATCTCTTCTGGATCTGCAGGAATCCCATCTCGGGAACTCTTATCCCAGGTCTCAATACAAACAAGGGTCACCTGGCCCCCCAATCTCACTGCAGTCCTTGCCGCATCCAAAGCCACATTTCCACCACCGATTACAATCACCCTTTTGTTTTTAAAATGATCTAAAGGCAACATCTCCTGAGAAACCTTAAATAAAAAATGGAGACCATATTCAATGTTTTCAAGGCCATGCCAATCTACTGGCATCATTCCAAATGTAAGGGGCCTGGGTTGAGGAGTACCCGTGGCAATAAAGATTGCCTTGAATCCCCTGGCCTCAAGCCTTGAGACCACATCTTCTCCATTCACCTTCACTTCTTCCTCAAGTTTAATCCCTCCAATCCTAACGAGGTTCTTCACAGCTGAGTTTAGCACCTCTCTCGGTAATCTATATTTGGGAATGTATCGTAAGGCCCCCCCCAATTTTGAAGGGTTACAGAATAGGGTCACCTGATAACCCTTCTTGCTTAGCTCCCACGCACAGAAGAGGCCTGCAGGTCCACCTCCTAATACAGCAACAGGTTCCCTGTCCTTCTTAACATTAAGGGGCTTTTTCTCATTCAAATAAGGGGTATACCAATCCGAGAGGAATTTCTTTAAAAGACGTCTTTTAATCGCACCACCCTTTGATTTATAATTACAATCCTTCTCACAGATCCCACATATATAACCGCATATTGTAAAAAATGGATTCCTTTCATAAAGGGAATCACCTATTTGGATAACTCCGACCTTTGCCTTCTCAGGATCATTAGGAAGAAGAGAGATCATCACATTAGTTCTTTGGATTGATTCCTTTATCGGGCATCTTACCTGACAGGGGGGAAGGGTCTGTTTAACAGCAGCCTCTGCTTGAGCAAGTTCATCGGTCCTTAATTGCCACATTTTTTACCTCCTTCTTTCAAATGAGGTTAAACTCAAAATTTTGATCAAATTGAATTGTAAAGGTTAAAACGGAAGATGATATGGTATAACATATAATGAAAAATTTCACAAGTTAAAATAATTTAATAATATCAAATACTTATCTCCATATTAAGATAAATATAATGGAGGGAATGTTTTGGATTTATCTCATTCAGGGTAGAGTTAAGGGTAGAGTTATAAGATATGAACTATCTTTCTCCCTTTGCAACCTTCTTGAAAATCTCCCAGCTCTTTAGAAGTTCAAGTGCTCTTTCGAGTTGTTGATCGACTGGTTTCTTTTCCTTTACCTCTTCCTTCTTGGCTTCTTCTTTCTCCTTAGGAGCCCTCTTCTCAAACTCAATAAGATGTCTCTCCAAATCCTTCTCCATCAGGGGATGAGGAGGAGTTTCTTCTTTTTCTTCCTCAGGTCGTGTAGGCTTTACGATGATATCAGGGGTAATCCCTTTGGCCTGAATGGAACGGCCATTCGGTGTATAGTACCTTGCTGTCGTTAACCTCAATCCTGATCCATCCTTCAAGGGAATGATGGTTTGAACCGAGCCCTTTCCAAAGGTTTGAGTCCCTACAATGATCCCACGGCCATGATCCTGAATAGCACCTGCCACAATCTCTGATCCACTTGCGCTTCCTCCATTGACAAGGACAACCAATGGATATCTCGGGATCGTTCCCTCAGGATGGGCAACCCATTTCTGTTTCTGTTCCTCCTTCCTTCCTCCAATGGATACAATGATCCCTGATTCTAAGAAATGATCTGCCACCTTGACGGCCTGATCTAAAAGACCTCCTGGGTTGTTCCGAAGATCGAGAATCAATCCTTTCAGGTTTCCCTTACCCTCTTCCTCTAATGCCTTCAAGGCCTTATCAAATTCGCTGTCCGTCTTCTCTTGAAATTGGGTCAGGCGAATATAGCCATAGCTTTTCTCAAGTAATTCATATCTGACACTCCGAATGGGGATCACATCCCGAACCAAAGTAAAATCTTGTGGTTTAGTAAAACCTTCTCGCATGATGGTGATCGTGACCTTGGATCCCTTAGGACCACGCAATCTCTTCACGCTCTCCATAAGAGTTAGATTCTTAGTCAATTCTCCATTAATCTTAAGGATTTGATCCCCTGCTAAAATCCCTGCTTTAAAGGCAGGGGTATCTTCAATCGGAGAAACGACTGTAAGGATTCCTTCTTTGATGGTCACCTCCATCCCTAACCCCTCGAAACGCCCCTTGGTCTCTTCCTGCATCTCTTTAAATACATTCGGTGGCATAAACCCTGAATGGGGATCTAAGGTTTCGAGCATCCCTTTGATCGCCCCATAGATCAGATCCTTGGATTTAGTCTCTTCCACATAATCCTTCTGAATGAGGTAGATTACATCTGAGAATAGCTTTAGCTCCTCAAAGGTACTGTTGGAAAGGGCTGAGACCCTCTGATACTGACCCGATCCAATGAGGACTCCCAGGAGAAAAACTAAAAAGAGGATCAAAATGATTTTCAAATTTCCAATTCTTTTCAATTGATTCATCGTATTCTCCTTCATGCACCTTTCCCTCAATATTTCGTCTCTTCTGGGAGGGAAACGACTCGATCCAAATGGAATAGCCATTCCATTGGATCTTGAGGCTTCCCATGGTGACGAATCTCAAAGTAAAGGCATGGACCTTTTAATGATCCTGCGCTTCCAACGAGCGCAATCGTCTCCCCTTGGGAGACCATCTCCCCAGGTTTCTTTAATAATTCAGAACAGTAACCCGAAACCGTGAAGATATGATCTCCATGATCAATGATCACAATATTTCCAAACCCTTTGAACCAATCGGCATAGAGGACCTTCCCAGAAAGGATAGCACGGATTTCAGCTCCCATAGGAGCCTTGATCTCAATTCCGTTCTGTCCTCTTT